>JANMMF010000101.1:0-3646 GCA_031372985.1 Gemmatimonadota bacterium
AGCCAGACCTCGACCTTTCTTGACTTGCGGAGTCGGTCGTATAGTGGCTTGAAGCACACGAAGTGGACTGGGGCATACCCAGCGAAGAGAATCCGCTTCGGTCCGGCGCGGCCTTGGGAAGCCTGTCGTGGCATCTCGTTAAAACGAGGCCTGGAGACCCACCGATGCTACGATATTCCGGTAATCCGCTTCCTCTCCGAACGCAGAGCCAAGGGGCCTATTGGTGCTTTGCGACAGGAACTTCACTCCCGTCGACACGTACACGCCCTTTGCCATTTTCGCGCGGAAGGATCCGCGAATCCCGCTTCGGTTGTCCCGTCGCCCGGCATCATCCTCGTCGTATGGCAGCGTGGACCGAAAGGAGCGGATCCTGTAATCGTAACCCACTGACGCAGTCGCGCGGCGGCCAGTTTCGAAGGTGAGCGCGCCACCAATCTGGTGCTCCAAGCGGGACCGGTTAATATCTACGAACGCGCGCGCGTTCAAGTCTGTCGTCCTGCCATTTCCGTTGAAATCAACGTTGTAGACCGGCTCGTCGAGGAGAGCGACCTGTGGGCCCGGCGCGGCAGAGAGCACCGCCAGATCGTAGGTGAGCTCGAGTCCAACCGGGGACTTCTGGCCGATAGCGAGACTGACCGTTGCTGTCGGTCCACTCAGGTCCCGCACAGCGAATGGAGCGTCATACGACCTCGCGTAGTAACCTCCTCCCGCACCCAGGACAACGGACGCGCCTTTGTTCGACCTCGCTCCGAGCGGCAAGCGCAAATCTCCGAGGATGGAATACTCTCCGTACTGTCCTCGTTTGTAGATACGCTCATTGGAGCTAATCGATCCACTCGCGTCAGCATCGACTGCATCCGACAGATAGTTGCGAGAGAAGTGACTTGGCGTCGAGCCCGCTCTCAACCGAATGCGACGCCCGCCACCGAGGGACTGAGCAATCGACAACGCGCCGGCGGCTTCACGGCGAAGCTGGTTCCGCGACGTGAATTCGTAGGAGATTTCGGGAGTTATCTCGAGTGTGCGCCCGCGAGCCCCGGGCCCGTTCAACCGGATCGCAATGTTTCCGACGCCAATCATGTCGTTAGCGCTCTCCATGCCCTGGTATCGCCCACTGACGGTGGCTCCCGCCGACGGCGAAGCGACAGAGGCGCGCTGGGCTAGCGAGAGAAGGAAGATATTGTTGTCATACTGGACAGCGGCATTCGACTCGACGTCAGCGCGCCATCCCGCGGTCTTGGATGCCTTGAGTGCCTTGGCCGCCCCATGGGCTGACTGCGAATCCGGGGACTGTGCGGAGAGCACCGCTGAAGCGAGAAAGCAGGCAAAGAGCGGTGCCGCCGCGCGGCGTGCTGCTCCGGGAGTGAAAACAATCCGTATCACTTCGAACTCCTTCTTTCATGAGAGGGTGTAAAGTTTGGTCGTCTGAGCGGTCGAGTCACGCTGACGATGGTGGACGACCGAAAAGCGGTGCCGGTCACCCCTTTTACGCGTGCGAGCGCCGCTGGATCAGACCACCGATCCGCAAGAGACTAGCGGCGTCACAGCAGGATTCTACGCGCTTGTTATCACACTACCAGCGCTGAGCAAATAAAAACGGGGACGGCTTCGAGCCGTCCCCGTTTTGTTCAACCAGATCTCTTCGAACTTAGACGCAGGTGATCACGCCGTTGGTCATGTCGCAAGTCTTCGCAGACTGCGTGTGCGTTGCGGTCGCGCTCCATGAAGGCGGCGGGCCGGCAACGTTCACAACGACAACCGTCACGTTCTGCGACGGGCTGAAACCCTGGAGAGGAGCCGCTGACGTCGCGGTTCCACCGAAGTACGCGCCACCGTTGTCGGCGGCATACTGCTCTTCGTACGTCGCAATGTTGCGAAGGTCAGACTTCATCGCTGCTACGTACGCCTTGTCCTTGGTATTCGCGAACTTCGGAATCGCAATCGCGGCAAGAATGCCGATGATGACGACGACGATCAGGAGCTCGATGAGGGTAAAACCCTTCTTGTTGCGCATCATATAGTAGTCCCGTTGAATGAATGAAGAGTGAGGAGAAGCGTGAGAAATCGAGAGCGGCGCCCGCCGTTACGGAGCCGAGAGTGTAAAAACGACCGGCAAGCTGTAGGTACCCGGAGCATTGCTCGGCTGCGTAAAACCAGCGGCCCACACGGTTCTGAAAAATGCCTGCGCCGCGGTGCCGTTCGTCGCTGTCGCTCCTGAAAGGAACAGCGCGTCGGTCGAACCGATGCCAGAGAAGGTTCCGGCAACGGCATTTGACCAGGTGAGATCACTGACCGGCTTAGCACCGGCGAACGATCCGACGTAGGTCCAGGTAGCTGGATTCGTGGTCTTGATGTTCAACGTCCAGCTGCGATTCGCCTTTACTGTGAAGGTCGGGCCTGCATCCGCGATCACTGCACCGGCTTCGATCTGATCCGCGGTCGGCGAGCTCAGAGAAGTCGTGGCGCTGCTCATGCCCAGCTTGACGACGGCGCCGAGTGTTACTGAAGCGGTGTTCGTGGTGTTGCAGCTACCGGCGTTGCCGCTGCACTGCGCGTTGGCCTGCTCAGAACCAATGGCTGTTCCCAACACCATTGCGGCCAGAAGAAAACGGGTCGCGTTCATTAGTGGTTTACTCCAAGAAGTTGTCGATGTGAGTGACAGCAGCAGTTCGATTTGAGGCCGTCCTCGCTACCGTGAAGACGCGACGATCCACGGTTCGGCAACGCGAAAAAACGCGACGAATTTACAGAATCCGGCTAAAGTTAAGTGTATGTTAGACAATGACTTAGGTATATCACAAATATGTCTGAATTCGGCGATTTATGGCGATTTGCGAGACCCTTTGCAGTCTGCATTTGCGGCGGAAAGAGCCACCGAAAACCCGACTTTTGCTCCGTCGGTGTTTGTCCCATCGAAGGCTCCCATAGGGAGAGCGTATCTGTTAAGATGTGAGTTCTCGTCAGATACGATGTTTGTACTCGGGGCGTAGCGTAGCCCGGTAGCGCGCCTGCTTCGGGAGCAGGAGGTCGCTGGTTCAAATCCAGTCGCCCCGACTGACCGACGTACAAACCTCTACAGCACTTTTGTGCTGTAGAGGTTTTCGTTTTACCGGACTATCGCTGCGGAGGGAGCTGCCAGATCTCGACCAGATTGCGCGCGACGAATGGAACCGCTACGCGATTCCGCTTGGTGTCGACAGCGATGTCAGCCGGCTCGCCCCCCGTCCGAATGATCGGGCGACCCGCACTTCCGGTGAACAGGTGCAGGCTGGAGTCTGACTGGCTCGACACAAGCACGCGGTCTCCGGAGAGAATCTCGACGCCGTCGAACTTGGTCGCTCCATCCTTACCGATCACGGTGAGCGTCTTGCTCCCAGCGGTCCAGGCTTTGATCACCGAATCCTCCCACGGTACGACGATGAAGCGACCGCCTGCACCGTCCCACGTAATTCCGTTGGGATTGCCGAGAGCTGTGTCCTGCAGTGCGAGAGTGGCGCGCCCACCAGCGATCCGGTAGATGCGATCCGTTCCCGTGTCCGTCACGTACAGCCCATCAGGGCCCGCCGCGATGTCGTTGAGAAAACCAAGTTTGAACGCCGAAAAATCCACCGTCGCGAGGGGGGCGCCAGTGCGGCGATTGAACGCG
>JANMMF010000106.1:0-3821 GCA_031372985.1 Gemmatimonadota bacterium
TCGTGAGCATGCCGAACGGGTACTGATCGAACTTCGGAAGCCCGGAGAACGGGAGGTTCCAGTAGATCCACGCGATGAAGATGATCACGTGGATGACGAGAAACGGTGTCGAGCTGGCGAAGCCGATCATCCGGTCCGCCAGGACCTCCATCGGAGAGCGATTGGATGAATGCTGTGCCTTGATCGCGCGAAACGCGGTGTTGATGCCGGTGCTCCGCCGCACGCGTCGCTCCGCGCTGCCGTCGGATCTCGGTGGTGAGCTGCTTGGACTGGTTTCGTCTGGCGTCATGTCTGGACTGGAGGCGTGAGCCTAAGCTAACGCAATCAGCCGGCCACTACCTGTCGCGTCGCAACTTGTTAACCTTCCTCTCATGGCCGCATCGTCAACGTTCACTATAGGAATCGTACAGGAAGCCGTCACGAACGACGTCGAAAAGAACGTCGAGCGGGCGGTTACCCGCATCCGTGAAGCCGCGGAGAAAGGCGCGCAGATCGTCTGCCTCCAGGAGCTGTTCAACGCTCCGTACTTCTGCAAGTCGCAGAAGCACGAGCGCTTCGACCTGGCGGAGCCCATTCCCGGCCCGACGATCGAGCGGATGCGGAAGCTGGCGAAGGAGATCGAGCTGGTGATCATCGTCCCGATCTTCGAGCGCCAGGCCGCCGGCGTCTATCGGAATTCCGCCGCCGTCATCGACGCCGACGGGAAGCTCCTTGGCGCTTATCGGAAGATGCACATCCCCGACGATCCGCTCTTCAACGAGAAGTTCTACTTCACGCCGGGCGATTCGCACTTGGCCGATGACGGAGATCACAAGGGCGCGAGCGGATTCCGCGTCTGGAAGACGCGGTACGCCGACATCGGCGTGTTGATCTGTTGGGACCAGTGGTATCCGGAGGCCGCGCGCATCACCAGTCTGCTTGGCGCCGAGATCATTTTTTATCCGACAGCGATCGGCTGGCACCCGTCCGAGAAAGCGGAGTTCGGCGAAGCACAGGTCGAGGCGTGGCGCACTGCGCAGCGCGCCCACGCGATCGCCAACGGAGTCTACGTCGCATCACCGAACCGCGTCGGACACGAGGACGAGGCCGGCACGGACGGCATCGAGTTCTTCGGGCATTCATTCATCTGTGATCCATTCGGTCGAATCCTGGTCGAGGCGGGGACCGAGCCGGCTGTGCTCGTCGCGAAGTGCGACAGGGCGCTGATCGAGAGCACGCGCCGCAACTGGCCGTTCCTGCGCGACCGGCGCATCGATGCGTACGCGCCGATCCTCAATCGCTACATCGGATGACGAAGCGCTCCGCTGCCACGAGCAAGCGCAAACCGGGCGCCGCTCCAACAGAGGGCGGCGCTTTGACTAAGAAAGCCACTCAGAAGGGCGACGGCGCTTTGACTATGGAGCTATCGCTGGCTAGACGGATGCCCGCAGAGTGGGAGGCGCACAAGGCCACCTGGATCGCGTGGCCGCACCACGAGCCGGACTGGCCCGGGAAGCTCGCACCGATTCCATGGGTGTACGCCGAGATCGTGCGAGCGCTGAGTGAATCAGAGCGAGTCGAGATTCTCTGTCATGATGAGACTGTAGCCGAGAACGCGCGGACCCTGCTGGGTGCGCACGGTGTGAAAGAGGGGAGCTATCGGCTTCACCCAGTCTCCACCGATCGCGTCTGGCTCCGCGATTCCGCGCCGACTGGTGTCATCCGCGCCGACGGCAAAGTCGAGCTGGTAAACTGGGGATTCAACGGCTGGGCCAAGTACGACAACTATAGGAAGGATGTTGCGATAGGCCGCGAGATCGCGCGCATCACCGGACTTCCGCGGATTGAGCCGCTGAGACCCGACAACGGCGAGCGCTTGGTTCTCGAGGGCGGCGGGATCGAAGTGAACGGCGCGGGCCGCATCCTCGTTACTGAAGAGTGGCTGCTGACGGACGTGCAGGTGCGCAATCCGGGAATGAGGGCTGGCGATTACGAGAAGGCGTTTCGCGAGTACCTGGGTGTGACCGATACTATATGGTTGGGCGAGGGCACGGTGGGGGACGACACTCATGGGCACGTCGACGACATCGCACGCTTCAGCTCCCGCGACACGGTGATCATGGCTTACGAGCCCGACCCGGCCGATCCCAACCACGAGCGGTCTGCTGACAATCTCCGCCGTCTCAAAGCCGCGGCGAAGAAACAGCCGCTCAAGATCGTTTCAATCCCCTTCCCACGTCCCGTCGTCATGAACGGCGAGAGACTCCCCGCCAGCTACGCGAACTTCTACATCGCCAATGGCGCCGTTCTTGTACCCACTTTCAATGACCCGAACGATCGCGTGGCGCTCAACGGAATCGCGGAAGCCTTTCCGCGCCGCAAGGTCGTCGGCATTCATGCGGTGGATCTGGTGTGGGGTCTCGGCACTCTGCACTGCCTGACGCAGCAGCAACCAGCGGGAACGGCTGTTGGAAAATGAAGATCACGCTCACTGGTGAGGAGTCGCTGAAGATCGAGCCGACGCCGGGCCCACTTACGATCGAGGCCGCGTCGCACGACCAGAGCTATTCTCCGTTTCACATGCTCGGCAGCGCACTCGGCACCTGCACATCCTCGGTGCTGCAGAGCTGGGCGTCGAACAAGAGCATCGGGATCGACGACCTCAAGGTTGACGTGAGCTGGACCTTTGTTGAAGGCGAGCACCGAATCGGGACGATGAAGGTGGTGCTCGATTGGCCATCGTTGTCAGCGGAGCTGTGGCCGAGGGTGATCCGCGCGGCCAGTCTGTGCGGAGTACACAAGACTCTCACTCACCCGATTGAAATCTCCGTCGATGCCGTGGGGGTGGAGTCGCCCGCGATCGAAGCGGCGCTGTGACGGTACCGGTAGTCCGGTTTACCGTGGCTGGCGAGCACACTCACGAGCACATTGCGCCGAACGTTGGTGAGCCCGGTCGCAGATACACGGTGATCTACGACGGCCATTGCAAGGTGTGCGGCCGGATGGTGAAGCTGCTGACCAAGTGGGACCGCGGCCATGACCTCGAGATAATTCCGTCGCAGACTCCGGGAGTGAGGGAGAGGTTTCCGTGGATTCCCGCGCGGGCGTATGTCGAGTCGATGCAGGTGATTCGGACGCGCGATGGTCGGACGTGGCAGGCTGCGGCGGCGCTCGTGGAGCTGCTGAACGTCTTGCCGAAAGGAAGGCTGATCTCCTGGCTATTCAAGATCCCGTTCGTGCGGCCGCTTGCCGATCGGTTCTACAGGTGGTTTGCGCGGAATCGGTACAAGTTTGGGTGCGGGGATCACTGTGCCGTGCGTGACGCGGATCTCGATTACGGGGATGGCTGAGAGGCCCTGGGAGCCTCGCGCGGTGCTCCAGAAGCGAAATCGAAGATCCGTTATTAAATCGCTTTGATCTTGCAGTCTAATCCCAACGCAGTCGTGTTAGCGCACGTCTAACTGCATGTGCTAGCTTCCGTTGACCACTCACCGCGAAACGTGACTCATGTCTTCCATCATCCATTCGCAGGCAGCAGACATTCCGTCCAACATGACAACGACCGGCTTCGACGTGCCTGGATTCCGAATCGTGGACAATCTTGGCGTGGTACGTGGTGTTGTCGTCCGATCCCGATCGGTTTTCGGGACCGTCGGCGCCAGCTTGCAGACGCTGCTTGGCGGCAATATCTCGCTCTTTACGGAACTTGCTGAGCGAACCCGCAAGCAGGCTTTCGACACAATGTTGGTTCAAGCGCATATGGCGGGGGCCGACGCAGTGATCGGCATCCGCTATGACGCGAACGAGTTGATGAAAGGCGTGACAGAGGTATTGTGCTACGG
>JANMMF010000033.1:0-9176 GCA_031372985.1 Gemmatimonadota bacterium
GCGCACCGGCTTTCTACCGTGATGCACGCCGACAGGATTTACGTGCTGGAGCGTGGCAAGATCGTCGAAGCGGGGCAACACGACGATCTGCTCGAACGCACGGGTCTGTACTACGCGATGTGGCGGCAGCAGGTTGGCGAGCGGCGGTCGACGCCACAGCTTCCTTCCGGCAAGCCCGCGCAGCTCGCGCCTATTTGAAATATCGTCGACTAGCTCATATGGGTTATCCGAAGATCTTTTTGTATTGGGGATGCATTCATCAACGGGCCTTCGGCCGGCCACGAATCGTCGGTCTCACTCGCGGCAAATTCGATCTGGGTGGCGACATCGAATAGCTCCGTCGACCGGCAAATCATCGTCGAGGGGCGGTAGCGCCCCATAACCGATAGAATCTGGTTCAGGAGCTTTCCAACCCTGGACGCGCGAGTGGCATCTTATTTCCGCCTGAAATGAAGACGAGCGCCGTGGTATCGGACTCTATCGGACCCAACCTGTCCACGATGGGTGAAGAGAAGGCTGCGGCGCTCGATTCGATTCGGCGCGCGCAGGCCGGGGATGTCGATGCCTTCGAGCTTCTCTACCGGGAGCACGCCGGGCGAATCTACGCATTATGCCTGCGGCTCATGGCGGGAGACAGTTCCGACGCTACTGAGCTGATGCAGGATGTCTTCATCCGGGCGTGGCGGAGGCTGGCGACTTTTCGTGGTGATTCCGCGTTTTCGTCCTGGCTCCATCGACTGACGGTCAACACAATGCTCGAGAACGCGAGGGGCGATCAGCGGCGGATCGCGAGAGTCCTTCCGATGGATGATACATCACGGCTGGCTGGCGCGGCCCGATCGACCGGCATCGATCTGAAAATGGACATGGAAGACGCGATTGCTTCACTGCCGAAGGGGGCGCGGCTCGCGTTCGTGCTGCACGATGTGGAAGGGTATCAGCACCAGGAGATCGCCGAACAGCTGAGCGTCTCCGTTGGAACGGTCAAAGCGCAGCTCCACCGTGCGCGCAGGCTACTGAGAGAGAGGTTGGAGAGATGACACACGAAGTCATCAGGCATCTACTGGACGATTACGTGACCGGCGAGCTGACCGAAGATGCGCGAGCTCCGGTTGCCGATCATATCGCGGTGTGCGCCATTTGCGCAGCCGAGGTCGAGAGTCTGAACAAGATCCGCGCGCGCGCAGCCGATCTGCCGGAATCGATTGATCCACCGGCGGAAGCGTGGTCGAACATCCACGCCGCCATCGAGCGAGACAAGGTGGCGGTTGCCGGACACCACACCAGCTCGGCTCCGGGATTCTGGCGTCGCCCGTACGTACTGGCGGCCGCCGCGGTACTGCTGGTCGTGCTGTCATCGGCTGGAACCGCTGTCTACATGGGCGCGCGCAGTGCCGACGGAAACTCTTCGCGGTCGGCCGCGAGCAATCAGGCCAACGGAACTACACCGGCTACACTCGCGTCGTTCACGATCGAGGAGAACAACTATCTGCGGAATGTCGCCGTACTGCAGGACCTTCTCGATCAGCAGGAGGCACTGCTTGCTCCGGAGACTGTTGCTCAGCTCAAGGCGAGTCTGCGCACGATCGACGAAGCGATCCTCGAGGCGCGCACTGCGCTCGCTCGGGACCCCGCCAACAAGATGCTGATCCAAATGTTGTCTGGCACTTACCGGCAGAAAATGGACCTCTTGCGGCGAACAGCGGAGATGACGCGTGGAAGCTAGTCTGGCCGTCAGGACTCGTCGTGCCGGAACCCGAGAAGCTCTGAGCCGGGCGCTCGCCGGAGGAGTAGCCGCGATCGTGATGCTCGCTTCGCCACTCATCGCGCAGAAGAAAATCGACCGCAGGCAGGCGCTCGGAATGGAGGGCGCGCTCCGGATCCATAACATGGTCGGCAGTGTGATCGTCCACGGCTGGAACAAGGACACTGTGCTCGTGCGAGGGACGCTGGGGCCGGGCGACAGCTTTTTCATGGGCGGCGGGTATACCGGCGCCAAGATGTTCGTGGAGTCAGCGAACGAGCGGGACCCGAAGCCGACGCGACTCGAGATCTGGGTACCGGCGCGAGTCCGTCTCTGGGTAAAGACGGCGACCGCGAGCATCGATGTCAGCGATGTCGCCGGCGGCCTCGACCTGTACGTAGTCAGCGGGACAATCGACGTGACCGGGGATCCGCGCGAGCTCAACGCGGAAGCGATCGATGGGGACATTCACATCACGGGCTCCCCATCGTGGGTCAGAGCCAAGAGCGCGAGCGGGGCGATCACGTTTCAGGGAGCGAGCTCAGACGCGGCTTTCTCGACGGTAAGTGGACCGATCAGGGTCGACGGCGGCAATGGCGTATTCGAGCGGACGAAGATCGAGACAGTTACCGGCAACGTCACCTTCGCGGGGCGGCTAGACCGGAGTGGAGCATTCGACTTCGACAGCCACAGTGGAACTATCGACATCGCGATTCCGGAAAAAACCGCAGCAACGTTCTCGGTTGTCACAATCGCCGGAAACATCACCAACAAGCTCTCGAGGAAGAGTCCCACTCCAGGCCGATTTGGCCGTGGCGCTGAGCTGGTGGCTGAGGAGAGTGGTGGAGGCGCGAAAGTGTCCGTGCGCACGTTCAAGGGCCCAGTCACCCTGCGAAGAACAAAATAGAGTCGCGTTCAACCCTGAGGGCACGAGCGGCATCGTAGAAGCGCTCGAAAAACCTCTTCAGGAGTTTGCCATGAGACGCACGCTGCTTCGCACTTTCGCGCTCGTCACCGCGCTCACACTTACCGCCTTCAGCGCCGCCAATGCTGGCCCGCCGTGGATCGCGATCGAGTATCCTGCCAACCCCTTTGATCGCACGTCTCGCGATGCCTTCCTCACGGTACGCACCTACCATCACGGCGATCTCATGGCGAAGACTGTCACCGGTACCGCCGAAGGTGTGGTCAACGGAAAGCGACAGAGCATGCGCCTCGATATCCGGCCCGGATCACAACCCGGCATGTACGCCGTGCGCTGGCAGCGTCCCGCCGCCGGCAGATGGGTCCTGGTGATCAGCAGCGGAACGGCGGGTGTATCGGAGGCGACAGCAATCGTCGAGATAAGCGCGACGGGCGGAGTCGCCGGCGTCACCGTTCCGACGCGTGCGGTCGGTGGCGGCTGGATCTCGCCGCGTGCCGTTGCGGCCGCAGAGATCGATGGGCTGCTTCAGGGCAGAGCGATCGCCAGTTCTGGAGTGCAGTCGGCCAATCGGTAGACTCTGGCGACAACAAGAAGGCCTGACGCCAAGCGTCAGGCCTTCGCCGTTCTACTATTCGCTACTGTCCGCGCAGGCTGTTCAGATTCCGCCTGAGCTCCGCGGTCCGCGTTTCGGAGCGGTTGGCGAGGCAGCGCGCCCGTGCCTTCGCCCAGAGAGCGCCTGTACCGACGTCGCGGCATTCGGCGTCGCGCTGGTTCACCCAGTTACGCTGGGCGTCGCGGAAGCGCTGTTCGAGCTCTGGGCCTCCCGATTTCCGGCTTTGCGCGATCAGCTCCTGGTATATCCGATTGAGACCGGCGTCGTTCTGCACGATCGAGCGATTGAGACACGAGCGTTGATCGACCGCGGCGGGCGAGTCGCACGGATCGCCCGGCGATGACGAGCGCGACGCCGGCGACAGCTCGGTCGGTACAGTCGTTGGACCGGAACCATCGCTGGCCCTACGCGGCGGAGCTGGGCGGGGCGAGGTGAGCACCTGACTCCCGGCCGGAGATGGCTGCGCAACGGTTCGCGGCTGCGACGACTCGTTTCCGAGACCCGGAGGCGCACCGCCGCCGGTGGTTCTGACGGTGTTCAGGCTATTATCGACGGCCGCAGCCGCGGCGGTATTCTTGTTCGCCTCGGCCAGGTCGCGGAGAAGCATGGTGTCCTGTCCAACGCTCGCGACCTCCGGCGTCTTCTTGGAATTCCCACAGCCGACGGCGCCGGCGACAAAAACACCGCAGATCGCAGCCAGAAGCTGATAACGCATGTTCATACTGTTCGTCCGCGATGATAGCATCATGGTCTGAACGGGCAGACAACGTGCCAATCCGCGGCCGTCCGCGGAAAGGTGATCCGATGCGCTTGACGGGTCACTGATACAGATTTCAACCAGGACGCGCCCGTGTGAAGTTAAGGGGGAAGATGGAGAAAGAACTGCCGGAGCTCAACACGGTGATCAGGACGTTTGCCAACGAAGTCGAAGCGCACGTAGCGCAGGCCGTGCTCGACGCCAACGGAATCGACTCCAATCTGATCCGCGACGACGCCGGCGGGATGATGCCGTGGCTCCAATGGCTCCACCCGATACGATTGGTGGTGCGAGAGGCGGACAGCATCGAGGCGGTGGAGCTCCTGGATTCACCTCCGGGCATCCGGTAAACCGACTTCTGCGACAAGTCGGGGCGGGATTACCTTACCTGCCATGCCTTCATCCTTCCGAGCACAGCCGCGATAACGCGAGCTGTAAAGGAAGGGAGAACGACCCACCCGCTTCCGCGAGCCACGCTGTCACAGGTCGCCGATCAGATCGATTACCTGCGCAGGGTCGCTGGCGTGGATCACGTCGGGATCGGTGAAGGTTTCGACGGGATAACCGAGGTGGTGGAAGGGCTGGAAGACGTATCGACGTATCCCGCCCTGTTCGCCGAGCTGGCGCGGTGGGGTTGGTCGGATAACGACTGAGAAAGCTGGCGGGGGAGAATTTCCTTCGGGCGTTCGCCCGGGCGGAAGCGGTCGCTAAGAGGCTGCAGAAGAAGTGGCCGCGTCCGCCCCACCCGACTTCAGAACCTCGGCGAACTCAGTGGGCAGATCGCTCACACGAATAGCGTCGGCAGCCTCTTCGACGTCGTAAGGCACCCGAACGAATTCGACGCGGGCACCGGATGCTTCCATCGACAGCAACGCGTAGCAGGCGCGCCAATCCCCATCCTTTGGTCTGCCGACGCTCCCGGTGTTGATGAACTGGACTCCGCCGACTACGCGCTGCCACGGCTTGTGCGTGTGCCCAAAGCAGATGACATCCTCTGCGCGCGCGCCCAGATCGAGCGCCATTTTCTCGAGAAAGGAGTCGGGGCGATCCCCGGTGACGTATACCGTGTTCAACGTCTGGTTTCCATGAACGAGCGTTATCGTCGGGCCCGAGAGGTGTCCGCCAAACGGCCGGATATCGACGCGAAACGGAAGACTCGCGAGATACCGTTTCGTCTCGGGTGTCACGTGCGACCGGGTCCACTCGTACGAGAGATGCGACAGCTCCTCGTCGTGGGGTGAATCGGCGCGGCAGCCGCAATGCTTGTAGTCGGTTGCGACGGTCGAGTCATAATTGCCCGCAATCCCGGGGATGGCGCGCTCGCGAAGAAGTGCTACGACTTCATTCGGCCACGGCGCGTAACCAGTGAGATCACCGAGATGGTAGGTCGCATCGACATTCACCCGTTGATCGATGTCGCCGAGAACGGCACGGAGTGCCGGTAGATTGGCGTGGATGTCGGAGAGAAGAGCGTACCGCATCAGACGCGATGGACATGCGCTGTGATCCGACGCGTCATTACCGCCGCGGAATCGGGGCACGCTCCCTGAAATTCAGCCGACACCTTCACGGCGGGCGGCACCGCCGAGCGAGTCGTTCGGGTAAACCCGAATCGCGGAAAATAATCCTCGGCAGTGGTCGTGAGGAGGAATAGCTCTTCGATACCGTCCTCTTCAGCGCGCTCGAGAACTTTCTCAACCAGCCTGCGGCCGACTCCGCTACCACGGTGCTCAGGCGACACCACCGCTGACCGCAGAAGAGCAACGGATCCGAATTTCTCCAACCCAATTGTACCGGCAATCTCGCCCTTGTCTTCCGCAACGACGAAGCCGGAAAAGTTTTCCTTCACTCCCTCGATCGGGAGATTGCTCGAGGAAAGCAGGCTCTCTACCGCACCAAGGTCCCGGCTCGTCGCGACTCTGATCTTCATCTCAACCTCCGCAGCAGCCCGGTCCGCAGCACTCTTTCAAGGGCTTGGTGGCGCGCACAAACGCGCCCATGAATTTTCCGTCGATCTGTGAGGCGAACTCCATGGAATCCAGCCCGCTGCCCGTCAGAAACGCCGCCGCATCCGCCGCCTTGTAGATCCTGGTCGGCTCGATCGACGGATTCTCGAATCCGACGTCGCTCAGCAGATCGAGAAACTCCTGCTCCTCGAGCGCGCCGGCAACGCAGCCGATCCAGAGCTCCATGTTCGTCTTGACAGCTGCGGGAACGTCGCCCCGCACGACTACATCCGATACCGCGAATCTGCCGCCCGGTTTGAGGACACGGAAGGCTTCAGCGAGCACCTTCCGCTTGTCGCCCGAGAGGTTGATGACGCAGTTCGAGATGATGACATCGACCGACGCGTCGGGGAGCGGGATCTGCTCGATCTCTCCCTTCAGGAACTCGACGTTCTCAGCGCCGGCGCGGCGCTTGTTGTCGTTGGCGAGAGCCAGCATCTCGTCAGTCATGTCGAGCCCGTACGCCTTTCCCGTCGGACCAACTCGTTCGGCCGAGAGGAGAACGTCGATTCCACCGCCAGAGCCGAGGTCGAGAACTGTCTCGCCTTCTCTGAGCTCGGCTAACGCCGTTGGATTGCCGCAGCCGAGGGAAGCGAGCACGGCCTCAACCGGAATGCCGGCTTTCTGTCCTTCGTCGTAGTGATCCGAGGTGATCGGATCCCACGCTTCGGTCGTGGTGCCGCAGCAGGCGCTCGATCCACAACAGGATGCTGAGGTTCCGCCTTCGCTGACCCGTAGTGCCGCCTGACCGTACTTCTCCTTAACGGAATCTTTGAGTGTCGAATCCCGAATCGTCATTATAGCAGCCTCTCAACAATATTTGTTGATGTGTTGGTGAAAAAAAAAGGATCAACCACAGCAGTGCTCGGTACTCGCAACCGCATGCGGCTTCATGTCCGAGACGAGCGTTTCCATCTCTTCGAATACGTCGCGGTCGAGCTCGTAATAGACCCAGCGTCCGTCCTTCCGATCGCGCACTACCCCGGCGTCCTTGAGGACGCGGAGATGGAACGACAGCCTGGACTGGGCGGCGTCGAGTGTATCGGTCAGCTCGCACACGCAGCTCTCTCCTTTACGGAGCAGCTCGATGATCTCGAGTCTGGTCTCGTCGGAGAGCGCATGAAAGAGCTCGATCGCTCGCTCGGTTCGGAAGTGGGTCGCTAGAGCCATGGGATCAATATATCAAGAAATATTGGTACGTCAATATCAGGGATTTGCGTCGACCCCGCGAGGCCTGAGCGCGACCGCAAGGGCGGTCAGGGCGAAGAGCAGCGCGATAATCGATATGTAGAGGGAAGTGCGGGGGACTTTGATCGGGGCGGGCGTCGGGTCGACGATGCGAGTCGACGCGACCGGCGTATAGGAGCTGTCGGGACCGGTCCACTCCACCCGTTCCCCACCTTCGTAGGTCTGATAGGTCGGCCAGGTGACCGAAGTGCTGTCCTTCGGGTTGACGGCAACGAAGGGAAATTCGACGAACCGCTCCTTGGGCAGAACGCCCGTCCACACGGCTCCGGTCACCCGCTGGGTTGAATCCGCCAGCACCTGTAGCTTCCAGCCGGGCACATCCCCGAACGACACGACGCGAAGTCCTTCAGGAAATCTGAGCTCCACCCTGATTGTCGGAACATCGCGCTCATTGGGCACGCGGAGCACGTACTTCTCATAGGCCCCAGGGGTGGAATTTTTCGGAAAAACGACCACGTGTGCAAACACGATGGACGGCCCGACCAGAATCCCGAGCAACAGCAGTCCGGCGCCCATCATAGATGCGGTCATGGGCGCACCTCCACCAACAACGTGAGACCCCCCGCGCCTTTCTCTTCCACATTGTTGTTAAGCGTGTGGTGGGGAATGTGGCAATGAAGGATCCATTTGCCTGGCTCGCGCGCGGGCCAGATCACATCGTATCGCTGGCCCGGGCCGACGTTCACTACGTCCGCTTCAAACCTTGCTGCCGGAGCAAGGACGATTCCATCCCGCGCGACGACGGTGAATGGGCCGCCGTGCATGTGCATCGGATGAATAAAGTTGTTGTTCGTTCCGATTATTCTGAATCTGATCGTCTCGCCTACTCGCATTCGGAGCGTGTCTGTCGCTGGATAGGCCTTGCCGTTGATGGTAAAAAAATTCGGCAAGCCACCCTCCATCAACATCGCGGGGTAGGTCAGTCCATCGCGTCTCAACCACTCCTGAAGCTGCACGACATAGTCGTAATCTGCTTTCGGCTCGTCTGCAGCATCTTTTGGATGGATGATCATCGATCCATAGAGTCCAAGCGCCTGCTGGCGGTCGGGCCTCGTATGTGAGTGATAGAAGTATGTTCCTGACTGGACGACGTCGTACTCATAGACGTACCTGCCGCCAGGTGGTACGGGATCCTGGGTGATGAAACCGGGGCCATCCATCGCGTTGGGCACTACCAGGCCGTGCCAATGCATAGTGGCCGGTTCCGGGAGGTGATTGGAAAAATTGATGCGAACGTGGTCGCCCTCTGTTAACTCGAGCCTCGGCCCTGGCACTTGCCGGTTGATCGCGTAGGCGGTGACCTGGACGTACGGGAGAATGTTCCATCGAATCACCGACGCGTCGAGGTCGAAGATCTTGACCCCATTTTCGATCCGCGGTGTGAGCAACCGATCTCCGCGCGCATTCTCAGGCGCGGTGAAACTCACGGTCCGAGGATCTGCGGCGGCCATGTCTCGCATCGCGTCGGGCGGGGTATCGGCAGTCGTGATCATTCCCGGCGGCATGATCGCGCTCCGGACCTCCTCTGCTCTGACGCTCAGATTCACGAACGCGCCCGGGACGAACATCCCCGCCAGCAGCAACAGGAACGTAACGCCCGTGAGAGCCGCGAGCTGCGGTCGAGTTACAGCCTCGACGTCGACATCCTTCGCATCCTTTCGTTTGGAGGCGTGCTGTTTATGCCCCGAGGAGCTCTGATCCTTTTTCTTCGCTTCGTTACCTCCGTGTCCAGGCATCGAATCCATGCCCGGCATCGAATCCATTTTGTGCGAGCCGCCGGAGCCCATTTTACGAGCGCTTTTCGAATCGCGGACTGTCATTAAGCCGTGCTTCATCCCTTTCGCGACCAGCCAGAGATTGATCGGATAGGCTATCAGGAAGCC
>JANMMF010000188.1:0-14526 GCA_031372985.1 Gemmatimonadota bacterium
GACGACCCGGCTACTACGCACATAGCGCGATGTACGCCTGCCCGACCATCAAGGCGTCGTTCGGCATCACCTTGCTCGAGTCGATGGCGTGCGAGACCCCGGTCGTGTGCTCGGACATCTACGGTTTTCGCGATGTCGTCAGGCACGAGCGAGAAGCGCTGATGGTACGCTGCGGCGACAGGGACGCCCTCGCGGACGCACTGGTGAGGCTGTTGGACGACGAGACTCTCCGCGCGCGGCTCGGAAGGCGCGGGCGGCAGGAGGCTGAGCAATATTCCTGGTCGCGCGTGACCGAAGCCGTGCTGGACATTTACACCGCGGTGCTGGGCAGGGCCACACACGAATGATTGGTTATGCTGCGCTGGGCGTTTCGGTGCTGGGCGGGGCGGTTCACGGCGCGTTTCACCGCAACAGCTTCTTCTTCGGTCGCGCGCTCGGAAAAATCACGAGCGATCGCAAGGTCGTAGCGCTCACGTTCGACGACGGCCCGAATCCCAACGCGACTCCCCTCATTCTCGACACTCTCGCGGAAAAGGGCGTGCGCGCCACTTTCTTCGTGTTGGGGAGTCACGCCGAGCGTTGGCCGGAGCTGGTGAGACGGATCTCGCACGAGGGCCACCAGATCGGCAATCACGGATACTTTCACCGGAAGCTTCAGTTCAAGAGCCCGTTCTACGTAAGCCGCGACATCCGGCTCGGAATCCGCGCCATCAGACGCGCCGGCGTCCCCGCCCCGAGGTATTTCCGCGCGCCTCACGGTTTTCGAAGCCCGTGGACGACTCCGATTGCAAGCTCTTATGGCGAGCGCACCGTCGGCTGGTCGCTTGGCGTCTGGGACAGCGATCGTCCGGGCGTCGATGAAATCGTGCGCCGCACGATCGAAGGCGTCGCGCCAGGATCGATCGTTCTCCTGCACGACGGAGACGGATACAATCCGGACGGCGACCGACTGCAGACGGCGGCCGCTCTTCCCCGCATAATCGACCTGCTGAAGGACGAGGGCTACGAGTTCCAGACTTTGCCGACTGAATGAGCCCTAGGCTGAAGAAGGCGATTCGCTGGGGGCTCTCCGCCGCGATTCTCGTCTTCCTCATTCTGTTCGCACGGACAATCGACTGGCACGCCGCATGGAATTCAATGCGGCACGCCTCCCTGCCACTCCTCGCCGCGGCGATCGGCGTCAACATCCTCTCCGTGCTCTTCAAGGGAGTTCGCTGGTGGCTTTTTCTCCGACCGATCGGAATCAAGTCACTTCCCCTGGCAATGCGCGCGACGATCGCCGGCGCTGGCCTCAACAATGTTCTCGTCGCGAACGGTGGCGACGCCGCGCGTGTCGTCTTCGTATCGCGCGTGAGCGGAGTGCCGAGCTCCACCGTTCTCGCCTCCGTTGCGCTCGAGAAGCTGTTCGATCCGATCGGCTTCGTGATGCTGCTCGTCTTCGGCGTGATCGTCTTCGAGCTTCCGCCGCAATTCGAAGCCTGGAAGCTGCCGGCGGAGATTGCGCTCGGAGTAATCGTCCTGCTCCTGTTCTTCTTCGTTTACGCGACGAGACACATCAGGCCGGAGCATGTGCCGGAGCGCAGAGCGAAGCCGAGGACGTGGGGCGGAAGGGTTCGAGCCTACATCAAGAGCTTCGGACAGACAGCCGGCCGCCTCGCGACTGGGCCGCGCTTCCTGGCGGCGATGATTCTGTCGCTTCTTTCGTGGGGATCTCAGCTGTGGTGCTTCGATCTCGCGGCATCGGCCGCTCACGTGCCAATCCCGCTGGCGGGAAGCCTGGCCTGTTTGCTCGGAATCAACGTCGGCCTGATCATCCGCGCGACGCCCGGCAATGTCGGGTTCTTCCAGTTCGTTTACGCGCTGATGGCGGAGCAGTTCGGGGTTGCCCGAAACGATGCGATCGCGGTGTCCCTGCTCATCCAGACCCTGCAGATCCTTCCGCTGACCTTGCTGGGGATCGCTCTCGCGCCGGAATTCATCTTCAAGCGCGGGAAGGACGACAGCGAGACCGAGGCAGTAGGAAGGGAGATCGAGGAGGAGCGCCTCGCTCATCACGGCCCGCTATCGACCGCTCAAGATGTTCTGCAGCGCGCCGGCAAGGCGGGAATTGCGCCTCCGCCAAAGAAAAACTAGCGCGCGTCCGCAGTCTAGCTGCGCGCCCGCCGGAGAAAAGCGATGAAGTCCGCTGGGTTCCGGGTCAGTCCACTGAACGTCGCGCGCACCTTGCCGTCAACGTCGACAACAGCGTAAAGCGGCAGCGCGACCGTGCCGAACGTCTTCTCCTGAAAAGCCTGCTGTTGCTCGTAGATCTCTCCGTCACCGTCAGTGTAGAGGCGTGAAAGGACGAACTGCCCGAGCTCCGCGCTGACATCGGGGCGGGTGAAGACGTTCGCTTCCATCCAACGGCAATTCGTGCAGGTGTAGCCGGTGAAATCGACGAACACCAGCTTGTTGCTGGCGCGGGCGCTGGCAAGCGCGCCCCGGTAATCGTTGAGCATCCACGTAGGTGGCCCGCCTGCCGAAGCACGGACACCCATCGGTGCGACTATCGGCGGGAGAAAAGCCTCGATCTGCCGAAGCTGCCGCGCTTCGTTCAGTCCCGACGCCAGCCACGCCGCGAGCCACAGCGCAACTGCGACGGAAACCAGGGTCTCCCAACCAAGCTCGCGTCTCTGAAAGCGCGCGCGCGCATTTCGCGCCAGGTATGCCGCACCAGCCAGGGCCAGCGCCGACCATGCGACGAGAAGCGTGTTGCGCGTGAAGATTCCCCAGCCGAGGACGAGGTCGGCATTGGACGCAAACTTTATCGCCGCCGCGATCTCGAGCAATCCAATCAATACTCTGAGAGTCCGCATCCATTCGCCGGCCCGCGGCAGATGGGACACGAGCCCCGGAGCAGCGGCGAGAAGGAAAAACGGCAGCGCAAACGCCGCGGAATAAACGAGCATTCCAGCGATTGGCATTGTCCACGATCCCTGCGACGCCAACACCAGGAGCGTTCCAACGAAGGGAGCGGTGCAGGTCACGGAGGTGAGAGTGAACGTCGCCCCCATGACGAGCGCTCCGAGCGAGCTGCCAGGAGTCGCGTCTCGCGCTACGCGATCGGCAGCGTTGGAAACACGCCAGGGAATTCCGATCTCGAACCAGCCAAACAGATTTGCGGCGAAGACGAGGAAGATCCCGGCGAGCGCGAGGTTGACCCACGGGTCGGCGGCGAAGCGATTGAGCCCTGCCGCCCCGAAGATCGCCGCCAGCGCGAGTCCGAGAATCGTGAAGGTCCCGATGATACCGAGGGCGAACAGAAGCGCCCGGCGCAGCCCGCGCGGATTGTGCCGATCGGGCGTCGAGAAATACGCGATCGTGACTGGCACCATTGGGAACACACATGGCGTGAGCAGCGAAAGCAGACCGGTGCTGGCCGCGAGCCAGAAAAAGGCAGGGTTCACTTTCGGGCCGTTATTCTGAGTGCCGCGTCCATCTTGTCGGTGCGTGGCGGAAGACAGAGGGTCTCACTGCACACCTGGAAGCGAGCGGAAACCTGAAACTTGCGCACTCCCGTGGCCGAGCGTCCCGGCACTCCAACGGGGATTGTGAAGCGAGGATTTCCCGAGTAGAGCTCTGTTTCGATGCCGAAGTTCTTGTCGAAGGCTCGCTGGGGCTGCGGCGCCTTGATCACGCCACGGATGACGATGTCGGCGGCCCCCAGCAGCTCGAGACGGAGCGGGAAGGGTCCACCCGGCTTCTGGGTAAGGGAGTAGATGTGCCAGCCTTTGGCGATGTCAGCCTGCAGCGTGAGTGGAACGGTTCGCCCCGACACTATGTCCCGGGGCGAGCTTCCACCTACAACGCTCCACTTCACTGGTCGCAGCGATAGCGCCGCGTCAGCAGGTACGAGCAACGAGGGCTTGTGGCCCGCAGCCGAGATCGGCAGCAGCAGCAGGTATGCGATCAGTTTCATTGGGTGTCAAATATACATGGCGGGCGACGGCTTCCCTGCTGTAGCGTACCCTGTTGTTGCGCTCGTGTTGCCACAATGCCGCGATCGCGGCTCCCTTTGTCGCGGACTCCGAAGACAGGTCGAAGGCACGCAATCGCTAAACATCCAACCGTGGTTTATGTTTTGCTCCACAAGAGCAAACTCGTCCGAGGGATTCCTTGCAAGTGCAGACCGCGAAAAACACCGGGTACCGCGCTTTTCTCGACGCTCGAGGCCGGCCCTGGGAGGTATGGATGGTCCATCCCTCATCGATCGAGCGTCGGAAGATGGAACGCCGCACCCCCGTCGAGAACGCCGTCAGCCTTATCGAACAGCGGGTCCTCGGCGACCGCCGCGCCAATTCCGGTACGAGGGGAGCTGTGGCCACGGAGTACAGCTCCGGCTGGCTCTGCTTCGCAGCCGATGGTGAAAAACGGCGCCTTGCGCCTGTTCCCGTGAATTGGATGGGCGCCAACGACAGTCAGGTTGCTGAATGGTGCCGCATCGCCCGGCGTGTGGTCAGATGCGGTCCGACCTGGGACCCGGCTGACGAGCAGGACGTCCCTCGACACAACTCGAGGACGGACAGCCCCGAAGCTGGCCGACCGGACCTTTATAGGGGACTATTAGGCCCCTGAAGCCGGTGTTGCGCCGCCGCAACACTCCCAGGTGAAACTGCGGACGTTTCACGCCGTTTCCCCCCGACCCTGGATCGTTCGCCCGCTCAATCCGGCCGCTACATCTGGTCCTCCGCTTGCCCCGCACCACAGTGCGCTTGCCACTGGAACCACCCGCGGAGGATGTAGTTCATGGTCGACTCCACAGCCTACGAGCGTGGGCCCGATAGCCCAAGCTTTTCCCTTGTAAGCGGAGCTCGGGCCTCCGAGCGCACAGCGCGTTCGACCCCCTCGGCTTCCGATGGAACTGAAGGCGCCGGCGCCGAGCACGCCTCGGCGCTCCTGGAGATGGGCGCGGTCAAGCAAGAGGCCGGCGCTTACCTGGAGGCGGAGGACCTCTTTCGGCGCGCCCTGGAGATCGGAGAGCGCGCACTCGGCCCGGACAATCCCGCATTAGTTCCAGCCATGACGAGCCTGGCATCGGCGCTCATTTCGGCCGGCAGGTTCGAAGCGGCGGAGCCTCTCGTTCACCGCGCTTTGGCTGCAAGCGAGCAGGGACTCGCTCAGAACGACCCGGATCTCGCGATCGTGTTGAATGAGCTCGCGCGTCTCTGTCTGAAACAGTCCGCGCACGCGCTAGCCGAACCCCTTTTGTTGCGCATGTTCGCGTTGAAGCGAACCAAGGGCGAAGATCACCCGGAAGTGGCGACAGTTCTCGCGAGCCTCGCGACCGTTCGGCAGGCGTTGGGACGCCATGAATCAGCCGAACAACTGTGGAGAAAGGTGCTCGAGATCCGTGAGCGCACCCTGGCACCGAACCATTTTGCGCTCGCTACCGCTCTCGAGAATTTGGGAGAGGCATGTGCAGCGCGCGGCAAGATCGGGGAGGCACTTCAGCTGCTCCAGCGCGCCCAGACCATACGAGAGCTCACGTTGGGCACGGGCCACCAGAGCGTTCGTGTATCACGAGATCGGATCGCCGATCTGCAGCTTCAGGCCGAAGGATTTCTCGACTCCGCACTATTGGAGGCGCCTGCTCCCGCGCCGGAGCGCTACCGGCTCCTGTCAGCTGATGCCAAGTCGGCGAGCCCTCCGCCTCAGGCGCGGGAGCGGACCAACTCGGTGCCACGAAAGGGTACCGCCCGGGTAATCGAGAGCGAGCCGCCAACGCGGACAATCGAACGAGACTTCACCACGAGGCCGGAGATCGCACCGCTAGCTGCGCCGATAGCCGCGCCGATTGCCGCAGCTCCCGCGGTTGCAGAAGTTGCGGCCCCCAAGGTCCAACCAGCGGAGCCCGCGGCGCCCGTCAACTATCGCGACGTCATCTTGAGCATCGGCCAGGAGCTCGAGGATGACGAAGCATTCCCGACTGCAACTTCTCGGGCCGCTGCGTTCTTTGCTTCCGCCGTCGCCGCGGTACAGGAACGCCAGAAAGCGACGGTGATCGTAGTATCAGCAGTCGCGTTGCTCGTACTATTGGCGGGCGTCTCTCGCGGCTGGAGCGACTCGTCGGTAGCTGGAGCAGCGGAAGGTGGATCAACTCCCGGCGGAACCAGTTCGACTTCCCTGGCTTCCGTAGCGGCTACCACCGCTCCTGCACCGTTAGGGGATTTGGAGAATGCACCGGCGACCGCCGCTGCGGATGCGACCCCAGTCGCGACTTCCTCGCGCGCGAGAGCAGCGGAGCAACGCACCCCGGCGAAGAAGGTGGCGGAGCGCTCGGATCGGCGGGTAGAATCGGGCACGATCTCGATTCCCAAGCTGCCCACCGCGCTGGCGACGAATTTCGATTCAGTCGTTAGAGCGCGGGGCGGCGCCGGGCGTGCGGGCGAGACAGGTCCTGCACAGCCGCTTTTGGAAAGCGCTAGCGGTCAGCGCCTGACATTCGAGCGCGAGGATGCGGCCAACGTGCCCCAGCGCGCGCACTTGATCGGGTCACTCCCAGCGCCTCGCTATCCCGCCCAGCTCGGGAACGTGCAGGGTGAGGTGCAGGTACGCTTCCAGGTTGATACGATGGGCCGCCCGGTGCCGTCGAGCATCTCGGTGGTGCGCTCGTCCGACGAGCTGTTTACCGCCGCAACGCTCAAGGTGATCCCAGGGATGCGCTTCCAGCCTGCGCGCAGCGGCGGCTCAGAACCAAAAGCCCTGAATGATGTCGTCCAGATCGGGTTTCAATTCCGGCCGGCGAAGTAGTCCGCGAGGAGGGACCAAAGAAAAAAAGGGCTGACTTTCGTCAGCCCTTTTTTCATGGAGGCGCGGGGATTCGAACCCCGGTCCGAGACAAGATCGACCACAGCGTCTACGTGCGTGTTCCATTGATTGAGGTCTCCAGTCGCTGGCCAATGGACAGCCCACTTCTGGACAAGTTTCCTAAACTTTCGCCGGCCGCCGGGAAACGCAACGACTGACTATCCCGAATTTGCGATACTCTTAAAGCCGCCTCAGGAGGGCTTCCCTAAGAGCAGGTGCAGTAACTCCTAGGAGTTACGCAGCCATTGCCAGGTTGTTGTTGGCAGTTAAAAAAATTCCCAGAGGTTTTACCAGGACCTGAGTACCTGGGCACGCGGCCACAGCTTCACTAACCCCGTCGAAGCCAGTCGCCCCCGTTCATGAAGTATAGCCCCAATCGGACACGAAGTCAATCAGAAATCGGTTGGGAAGCAGGTTGAGGTCGAATCTCCAACTCGCTGGCAGACAATGCCTTACACAAGGCGATCTCAAGCTGCCGCGGGCGGCGCCTCAACCTCTTCCCGCGCGTCATAGTACCCGGCCGCAAGATATCCGGCGAATACGTCTTCGACTTCGGACAGACTCTCCACCGCATGCAGCTTTCGCCTCAGCTCACCCGAGCCCGGGATCCCCTTCACGTACCAGCCGAGGTGCTTTCTGAACTCGATCGCCGCCCCCTTGGGATCGGCCTCGTACTCCTCCGCCATCCTGGCGTGCTCGAGCGCGATCGCGAATCTTCGCTCGATCGGCGGAGCGTCCGGCTTTGGCTTCCCTTCCAACAGCGCCCGGGTCTGGTCGAAGATCCACGGCTGCCCGAATGACCCGCGCGCGATCATGATCGCCGCGCACCCGGTCTGCCGCTGGAGCCTAACAGCGTCTTCGGCCGTCTTGATGTCGCCGTTCCCGATCACCGGGATCTCCAGGGCCTGCGCGACCGCGGCGATCTCCTCCCAGCGGGCGCTGCCCGAGTACATCTGCGTCCGCGTGCGTGGGTGCAGCGCGAGGGCTTTCGCGCCGGCGTCCTGACACCGGAGGGCGATCTTCACCGGATCACGCTGCTCCTCGCTCCAGCCACTCCTGATCTTGACTGTCACCGGGAGGTGCGTGCCCGATGACACGGCGCGGATCACCGACTCCACGAGTGAAAGGTCCTTCAAGCACCCGGAGCCGCCATTTCGCCTCACGACCTTTTTCACCGGACAGCCGAAGTTGATGTCGATGAACTCCGGTTGAAACACGTCGGTCACCAGACGGGCGGCTTCACCCATCGCGGCTGGGTCGGCGCCAAAGATCTGAACTCCGATTGGACGCTCGTCGCTTCCGAAGCGGAGCTTGTCGAGTGTGGCGGCGTTTTCGCGCCGGATTCCCTCGGCAGACAGAAATTCGGTAACGACGACATCCGCGCCAAAGCGGCGGCAAAGCCTCCGGAAAGGAGACTCTGACACCCCGGCCATCGGAGCCAGGTAGAGCGGAATGTCGTCGCGGACCGCGAATGGAAAACGCATATCAGATGAAGCTAAGTGAGCCCCCAAGTGCTTGCAACATCGTGGTTTGACTCTCGCGCCAGACACACGTAACTTCCGTCCTTCGCGCGCACGAACTGGCCACTGTCGGGGAGCTGATGGAACTACGCGATTTTTTTTCTGAAGACGCGATCAAGCTGGAGCTCGAGGGCAACACCAAGGACGAAATCCTCAAGGAACTGATCGCCCTTCTCGGCCTCGACGACAAGTCGGAAGGAATGCTGTTCAAGATGCTGAAACGACGCGAGAATCTTGGTTCAACTGGCATCGGACGGGGAATTGCGATCCCGCACTGCCGCTCGCTCGTGGTGAGCAGACTTCGCGTCGCGTTCGGAAGGAAAAGTCAGGGCGTCGATTTCAAGGCCATCGACGAAAAGCCGGTGTTCTTCTTTTTCCTCATCGTCGCGCCGCCGCTGGAAGTCTCTAACCAGTATCTCCCCGTGCTGGGGAAAATCGCGCAGTTCTCGAAGGAAGCAGACGTTCCGGAACGGTTGCTGAAGCTGAAGCAGCCACGCGAATTCATGCAGTTGCTCGAGGAGAAGAGTCTTTAGCTGGTGAGGGCGGCGCGCCGTCGACTCACTGTCTGAGTGTCACCATCCAGATATCGGCCTCCGAGACGCGACGGCCGAAGTAAGCCATGCGCCCGTCGCGGGTGAGTCGCGGTGGACCGATCACGTCGCGTGTAGCAGAATAAATCTTCCGCACCTTCTTGGTGCGGATGTCCGCTACGTAAAAAGCCTTGCCTCCTGAGACGAAGAGCACGCGCTGACTGTCGGGTAGCCAAACCGGCCACTCACCGAAATCGGCAACCTTTTCGTACGTTTTCGTCTCGATCGAATAGATCGCGATTCCTTTGGCGAGTCCGCCGGGGGCAAGGGTTTGCCCGGCGATATGTTTCCCGTCGCGCGACCACGAGTTCATCACAAACGGACCCACAGTGGATGCCGGCAGGATCTCGTACTGCTGATCAGCGGCGGTGCGTTGCGGATCGATGATCGCAACCGTATCCCCGATTCTCGATCCTCCTGCTCCTCCCAGGCCGATCGCCAGACGCTTCCCGTCCGGAGACCAGGTAGGTCCGTAGCCTCCGACTCGAGTAGTGAGCTGTCGCAGATCGCTGCCGTCGGAGCGGATCATCCAGATGCGCATTGCTCCGCCGCGAGTCGAGAAGAATGCGATCCACTGGGCATCCGGCGACCAGCGCGGAAGCCGGTCGGCGGTGGTGTCAGACGTGAGCTGCCTGAGCCCGGTGCCGTCCGCGCGCGAGACATATAGTTGTCCCTCAGGCTGACCAAGCGTGTAAAACGCGACGTATTGTCCATCTGGCGAGGGATCCGGCGACGACCAGCGGCGCGACCCGGTAGTGACGGCCGTGGGCTCGCCGCGCACCTCGCCGGCGTCGGGGTCGAAAGCGATGCTTTGGATGTTGATGGAGACCTGCGCCGACGAGTACGCGACCTGCCGCCCACCTCCTGACAGTGTCGGATGCGCCAGGTAGGTGGCGGGTGTCGTAACCGCCTCGGGCTTGCCGCGCGGCTTGCCGCTGCGCTCGTCGATCGCGATCCGCCAAAGGTTCATGCTCCCGCCCCTGTCGCTCGCAAAATAGACAAAACTTCCGTCGCTCGACCAAGCTGGGCTCCAGTCCCTCGCGAGATCTGTGGTGACGGGTATAGGATCGCCTCCATCCGGCGAGATCGTCCAGATGTCACCTTGTGGCGGAAGTCCGAGCCGATGCGCGAACGCGATGCGATCCCCGTGGGGCGACCAGCTCGCGAGGATTGCGTCACCGGTATTCAGTTTTCGCGCCTCGCCATGGCCTTCGGCGTTCACGACCCAGAGTTCACTGGTCCCAACCGAGTTCCCGGGATTCAGCTCGACGTTCTCGGACGTAAACGCCACCTGCTTGCCATCCGGCGACCAGGTCGGGCGGTAGCCTTGGGTCGCGAGACGGCGTACACCCTCGCCCGTGCGCGCCATGATGAAAAGGCCACCGCCTTCGCGCGACGATCGAAATGCGATTCGCTCACCATCTGGCGAAAATGCGGGTTGGTCGTCCTCAGCAGGCGAGTCTTTAGTAAGGTTGATCGGTGCCTGGCCGCCGACGCTTTGCAAATAGATGTCGTGATTGCCCGACCCCTCGGCTGCGTAGACCAACCACTTTCCATCCGGCGACAAGCTCGGAAACCATTCGACGCCGGGCAGCGACGTCAGTTGAGCGAAGTCGGCGACGATACTGCCGGCTCGTCCACGCCACGGCGCTCCCTCGATGAGGACGTACGCTCCAGCGATGAGAAGCAGCGCCGCAGCAGCAGCAGCGCCCACCCAGCGGCGCCGATTCGGGCCCGTCCTCGATCCGATGGCGGCTAATGTCCGCCGGTCGCCTGCTAGCGCGTCGTTGAACTGACGGGCGCTCACAAAGCGGTCCGCCGGAACTTTGTTGAGCGCCTTCATGACTACCTGCTCTATCACCGGCGAGACCGTCTCGCGCACGACGCGTATGCTTGGAACCGGATCGAGAACCTTGCGCGCCATCACCGCCATCGCGCTGGATCCGGTATGCGGTGGAGCTCCTGTTAGCATTTCGTACAGGACGCAGCCAAGCCCGTAGATGTCAGTGCGCTGATCCAGCTCGGCGGTGGCAACGGCCTGCTCGGGACTCATGTACGCCGGCGTCCCCACAACGATGCCTGTCTCGGTAAGTCTGGCTCCCGCGCCCTGACTGATCGCGCGCGCGATTCCGAAATCTGCGACCAGCGCGTGACCGGAGCTGATCAGAATGTTCTCTGGCTTGATGTCTCGATGGATGACGTCATGCTCGTGCGCGTAACTGAGCGCATCCGCCACTTCGCGTGCGATCTGAATGGCGTCATCTATCGGGAGTTGCTTTTCGCGATCCAGTCGATCGCGCAGCGATTCGCCCGGCACGTACGGCATGACGAAATACGGCGAGCCGTCCGCTTCACCTGAGTCGATGAGCTGCAGGATATTCGGATGGGACAGCTGCGCGGCGATCTGAATTTCGCGCAGAAAGCGTCCGCTGTTCACCGCCTGTTCGACTTCGGGACGCAGCACCTTGATCGCAACGTTTCGGCCGTGCTTCAGATCCTCGGCCAGGAATACGACACTCATCCCGCCGCGTCCGAGCTCTCGCCCGATCCGGTAGCGGCCTGCCAGCGCTGCGTTCAGCCGCTCGCGAAGCTCTGCCATGCGCAAAGATGGCAACGCCGTACCTTCTTCACCAGAACCGGCTCTATTCCCACTCGATCGTAGCGGGTGGTTTCGAGCTCACGTCGTACACGACGCGGTTGATTCCTGGCACCTGATTGATGATCCGGTTGGAGATCCGACCCAGGACTTCGTAAGGGAACGGGTACCAGTCCGCTGTCATCCCATCGGTGCTGGTGACGGCGCGAAGTCCGAGAACGTTTTCGTACGTTCTCTCGTCACCCATGACTCCCACGCTTCGAACCGGGAGCAACACCGTGAACGCCTGCCAGATCTCGTCATAGAGTCCCGCCTCCCGGATTTCCTCGAGATAGATAGCGTCAGCCGCGCGGAGGAGATCCAGCTTCTCCTTCGTCACATCGCTGAGGATCCGAATACCGAGACCGGGGCCCGGGAACGGGTGGCGAGCTACCATTTCCTCAGGCAGCCCAAGCTCGCGGCCGACGTTTCGCACTTCGTCCTTGAACAACTCACGTAGCGGCTCGATCAGCTTGAATTTCATGTCAGGCTTCAGGCCGCCCACGTTGTGGTGCGTCTTGATCGTCACCGACGGGCCACCTCGTGGTGCGAAAGACTCGATCACGTCGGGGTAGAGCGTGCCCTGCACCAGAAAGTCGACGTCGTCGCCGACTTTCGCCGCAGCGTCCTCGAAGACGTCGATGAACGTGTGGCCGATGATCTTGCGCTTCTTCTCGGGATCCTCGACGCCGGCCAGCGCGTCGAGGAAGCGCTTCTCGGCGTCGATCGTGATCAGCTCGATTCCGAGGTGCGCCCGAAACGTTCTCTCTACCTGCCCCCGCTCGTGCAATCGCAGCAATCCCGTGTCGACGAAAATGCACGTCAGCTGATCACCAACCGCCCGGTGTACGAGCGCCGCGGCAACGGAAGAGTCGACGCCGCCCGACAGGCCGCAGATGACGCGCGATTTCCCGACCGTCTTCCGGACGCGGGCGATCTCTTCCTCGATGAAGGCGCCTGCAGTCCAGCTCGGTTCCGCCTTGCAGACGCCAAAGAGGAAGTTGGAGATCACTTCCCCGCCCCGCGGAGTGTGCGCGACTTCGGGATGGAACTGCACACCAAAGATCGGCCGCTTCTCGTGGCGGAACGCGCTGATCGGATTGCCTTTGCTTTCCGCTGTCACACGATAGCCTTTCGGCGGCTGCTCGATGTGGTCGCCGTGACTCATCCACGCCGTGACCGCTTCGCCCGTCGAGAACCCGGCGAACAATCCATCCGGCTCCAGAATCTTCATCTCCGCGCGGCCGTACTCTCGACGGTCGGTGCGGATCACCTGCCCGCCTTCGATGTGCGCTATCAGCTGCATCCCGTAGCAGATGCCAAGCACGGGCGCAATGTCGAAGATGGCAGGATCGGCGAGCGGGACGTTGTCGCCATACACCGAGTTCGGTCCACCACTCAGGATGATACCCGTCGGCTTCCAGTCCCGGATCCATTCCACGGTACGACTGGGCGGGTGGATCTCCGAGTACACGCGTGCCTCGCGCACCCGGCGGGCGATCAACTGCGTGAATTGTGAGCCGAAATCGACGATGAGGATCCGGCTGCTCATAGTGTGATGTTTTCTACTTCTCCGGTGTCCGTATCGAGAATCGCGGCCGTACACTTCCCGTGGATCCAGCCGCATGCCTCACCAGGGTTGATCACGACCGTCTTCCCGATGTTCTTGTGCGATTGAAGGTGCGAGGAGCCGTGAATCACGAAATCGTGGGACTCGATGGACCGCGCGCTCACTTCGTTGATCTCGTGCACCAGCAGCACGCGCTTTCCGCCGACGTCGAAGCTGTGTGGGGACTCGTAGATCTCTGTTCCCATGCCGCGTGCGGCATAGGCGCTCAGTGTTTCACGGTCGCCATCGTTCCGGCCGAATACACCGAGGAGAGCCATCCCTCGCTGGTGAAAGGGCGCCAGACAAAACGGCGAACAGTAGTCGCCGGCGTGCATCACCATGCTAACGCCCTTGTCCGCGAGTTTCTGGAGGAGGTCAGCTACCGCCGGAACCCGGTCGTGCGTGTCAGCCATGACCCCTATACGCACTACTGGCTCCTCCACTCTGGCCGTTTCTCTTCGTTTCGAATCAGATCCTCATAGCTCTCGCGCCGAGTGATCACTGCGAACCGATCACCATCGACGAGCACTTCGGCCGGACGTGGCCGGGAGTTGTAGTTGGAGGCCATGACGAATCCGTAGGCGCCGGTCGACTGAACAGCAAGAAGATCGCCCGATCCAGCATCATCCATCTGGCGGTCGAGCGCGAGGAAATCCCCACTTTCACAGATGGGTCCAACCACATCGGCGATAGTCGTGCGTCCCGTCGGCTTCACCGCTTCGATCCGGTGAAACGCATTGTAGTGCGACGGTCTGAGAAGGTCGTTCATCCCCGCATCCGCAATGATGAATTCCTTGCCCCCGCTCCGCTTCCGGTAGAGGACGCGGGTCAACAACACGCCAGCGTTCCCGACGAGAAACCGGCCCGGCTCCAGGATGATCCTGAGACCTGACCCCCCGACGAGCGCGCTGATCACCACCCCGAACCGACCGACATCGACGGAGCTTTCGGCGTCATACGTAACCGCGAGACCTCCACCGATGTCGAGATACTCGAGCTTACCGCCTCCCCGCCTCAGGTAACGTCGGTCCTTTTGCCGCGCCTGCTAGGGCCGCGGCGCCCGCGCGTCGCTCCCTGGGCCGCGGACTCGCGGACTGCGGGGAGCGCAACGACCTTGCGCAGCTCAGTATAGGCCGCGGTCTTGTGCGGAATCGCCATGGCCTCGATGAAGTGCGCCTGGAAGCGCGGCTCGATGGCCGTCTCGACCTTTTCGATGCGCCGCACCAAGGCCTCGACGTCACGCCGATGGCCGCGATTCAGCAACGCCATGCGCGCGCCGGTGCCCGCCGCGTTGCCGATGCTCGTGACTTTAGCGAGATCGCAATC
>JANMMF010000218.1:0-5228 GCA_031372985.1 Gemmatimonadota bacterium
GAGGAGCACTTTCCTCGGGCTTTTGCATCGACATCTGCATAATCGTGCCACGGCGCCAATCAGCCGTGTGACCTTTCGCGCGTATGGCGTTGCCCGAAAGTCTCTGAAACGTCGCTCTAATAGACGGCCTCGAAGCTCGAAAGCCGCTCCCATCATCCAACCGCTGCAGGAGATTCGCAATGTCACACAGCAAGAAAGGATTTACTCTGATCGAGCTTTTGATCGTGGTCGTCATCATCGGCATTCTTGCCGCGATTGCGATTCCGAAGTTCGCGAACACCAAGGACAAGGCGTACGTCGCCGCGATGAAGTCTGACCTGCGCAACATGGCGACCTATGAGGAGCAGTACGCCGCTGACCAGAGTGGTGCTTACTTCTCCGGTGTCGCGACCACCGCGACACCTCTTCAGGGCTTCAGCCCCTCGCAAAACGTCACCGTCACAGTGACGGCAGTTGCCGGCCCGCCTCCGGATTGGAGCGCGACCGCCACGCACTCGCAGTCAGCGAAAGTTTGCGACATGACCGGCGGTGTGATTACCTGCATCTGATAAATCCGGGAGCGCCGGCGTAAGTCGCCGCTCTGCACAAGAAAAGAGTCCGAGGCATTCGCCTCGGACTCTTTTGCGTTGAGAAGCAGTACGCGCACCCGGCGTCATTTGTTTGCCGGTTACTACGTTACACTGCCCCTTGTCCTACGTATCACCGCGCATGGGACTGCCGGCAAGGCGAAAGCATCGTTCGCGCATGACGAACGAGCAAACGCCAAGGACCGTCCACAAACTCAACGGACAAAGCACCCCCGCCATCGCGGGGATCAGCTATGTGTTCCCGGAAGGCTCGCGCACCGTGGAGGAGCTGGCTGGCAATAGCCAGTTGACCAGCTCCGCGGCCACGATGGAGTCGTTCGGGTTCGGCAAGGTGCACGTCGCCGTCGCCGAAAGCCCGTACGAGCTCGCGCTCTCGGCGGCGGGCAAGCTGCTCGATGAAACCAGCGTCGACCGCGAATCGATCGGACTTCTGATCTACGGCGGCACGCCTGGGTCGATGTCGTTCGCCGCTGCAAGCGAAGCGGAAGAGTCGGCGAGCGGATTGTGCACGATGTCGCGTTTCAAGTACCCGGCGACGCGGCTGCAGTACGATCTCGATCTTCCCAACGCCTGGCCCTTCGCGGTCGATCAGCTCGCGTGCACCACCCTGCTCGGCGCCGCCCGCATTGCGCGCTCGCTTTGCCTGACCGAAGGGATAGAACGCGCGCTATGCGTTTCGTCGGAATTCTTTCCGGCCAATGCCGGACGCGAGGCAATCTTCAACTGCACGTCCGACGCAGCCTGTGCCGTTCTCATCGAGCGTCATGGCGAGCGCAATCGCCTGGTCTCCGCCACGAACGTCACCAAGGGCTACTACTGGGATGTTGATGCGCTGCGCGACGAAATCGTTGCGTCGTATTTTCCGACGGCGCGCCACGTGCTGCTCCGCACAATCGAAGAAGCGGGTTGGACGCCGTCGGACGTCGACTGGATAATTCCGCACAACGTGAGCATGCGCAGCTGGGAGATCCTCTCCAGCCTCGTACGTCTGCCGCGGGCGCGTCTCTACTCCGAGAACATCGTTCGCCACGGCCACACGCTGGCCGGGGACAACTTCATCAACTACCGGGACGCCCTCGACGCCGGCTGCATTCAGCCGGGCCACCGCGTGGTCCTCTTTTCCTACGGATTCGGCGCGCACTGGACCGGCGTTGCGGTGGAGGCATGATGAGACTGCCTCGCAAGCTGTTCATCACAGGCGCGACTGGACTGGTGGGCGAAGGAGTGCTGCGTCAGATGCTCCGGAACGACCCGGGCCTCGAAGCGTTCGCTCTCGTCCGCGACGAGCTTCGCTGGAGACTGGTCGCGAGCCGGCTTGGTCCGCTCGCATCGAGAGTCGTGGCCGTGCGCGGCGATACGACGCTGCCGGGAATGGGCCTCGAGCCACTCGTGCGTCAGCGCGTCGAGCGCGAGACGCGCATCGTCGTGCACGCCGCGGCGGACACCAGCTTCTCGAGATCGCTTGATCGTGCGCGCTTCGTCAACACTCTCGGGACTTATCACGTTGCCGAAGTAGCGTCAGACTGCAGGGAGCTCGATCGCATCGTCTTCGTGAGCACCGCGTTTGTGGCGGGCCGCGCGACAGGTCTGGTTCTCGAGCTGGACAACGGCTGTCAGGCGGGCTGGGTGAATGCATACGAGCAATCGAAGTACGAAGCCGAGTCGACGATGAGAGCTAGCGCACTGCGGTGGACCATCGTCAGGCCCAGCACGATCGTCTGCCGTGGTTTGGAGGGCGACATTCCGCAGATCAACGCGGTGCACCGCGCGCTTCGCATCTACCATCGCGGGCTGGCCGCGATGATACCGGGCGACCGCGCGAATCCGCTCGATGTCATCACCTCCGGCTACGTCATAGATGCCGTTGCCAGGCTCGCGCTCGACGAAAGAGCTCTTCGTCGAACCGTGCACCTCTGCTCTGGCCGCGGAGCGCTCACGCTTGGAGAGCTCGTGGACACCGCCTACGAAGTCTGGGCCGAAAGTCCGGAGTGGCGGAAGCGAGGAGTGGAACGGGCGATAATCACCGACGCGGCGACGTACGGCCTGTTCGAGCGCGCGGTCATGGAAACTGGCGACGTGCGCCTCCGCTCGGTGCTCTCCTCGCTGTCTCACTTCATCCCGCAGCTCGCTCTGCCCAAGCTGTTCGACACCACCGTGGCGGAAAGGCTACTCGAGGTACCGCCCCCCGCAGTGCGCAGCTACTGGAAGCCAATGCTGCGCGCTCTCATCGCGAGCAGCTGGGGACAAACAGTCGAGAAGGCGGCCGCATGAGTACCCGGCAAGAGGAATTCGCGCTCCGAATGCTTGCGTGGCTCAATGAGGAAATCGCGCCCAAAGGTAGCCGCGTCGATGCGGACACGCCGCTGTTCGCGACAAGGCTGCTCGATTCGCTCAGGGTGCTGGAGCTGATCGCGTTCACCGAGCAGGCGATCGGTCGCGCGATTCCCGACTCCCATATCCGCATGGACAATTTTCAGACGGTCGCGCGCATCGCGGCGGCCTTCCTTCCACTCGACGACCATGTTGCCGCCTGAGGAAGTCGTGCGCCGGCTCCGCGAAAGCGGATCGCTCTGGGACGTGGCGCCTGGCATCTCGGGCCTTCGCGGGCACGTAGTGGCGCTGCGCCGCGAGATCGAGCAAGCGCTGGCCGACATCGCGCGCGCTGAAACGCCAAACGAGTGGTGTGCTCCGGCCGGCGTCGGCTTCGAAACCCTCGAGCGAGCGCACTATTTCTCGTCCTTTCCGCAGTGGCTGAGCGCCGCCTCGCACCTGAGCGGCGACGAAGCGACGCTGCAGGCAATTGCGTCGAGTGATTCGCCGGGACGGGCTGCGCGCTCGGCTCCCGCAACACCGGAAACAGCGTTGCCACCCGCTGTCTGCTACAACACGTACGCAGCGCTCGCGGATTCCACGATCGAAGCCCCGTTGCTCATGACGGCACAGGGAACCTGCTGGCGTCACGAAGGCGCGCGTCACGCCGCCCTCGAGAGAGGATGGGCGTTCACGATGAGGGAGATCGTGTGCCTCGGCGCGGCCTGGGATATCAAGGCATTGCTGGACCGCGGGGTCGAGCGCGCATCCGCTCTGGCGGCGAGGCTCGGGCTCGAGACCGAGCTCGTTCTCGCCAGCGATCCGTTCTTCGCGCCGTCCGCCCGGGGACGCGCGGCACTCCAGCGCATCAAGGGCCTCAAGCACGAGCTCGTGTTTCGTTTCCCCGACGGTCGCCAGCTGGCTATCGCGTCGTTCAACGATCACGAGGCCTTTTTCGGCGATTCGTTCGCGATCTCGCTGGCTGATGGCAGCTCGGCCTCGAGTGGCTGCGTTGCGTTCGGGCTCGAGCGCTGGCTCCTCGCCGTGCTCGTGACGCACGGAGTCGATCCATCCGAGTGGCCGCTCGGCGCTCTGGCCGGCTCGCACCGCCTCACACATTCGGGAGCAAACGGCAAATGACCATTCCGGCGGCGCTGGCCAGCTCCAGCCTTTACGTGCGGTGCGCAGTGGCAGCGGATCGTGGCGCGTGGTCCGTCGAGCGCGACATCAGGTGGTCGGAGATCGACCGCGAGCGCGCCCAGGCCCGCCCCGACGTACTCGCCGCGCTTCGCGACGCCGCGCTGATCGAATCGTACCATCCCCTCAACCTGTCGCGGCTGCTGCGCGCCACGCTCGATGACATCGACGCCGGCGTCGTCTTCTCCCTGGAGCTCTACGAGGGGTTCAAGCATTTCCACTCTCTTCGCCGCTACCTGGACACCATCGGCTACGAGCCCACGATCACCGACGAGGAGCTGGTCGCTATCCGGAGGAAGCAACCGGAGATCGAGTTGTCACCTCGAGACCTCGTCCCACGGCTCGTCGAATTCATGCTCTCCGAGCATCTCGCCCACTACTTCTTCCGCCGCCTCGGCGAGCAGACCGAGGATCACGTCCTCGCCGACCTGCTGTCCCGCATAGCGGCTGACGAAGTAAGGCACGCGCAGAGCGCGTCGGATCTCATCGCCAAGCGAATCGCGGCGGACCCCGCGGTGATTCCTCAGGTGCTCAACGCCGCGCTCGACTTCCATCACTTCGGCGAACAGGCAATCGGTACCGTTCCGATCGCGCAGCCGGGGGATCCCATTGCGATCCAGACATTCGCAAAGCGCATCGAGCGTCTCTGCGGAATTCGACTGGTCGACCACATCAAGAATACGAACCTCAACCGGAGAGCCTCATGACGGCCCCGACATCCGAAATCGCGCTGCTGAACTTCTACCGCGCCTCCGAGCTGCACGGCGGGTTGATCCTCGGTCAAATGGTGCGGAGGACGCGCGAACCCGATCTCATTCTGAATCTCACCCGACACAGCGCCGACGAGGTAATGCACGCGCAGCTGTGGACCGAAACGATAATCGCAGTGGGAGGCCGGCCCGCGCCGGTGCGCGGGACCTACCAGACGCGATACGCCGAAGAGGTGGGCACGCCGCTGACGATGCTGGAAATCCTGGCGCTCACGCAGATCTTCGAGCGTCGCGTCTACCGGCATTTCACCGATCACCTCCGGAAGCCCGATCTGCACCCGGCGATCGTCACGACTCTCAGGCGTATGCTCGACGAGGAGCGCGGTCACCTGACCTGGGTAAAGCACTGGCTCGACAAGCAGTC
>JANMMF010000220.1:0-3767 GCA_031372985.1 Gemmatimonadota bacterium
CGATTCGGTTACACGAAGTTGAGGAGTGACGCGCTTGCCGACGCGCTTCAATAGCCTGGCTCGCCGCTCGGTCCATGGCTCCTTGATCAGGTTGTCGTCGCCATCGAGGAGGATGTCGAAGAGAATGAGCGCGGCTGGCGCGCTCGCGGTCCCGGCGCTCGCCGAAGTCCTTCCTTTCGGCTCGCGATTGCTATTCCAGACACGACTCTTGCCTGTTGCGATCTCTTCCATGGTTCGGCCCGAATCCACCGACGTCATGTTGTCGGCGACGACATCCTCTTCGGTCGCGAGTCTTCAATCGTGTGCATGGAAGCAAATCAAATGCCGCCTGTGGAAACAATTTTGTGATACTGACAGGATGCAAAAAAGCCCCGACACCGGGGCTTTTTTTCAGCAGCTGGAAATCGTTCAAGTGACTTTTGTCACATCCGCAGCCTGTGGTCCTTTCTGGCCCTGAACAACTTCGAATTCGACCTTATCGCCCTCGGCGAGAGACTTGAACCCGGATCCGCCTATCGCGCTGAAGTGCACGAAGACATCGGGACCGCCCTCGCGCGATATGAAGCCGAATCCCTTCGCGTCGTTGAACCATTTGACCGTACCAGTGATGCGTGCCATTTAACTATTCCTCTCTCCGCAGGGCAATCTGTAGCGCAGTTATCTTCCCCGAGCAGCGGTGGCAAATGCACCGTGCCCCGCCGGATTTCTTCCCTGTGAGGCTGCTCAATCCGGCATTTGCTGAGGAGGGCAAGTTTTGTGCAACAGACGGTACTTCTACGCCGCTCCGGCCACGTAGTGTGCCGATCTCCCGCAGCTTTTGCACCGGAGCGTCACGTGCGTGTATGGCGGCGGTGGAATCTGGCGGGGATCGCGCTCGATCGACCCGGAGCAGGAGGGGCAGCTGAGGGGAGATCCAGTGCGATCGTTGCTGATGAGAAAAAGGGCCTGAGCGGGATTGTACGCATTCGGACGTGGCTTGCGCATGAGCTCTCCAGTTACTTCAACGCGGCGCTGCGCGGTTGGCGTCGCATAGGTGACAGTTGACGGCTATCCATTGAGGAGAAGAGCCATCGAGATTCGCGAGCGGATCTGGATTGGGCTTACGCTGGCGTTCGTTACCGCCTGCGGCCCACGTGCCCACATACCGCTCAGACCGGCCAATCTGCCCGACGCACTTGCTCCCACCGATAGCGGAGCGCTCCTGGCACGGCGCCTGGCACCGGTCTTGTACCTACAACGGGACGAAACGTTCCCACTGGTGCGGGTGGTGGCCGTACTGCACCCGACGAAGCGGCTAATCGCCTACCACCTCTTGTGGCGGGATGACGTTCACGGGTCCTGGATCCCGTTTACCGTTCCCACCGATCAGGAAGTTCTATGGGTGGGCTACGACTCGACTCATGCCCCCACAGACATCTGGACTTATTGGCACGGTCACATCCTTCATGCGTCGTGGCCAAGATCGCAGGTGGTCATCGACGTGCAGTGGGGCAAACACGGCAGTATGCCGCGAAACATTATAGAGAGCGATCTCCCAAAGCCGCAGACGCTCAACTTTTTCTACGCCATGACGATCGTTGGGGAATTCGACATTCTCCTCGGGGACCTCACACGGAAGGGTCCGCTCTGCTTCTGTCACGGCTATCGCCGGTATCTCCAGTTCACCCGCCCACTCATCGTCGGTGAAAGAATCGATGCAGTCGTGCGTACGGATGATCCGCGGCCGGTGCTGAGGGAAGTATTCGGCAGGAACTTCTCGAACAAACACCACTGGCCGTAAAATGAGAAAGCGTCGGCGAGGATAAACCCCCGCCGACGCCGTTACTCAACCCGCGTGATGACTATCGCCGAGCGGTAGCGGAAGAGTTGGCTTGCTCACGCTGGGCGATAATGAAGAGATCCTTCTGCGACGCACTCTGCTTGAGCACCTGCAGTGCGTGTGTCAGCTGGTTGTCGTCGCTGACGCCGCGACGCTTCGCGGTAGAATCGCCGAACGCCAGCCGCGCGACTGTGTTGCCGAGTAGACGGTCGATCTCGGAACTTGCCTGCTCGTACTGGGCATGGTCGACCGTGACGCCCTTGGCCTGAAGCCGGCGATAGAACTCCTGGCGCCAGGTCGGCGGCACCGTGAAATCGGGTCGCACCGTCTTCTTGAGCTCGAGCGCGTAATCCATTAGCGTCACTCTCACATCGGCCGTCTTCGGGGCGAACGCGTTGAACACCTTCTGCTCGGCCGTCGTCAGTGTGTCGGGGCGCACGATGATGTCGGGTGTGATCGCGCCGCCGCCGTAGACGATACGGCCAGCATCCGAGCGGAAGACCGGACGTGAGCGACGGACCGAATCAGTCTCGAGAGAATCAGGCATCACTTCCACAAACTCACCACTGGGCAGAAGCTTGCGCTCCTTCTGGATGGAACGGCCGTTCGGCGTGTACCACTTTGCCGTCGTCATCTTGAGTGCGTAGCCGCCATCGAGCGGGAAGACCGACTGCACGAGCCCCTTTCCGAACGAAGTCGTTCCAACGATGAGCGCGCGGTCGTGGTCCTGAAGCGCACCCGCCACGATCTCAGATGCCGACGCGCTTCTCCCATCGGTCAGGAGCACCAGGGGAATTGTCGGCGCGATTGGATCGTCGCTCGCAACGAAATTCTGATTCTCACCATTGCGGGCGCGAATGCTCGAGATCGGCTGTCCCTTCTTGAGGAAGAGATTGCTGACGCTCAACGATTGATCGAGGATGCCGCCAGGATTGCCGCGAAGGTCGATCACGATGCCGCGCGCGCCCTCGCGCGACAGACGGGTGATCGAGTTTTCCAGCTCGTCCCTCGCGCTCTCATTGAATTGAAGCAGCGGTATGTAGCCGATCTTGCTGTCTAGCATGATCGCGTACGGGACGGCGGGGATGTTGATGACCGCGCGGGTAAACGTGATAGGGATGAGCTCGGGCACACCAGGGCGGGAGAATCTGACGCGAACCTTGCTGCCTGGATTTCCCTTGAGCGCATCCGAGGTCTGGGAAACGGTCCAGCCACGGATATTGGTCGTATCGATGAAGTTGATCCGATCGCCTTCCTGCACACCAGCCTGCTCAGCCGGAGTGTGCGGGAACACCCGCTGGACGGTGATGAAGCCCTGCGTCTCGGCGATCTCCATGCCGATTCCGGCGTAGCGCCCGTTCGTCTGGGCGTTGAAGGTCGAGAGCTCCTTGGGCGACAGCAGCACGCTGTAGGGATCGTTCAGCTCGTGAATGAGTCCACGCGCGGCCTTTTCGTAAAGAGTCGCCTGGTCGACGGTATCGACGAAGCGGCTGGAAACGATGTTCAGGACCTGGTCGAGAAGGCGAGCACCCTGCTGGCTCTCGCGCTGCTGAAATACGAAGCCTCCAGCCATTAGCGGAATGAGCGCCAGGCCGAAGAGCACGCTTTTTCTAGATCGGGACATACGGTCTAATTGATGGGAGAGGGCGGTAACGTAACAAATACGCCCGAGGCCGGTCAGTGTTCCCAAAAGACGCACAAACGGCACCATCGGAACATAGCCAGTCAGGCCGCCCGTGAGGCCAGTACATAGTCCACCAGCCAATCGCGGTTCACCTGCCTGAAAGTGGCGTCGCGCAGAAGACCGGCAGCCAGGAGCATCTCGTGGGCAGGCTGGAGCACTCGTTGCAAATGAGAGGGGTAGCGTTGGGTCAAAGGCAGCTGTTCGGCTAGCGCCGCGAGCGGCACTCTCCACGTAACCATGCCTTCCTCCCTCGCTACCTCGAGC
>JANMMF010000244.1:0-5616 GCA_031372985.1 Gemmatimonadota bacterium
ACGAGTTCGCCCAATGCTTTCTTCTTCATCTCCCGATTCTGGAAAGGGATCTCCTTCGGGATGATGGCGTTGAAGAGCACCCTACCGACAGTTGTGTCCACCCAACGCTTGCCCTCAACGTCTTGAACGAAGAATCTGATGGGCGTGTGGAAGCCCACGCGATCCTGCGAAAGCGAGAGCTCCACCTCGGCGGTGTCGGAGTATGACTTGGCCTTGCCGTTCTTGCCGTTCTTGCCAGCGTACTGCTCGAAGTTCGGCGGAGCCTTGGTCGCGAAGTAGCAGCCGAGCACGATGTCCTGGCTGGGCTCGGCGACCGGACGCCCATCCGACGGCTTGAGGATGTTGTTCGACGACAGCATGAGCAGACGGCACTCGAGCTGGGCCTCGAACGAAAGCGGAACGTGCACGGCCATCTGGTCACCATCGAAGTCCGCGTTGAATGCGGCGCAGACGAGCGGGTGAATACGAATGGCCTTTCCTTCGACGAGCACGGGCTCGAAAGCCTGGATGCCGAGTCGGTGAAGGGTCGGAGCACGGTTCAACAGTACCGGGTGATCGCGAATGATCTCCTCAAGAATCTCATAGACTTCGGGAGACTCCTTTTCGACGATCTTCTTGGCGCGCTTCACCGTCTCGGCGATTCCCTTCTCGACGAGCTTGTGAATGATGAACGGCTTGAACAGCTCCAGCGCCATCGCCTTGGGCAGACCGCACTGGTGCAGCTTGAGCTCGGGACCAACGACGATGACCGAACGGCCGGAGTAGTCGACGCGCTTTCCCAGCAGGTTCTGACGGAATCGGCCCTGCTTGCCCTTCAGCATGTCGGACAGCGACTTGAGCGGACGCTTGCCGCGACCGCGAATCGCCTTGGAGCGGCGGCCGTTGTCGAACAGCGCATCCACGGCTTCCTGGAGCATTCTCTTCTCGTTCCGGAGAATGACTTCAGGCGCGCGGTGCGAGATCAGCTTCATCAACCGGTTGTTGCGGTTGATGACGCGGCGATAGAGATCGTTCAGATCGGACGTGGCAAACCGGCCGCCGTCGAGCGGAACGAGCGGACGCAGATCCGGCGGAATCACCGGTATCACGTCCATGATCAGCCATTCGGCCTTGTTGCGCTCCTGGCCTGAATCGCCGGAGTTGCGGAAGGCATCGACGACCTTGAGCCGCTTCAGCATCTGCTTCTTGCGGTGCTGCGATCCTTCGTCGACGAGTCCAGCGCGGAGCTCTTCGGCGACCTTGTCCACGTCGATGCGCTTGAGGAGCTCGCGAACGGCGGGCGCGCCGATGTCGGCGAAGAAGGCGTTATCGCCTTCGTCCTTGGCCTTCTGGCGAAGATAGAAGTACTCGTCTTCCGTCAGCAGCGAGTTGGCCTCGATCGGCCGGACCGGGCTGTCTGGAATCGCCATGTTCTCGGGCACCGACTCCTGCTTCCCGGCGTCGATGACGATGTAGTTGGAGTAGTAGATGACCTTCTCGAGATCGCGAAGCGTCAGGTCGACGAGATTGCCCATCGGGCTGGGCAGCGTCTTGAAGAACCAGATGTGCGCGACGGGTACGGCGAGCTCGATGTGACCCATGCGCTCGCGACGGACGCGGCTCAGGGTGACTTCGACGCCGCAGCGATCGCAGATCACACCACGATAACGGATGCGCTTGTACTTCCCGCAGTGGCATTCCCAGTCCTTGACGGGACCGAAGATGCGCTCGCAGAACAAGCCGTCCTTCTCGGGCTTGAACGAGCGGTAGTTGATGGTCTCGGGCTTGAGAACCTCGCCCCACGACCACCAGGTGCGGAGGCCGGCCATCTCCAGCCGCTCCCGCTCCTTGGAATCCTTCGGGCCGCGCATCTCTTCGGGCGAAGCGATGCGGACCTGGATGTAATCGAATGAAGACGCGCGCGTCTCGCGCGTGCTGCGAAAATCAATCATTAGTTATCCCTCGCTCCCGTTGCCGTTTCTGGAGCCGATGTTGCCGAGGCCGTAGCCGCTGGTCGCGTTCGCTCCCATGCTGACGTGGATTCCCAGCGCCTTCAGCTCCTGAACGAGCACGTTGAAGGACTCCGGAATGCCGGGCTCGGGAAGGTTCTGTCCCTTCACGATCGCCTCGTAAACCCTGCTGCGTCCGTTCACATCGTCCGACTTGACGGTGAGAATCTCCTGCAGCGTATGTGCAGCGCCGTAAGCCTCGAGTGCCCACACTTCCATCTCTCCGAAGCGCTGGCCGCCGAACTGCGCCTTACCGGCCAACGGCTGCTGAGTGACGAGAGAGTAGGGTCCGATGCTCCGCGCGTGAATCTTGTCGTCCACCAGGTGGGAGAGCTTGAGCATGTAAATCTCTCCGACCGTGACGGCGTTCGAGAACAGCTCACCGGTCCGGCCATCGCGCAGCCTGACCTTTCCACCCGCGGAGATTCCGGCCAGACGCATCAGCTCGAGAGCGGCCGCGTCGACTTCCACCTCCGACTTCTTCGCGCCGACCGCCACTGCGAGCGCGGGCAGCTCCTGACTCGCGAGCACAGATGCCGGATCTGTGTTGCGTTTCTTCTCGATCTGCGTCGCCGTCGACTTATACTGGGCGCGCGCCGAGGGCTCATACTCCTCGTCACCCGCCGCTTCGGCGTGGAACGCGATCTGGTTGTTCACCTCGGTGGTGTCCCTCTCGGCCAGCTCACGAGCGGCCGCCGAGACGAAGTCGCGGATGCGGTTGTACACGTCACGCGTTTCGGCGGACACGCCGCGCGCGCCAAGCGCATCGATCGTCGCATCGGAGAGCAGCTCTACGCGCTCGCCGTACCGCGCACCAGCCTTGACGTCGGCAACGATGCCCTTGATCTCGGCATCGCTGATCGTGATGCCTTCGACCTTGAGATCGAGCGCGTCACGAACCCAGGTGACTGCCGCGAGCTTGAGCAGCAATCCGATCTCACGCTCGTTTGCCCCCTGGAACACCGGAGTCTTGGCGTAGAAGCCGAGCAGACGCGCAGCCCACCCGAGGTGGGTCTCGAGAATCTGTCCGACGTTCATACGGCTCGGAACGCCGAGCGGGTTGAGCACGATGTCGACGGGGCGTCCGTCGGGGAGGAACGGCATGTCCTCCTCGGGAACGATGCGGGCAACGATACCCTTGTTGCCGTGGCGTCCCGCCATCTTGTCGCCGACCGAGACCTTTCTCTTCTCGGCCATGTAAACCTTCACGAGCTGAATGACACCCGGCGGCAGCTCATCCGGCTGCAGCACGCGATCAATCCGCTCCTCGGCTTTCTCTTCGAGTTTCGCTTTCTCTTCGTTGGCCAGGTCGATGATGCTGCGGATGCGCTCGTTCATCTTCTTGTCTTCGACGCGGAACGTCTTGAGATCGAGTGAGCTGATCTTGAGATCGGACAGCATCTGTGCCGTGAGCTTGGTGCCGGCGGGAATCGCTTCCTCGACCGTACCCGACTTGAGCGCCAGCGAAACCGTCTGACCGTCCAGGAGGTCGTTCAGCTCGGCGTCGCGCACTTCGTTGACGCGGATCTTCTCCTCGCCCTCGAGACGCCTGATCTCACCGATTCTCTCGCCGCGATCCTTCTCGACGACCTGGTCCTCGATGCGTGAGAAGATCTTCACGTCGATTACCACGCCTTCCATTCCCGGCGGAACCTTGAGCGACGAATCCTTCACGTCCTTCGCCTTCTCACCGAAGATGGCGGTGAGGAGCTTCTCTTCAGGAGAAAGCTCCGTCTCGCCCTTCGGCGTGATCTTGCCGACGAGGATGTCGCCTGGCTTGACGTGCGCGCCGATGCGGACGATGCCGCGTTCGTCGAGATCCGACAGGGCTTCCTCAGCCACGTTCGGGATCTCCCGGGTTATCTCTTCCTGGCCGCGCTTGGTGTCGCGGACGTGCAGCTCGAGCTCCTGGATGTGAATGGACGAATAGACGTCGTCCTTCACCAGTCTCTCGGACAGCACGATCGCGTCCTCGAAGTTGTGTCCGTACCACGGCATGAACGCCACGGTGACGTTGGCTCCGAGAGCGAGCTGGCCCATTTCCGTTGAAGCGCCGTCAGCAAGGACTTCGCCGGCCTTCACCTTCTGCCCGGCCTTGACCATCGGACGCTGATTCAGCGCCGTGTCCTGGTTGGTGCGCCAGTATTTCTTCAGTCGATATCTGTCATGCTGCGTTAGTCTTGCCAACGGACGGTCGCTGTCCTTCTTGCCGCGCTCCGAGGCGCCGGTGTCGACGATGATCTCGTCAGCGGTGACGCTGGTAATTGTCCCGGCTCTGCGAGCAATGACCACTGCTCCTGAGTCACGAGCCACTTTCTCCTCGAGCCCTGTTCCGACGAGCGGAGTCTGCGGGTTCAGAAGAGGAACGGCCTGCCGCTGCATGTTCGATCCCATCAGCGCGCGATTGGCGTCGTCGTGCTCGAGGAACGGAATGAGCGCGGCGGCGATCGATACGAGCTGTTCGGGAGCTACATCCATGTAATCGATGCGGTCGGGCTGCACGAGCGGAACGTCACCGCGCTGGCGGCACAGCACCAGCTCGTCGACGAATGTGCCGTCCTCGTTCAGGCGAGCGTTCGCCTGAGCAATGACAACGTCCTCTTCGCGGTTTGCATCGAGCCATTCGATCTCGGAGCTTACCTTGCCGTTCTTGACGACGCGGTAAGGCGTCTCGACAAAGCCGAGGTCGTTGACCTGAGCGTAGCACGCGAGCGACGTGATGAGTCCGATGTTCGGACCTTCAGGGGTCTCGATCGGGCACATGCGGCCGTACTGCGAGTAGTGAACGTCGCGAACCTCGAAACCGGCGCGCTCACGTGTGAGTCCACCAGGTCCGAGCGCCGAAAGACGACGCTTGTGCGTCAGCTCGGCAAGCGGGTTCGTCTGATCCATGAACTGCGACAGCTGCGAAGATCCGAAGAACGCCTGGATCACGGCCGAGACCGTGCGCGCGTTGACGAGATCGTCGAGCGAGATCTTTTCCGGATCGGTGTTGATCGACATGCGCTCCTTGACCAGGCGCGCCATGCGGGACAGACCGACGGAGAACTGATTGGCGATCAGCTCGCCAACCGAGCGAATGCGGCGGTTGCCAAGGTGATCGATGTCGTCCGTGTAGCCGCGTCCCTCGTGGAGCTCGACGAGGTAGCGGACGATCGCGACGAAATCTTCCTTGGTGAGAACCGTCTCGCTGGCGGGACGGTTGGTGCCAAGGCGCTGGTTGATCTTGTAGCGGCCAACTCGACCGAGGTCATAACGCTTCGGCGAGAAGAACAATCTCTCGAGCGCCTGACGCGCGGTTTCGCGATTCGGCGCGTCGCCGGGGCGCAGCAGCGAGTAGATCTGCTTCAGCGCTTCCTCGTCGGTGTGCGTCGGATCCTTTGCCAGTGTGTTCTTGATCAGCATCGACTCGGCGCGGCCGGACATCACGAAGACCTGCACCTTGTTGATCTCCTTCTTGCGGAGCTTCTTGATCAGCGTGTCGGTGAGGTTGTCGCCTACCTCGGCGATCACTTCACCCGACTCCGGATCGACGGCGTCGACGGCGATGACACGGCGTACCGGTCTCTCACCACGCTCGATGGCGTCGACTTCGTCGCGGAGATCGATCGTCGTGTAGGACGCGAAG
>JANMMF010000245.1:0-2508 GCA_031372985.1 Gemmatimonadota bacterium
CGCCTCGCACAGCCTCCTGACCTCTCTCGTCTTCCCCTCCGCGATCGTGACATCGAGCTCCCATATGCCGCGCCCCACCCGGCGCGATGACACATCCTTCGGCATCACGAGACCATCGTCGAGCTCTACACCTTTCATCGCCGCACGTGCCGCGTCGGCGCCATCGCCCCGTACCGTCGCAATGTAGGTCCGCTCGATTTCGTGGCTCGGGTGAGTCAATTTGTGCGCCGCGTCGCCGTCGGTCGTGAGGAGAAGGACCCCTTCGGTCATGTAATCGAGCCGGCCAACGTAGGTGAGTCCCGGCACATCGTCGACCAAATCGAAGACCGTTCGCCGGCCACCCGGATCGCTGCGGGTTGTGAGCACTCCTGTCGGCTTGTTGAGCACGATCCAGGTGAGCGGCGCCGGCGCGCCGATTGTTTTGCCGTCGACCGTGATGGTGTCTCGCGACGGATCGACGCTCTGCCCAGTCTCGGCGACGGATCCGTTGATGCATACCCGGCCAGCCGCTACCAGCTCTTCTGCCCGGCGACGAGAGGCGATTCCCGCGCGCGCCAGCGCGCGCTGAATCCGCATTGATTCGGGCATCAATCTGCTCGCGGGGGCGCCTCGCCGTTGTCCTTGGTGCCAGGTACCGCGGTCGGAGTTGCCTGCCGCGGCGCCCGAAGCGCGATCGCAAGCTCGTCGGCGCGCGGAAGCTCCTCGAGATGCCTGAGCGCAAACTGCTCGAGGAACGACGAAGTCGTGCCGTAGAGAAGCGGCCGTCCCAGGCCCTCGCCTCTCCCGGTGATATCGATCAGCCCGCGCTCGTGGAGGGACTTGAGGATCGCGCCCGCACCTACTCCTCTGATCTCCTCGATCTCCGCCCTTCCGATGGGTTGCCGATACGCGATGATAGCGAGCGTCTCGAGCGCCGCCGCCGAAAGCCGCTGCGGGCGAGCGGCCAGCTGCGCCCGCTCGATCGCTTCAGTGTACTCGGGTCGCGTCAGTATCTGCCATCCACCGGCGACCTCGATCAACTCGACGCCGTGTCCCTCGGTGTCGTAGTGCGTGCGGAGCTCGTCGAGGGCCGCTTCGAGCGTCGTCTCCCCATCATCGGCGTGCGCCGCCATCGCCCGCAGGGCGACGACCGGAACCGGAACCGCGCTCGCGAAGAGCGCCGCCTCAAGCAGCTTCGCTAGAGGAGTCACGAGTGATCTCGAAGGCAGCAAAGGCGCGCGGCTGCATCAGCCTCAGTTCACCGCGCTTGGCGAGCTCGAGCAGGGCCAGCAGCACCGAGAGCACTTCCCACGGCTCGGCGTTTCGCGGAAGGACGTCCTTCCACTGCGCGCGGGCGCGAATGGCGAGCAGCGCTCGTACGATACCGATCGCTCCATCCACATCGAGCGCTCGCGGCACCACGTCGTGCACGTGCGGTTTCCGGGCGAGCCTTAGCACGCGATCGACTGCGCTCAGAAGCTCCGGCAGAGATATTCGGAGCGGGCCAGCGACCGGCAGCTGGAGTGTCTGCTGTGTGTAGGCACGAGCAAACCGCCCCCGCCGCTCTTCGCTCCGGCGCTCGAGCACGTCCACGACTTCGCGAACCTGTTGGTATTCGAGAAGGCGTCTCACGAGCTCGGCGCGTGGATCTTCCCAAACGTCTTCGCCGTCACGCCGAGGCAGGAGCATCTGCGCCTTGATGCGGACCAGTCGCGCTGCCATCTCGAGGTAGTCGGCCGCTTCATCGAGCTTGAGCGTCGAAATGCGCGCTAGAAACTGCTCCGCGATCCGGGCGATCGGGATGTCGTAAATGTCGATCTGCTCGTCACGAATCAGTGAGAGAAGGAGATCGAGCGGTCCGGAAAACTCCGCTAGCTCGATGACGAAAACCTCGGACGGAGCGGTCCCGGCAGCGGCACGAGGCGACGCGCCGGAGCCCATTACATGGTCCATTGACTGGGCAGGATGTAGGGGAAGACGACCCGGCTGGCGACCTTGTTCAGAAAGAACACCGGCTTGAACCAAAGATTGAGAATGGGCCCTCCGAAGCTGATGAGCAGGAATAGTATCAGCAATCCCTGTGCACCGAGCCGCTGGTAGTTGAGTGCCCAGGCTGGAGGAAGGACGTACTTAAAGACGTGAGAGCCGTCGAGCGGCGGAATCGGGATCAGATTGAAAGCTGCCAGCGCCAGATTGATCAACACTCCATAAAGCAGCATCGTCTGGAGCAGGGCCAGGGTGTCCGTGAGCATCGGAGAGAGATGGCCGAGCAAACCGACCACGATGATCAGTGGTATGCAGCAGATCGCGATCACGAAATTCGTCGCGACCCCCGCGAGCGAGACGATGATGTCGCCTCGCTTGTAGTTCCGATAGTTGCGCGGTATCACCGGAACGGGTTTGGCCCCGCCGAATGCGATTCCCGCCGTGAAGTACGTGATCAGCGGCAGGAGGATCGTCATGAACAGATCGATGTGCGGGATCGGATTCCAGGTGAGTCGGCCGAGTGAGTAGGCAGTCGTATCTCCC
>JANMMF010000248.1:0-1707 GCA_031372985.1 Gemmatimonadota bacterium
GGGGCTGTCGGCGGGCCGGCCGATGGCTACGGGCTTGGTCAGTTCCATCTGAACGAACTTCGGGCTTGCCAGTATTCGGCGGAGCTGATGGAAACCGGACGAAGCTGTTCCTCCAGTTCCGCGTCGTAGGCGACGTCCAGCGCGGTGACGTTCGATCGGATTTGTCCCACCGTTGCAGCGCCGGTCAATACAACATCGGCCCACGGCCGTGCGAGCGCGGCGGCTAGCGCCAGGGTTTCCACCGTTAAGCCCCGAGCCTCGGCCAGCGCGCGGACTCGCGCCACCAGCGGGGAAAACACTTCCTCGTCGTCGTTTCGATTTTCGTGAGTCAGGCGGCCGTTAGCCAGAGATTCCTTGACGACAACCTTCGTCCCTGCGTCGTGCGCCTCCTGGAGTGCCGACTCAGCTCCTCTCTCGAAGAGATTCCAGGTCGCCTGTACCGAATCGAATACCCGCTCGCCATCGCGACGCACCTCGAGAGCCCGTCGAATGGCGACATCCTGCCCGGCGCCGCTCGTGCTCAGCCCCGCCCTGATGCCTCTCTCTCGTAATCGCGCAATCGCATCAATGAGCGCGTTGTCTTCCAGTGTTTTGCTATCCGCGGTCACCGAGTGAATCTGATAGAGCGATAGATAAGGACCGAGTCGCTCGATGCTCTCATGAAGCTGACGAAGGTAGGCCGCGAGCGAATGCTCCTTGAGCTCGTGCTGCGCTGCGCTCGTCGACCAACCGGCGGTGTAGGTGTATCCCCACTTCGACGCGACCGAAATCTCACCGGGCTCGATCTTCCGCTTGTGCAGCCACGAGGCTACGAAATCTTCCGCGCGCCCGTATGAACGCGCCGCATCGATGTAGCGGATTCCCGCCTCGAACGCCGCACTCAGTACGTCGTGCGTGCGTAGCTCCATGACCGCCGGGTCGTAACGCCCGCCTAGATCGCTTGCGTGATTCAACGTCACGTATCCGGGCCGCCCTAGCGCGGCCAGCCCCAGCCCAAGTCGCGCACTCATTGGGCTGAAAGCTAGCCGGGCGGCGGCATCGCCCGCGCTAGCTTGCTTCCGTCAGCGGCAGCTATACCGCGGCCGCCGGTGCGGGACCAGCGTCCACCAGTTGCCTGGAGACTGGGTCTATTCGAAAGTTGAGGCCCTCAAGTGAATGTGCACCCAACAACACGAGGTCTCCAGGCTCACCGAACACAACGTCGTCGGTGGCTCGTTTCCCGGCGACATAAATAAACGCGGGGCCGGCCCAGCGCTCCAGGATCGTCCCGTCGGCTTGCCGGAAGTGCCACTTGTTGTAGCGTTCGATCCCCAGCGCCTCGAGCACCGTCGCTGGGAACCACGACAATTCCGCACCGGTGTCAACCAGTACGGACGTAAGTGTTCGTCTTTCGCCCGGTCGGGCGGGGTTCTCGATCTCAACGTCTACTCGAAACGTTCCCATGTCGGCGGGCATAGTGACTCCTGAAGGCAGGCCGAGTAGTACCATATCGCTGCGGTGCGTGTCAACGTCTCGCGACCTTCCGCTGCCAATCTCCATGAGCAGGATCCCCAATTCCGTCGATAACGTCCCACTGGATGGATCTCCCGACAGAATGCATTCTCTCTCATCCACCTACTGGAGTCATATGCAACGCAGGGAGTTCATTCAACGCAGTGCGGCGATCGCCGGCGGCGCGGCTACACTTGGGCTCAAGCCCGCTGTAGC
>JANMMF010000282.1:0-3842 GCA_031372985.1 Gemmatimonadota bacterium
AGGAAATCCTCGCTCGACACGAGCGCTCTCAACCGGTCGGCGTACGCGCTCAGCCGGAAAAACCAGTTCTTCTCCTCCACCCACTCGAGCGTGCGGGTCGGGTGAAGGATGCATTTGCCGTCCGCGATCTCGTTGTCCTGCTTGAACGACTCACAGCCGACGCAGTACCACCCGGCGTAGGACTTCTCGTAGAAGTCGTCGGGCGAGTTCTCGAAGATCTGCTCGATCAGTCTCTTGACTCCGGCCTTGTGGGCGGGGTCGGTCGTGCGAATGAACTGGTCGTACGATATCCCGAGCAATCCCCAGATCTGCTCCGTGCTCTCGGCGACCGCATCGACGAGCTCCTGCGGAGAGACTTTTCGCTCCGCAGCCGTCTGCGCGACCTTCTGTCCGTGCTCGTCCATTCCGACGAGGAAGTGCACGTCGTCGCCCTGGAGGCGGTGGTAGCGGGCTATCGCATCGGCGCCGATTTTCTCGAAGGCATGACCCTGGTGCGGGTCAGCGGTGGCATAATCGATCGCGCAGGTGAGAAAGTACTTGGCCAACTATGAGGTTCCCGAGGGAGTGTCGTCGCCACCGCGGCCTCGACGCCCACCGCGCCGTCCGCGCCGCCGCTTGCCCGGACCTTCGCCTCCCTGCGCGTTCCCGTTCCCGTTCTCGTTCTCGTTCTCGGCCAACGGACGCTCCGCCACGACGTTGACGCGAGGAGTGAATACCGGATGCTCCGCCGTGTACATCAGCTCGGGCGAGATTTCTTCGGCGTGAATTCCCTCGGCTGCCGCCTCATCGTCATCACCGTTCGCCGTCTGCGCTACTCCTCCAGCGTGCTGCTCGGTTTCCTGCTTGAACTCGGCCAGCGTCACAGAACGCATATCGCCCTCGACCCCACGTAGCGTCACCCGCTCATGGAAGATGTCGATGCTCGCGACTTTCTCTTCGCCCAGCGTTGTCGCCACGATCTTTCCTTCCTTGGGGAAGCGCTTGCGGCTCTGCACGTAGAACTCGTGCTCGTAGCGCAGGCAGCACATCAGGCGCCCGCACGCTCCGGAGATCTGCGATGGGTTGAGCGACAGCCTTTGATCTTTCGCGACGCCGAGGTTGACCGGCCTCAGCTCCGGCAACCACGATGCAGAGCAGTACTGGCGTCCGCAGCGGCCGATTCCGTCGAGACGCTTTGCCTCGTCGCGCACGCCGATCTGTTTGAGCTCGATCCGTGTGCGAAACAGCGAAGCCAGGTCGCGCACGAGGTTGCGGAAATCGACGCGCTTGTCGGCCGTGAAGTAGAGCGTCAGCTTCTTGCGATCCCACTGCCACTCGGCGTCCGAGAGCTTCATGCCGAGATTGTTGGCGCGAACGCGCTCCATCGCCTTGCGTCGCGCTTCCTCATTGAGCTTCTCCAGGTCCTTCGAGAGGCCTCGGTCTTTTTCAGTCGCCAGACGCAGCGCTTTCCGCTCGGGCAACGATGTTCCGCAGCCGTGGGAGCAGCCACCGTTTCTCTTTTGTGCGAGATCGCCCAGGGCATGAACGCGACCCAGGTCCTCGCCACGCTCGACGTCCACGATCACCGCCGCGTTGAGCGGCGGAGGATCGGCGTAATCCCAGAGAAAAAACTCCTTACGGTTGCCCTTGAAGGCGACTTCGACGAGGTGCGCCACCGGCTACTCCGTCCACGCGCCGAGGCGGAGGAACTTCTGCCGGCGACGTCGCACCAGCTTCTCGGGGCGCATCTTGCGCAGCTCCTCGAGATGGCGGTTCACGGCGCCCTTCAGCGCGCTCGCCGCCGCTTCGTGATCGGCGTGGGCGCCGCCTTTCGGCTCGGGGATGACTTCGTCGATCACCTTGAGCTCCAGCAGCTCGGGCGCGGTGATACGGAGAGCGGTTGCCGCCTTCTCGCGCATCTCGGGACTCTTCGCGTCCTTCCAGAGAATCGCGGCGCACCCCTCGACGGAAATCACGGAGTACACGGCGTTCTCCATCATCAGGACGCGATCGGCGACGCCCAGGGCCAAAGCGCCACCCGATCCGCCTTCGCCGATCACGGTTGCGATGATCGGAACCTGCAGCTGGCTCATCTCGTAGAGATTCCGCGCGATCGCCTCCGATTGCCCGCGTTCCTCGGCGCCAAGCCCGGCCCACGCGCCCTGCGTGTCGATGAAGGTCAGGACCGGAACGTGAAACTTCTCGGCGAGCTTCATCAGGCGCAGCGCCTTCCGGTAACCTTCTGGGTGGGGCATGCCAAAATTGCGCTTCAGCTGCTCCTTGGTGTCGCGGCCGCGCTGGTGGCCGATCGCCATCACCGTATCGTCGTCGAGGCGCGCCCAGCCGCCGATGATGGCGGCATCGTCGCGGAAGGCGCGATCACCGTGCAGCTCGATGAAATCGGTAAAGGCGAGGCGAATGTAGTCCGCGGTAAAGGGGCGTCTCGGATTGCGCGCGACCTGCACTCTCTGGAACGGGGTGAGATTCTTGTAGACCTCTTCCCGCAGGTCGGAGAGCTTCCGCTCGAGCGGCTCGATCGCTTCGGCAACGCTGAGCTGACTGTCGCCAGCCGTCTTCTTGATCTCGTCGATCTGCCGTTCCAGCTCGGCGATCGGCTTCTCGAATTCAAGCTGTGTCGCTGATGCCACCAGTCAGCTCCCCCGTTGAAGTCGAACGGACGATTCGCCCAGAATATTACGCAACGCGTTCAGCGCCGCACCATCCGCCGCCAGCGTCAGCGACCGGGACCGCAGGCGCGCCTGCACTCCTGCCCCATCGCTCCAGCGGAACTCGAGCGGCGCCGAGCCCGGGTACGTCTCGGCGATCGCGCGCACGTCCGACATCACGTCGCCCGAGTATGCGCCCTTCGCCAGGTCGATCGCAACAGTCACCTGTCCGTTAGTACGCATCTCTGCCAGCTTCGTTGCTGACTCCACGATGAAAGCGGGGTTGTCCCCTCCCTCGTCGCGTCTCGAGTAGGCGCCCTTGAGCAGCATCGGGATGTCGGTCCGGATCTGATCGTTGAGCGTCGCCCATTTTTCCGGAAAGATGAGAACTTCGGCGGAGCCGGAGAAATCTTCGATCGTCAGCCGGGCGAACTCCGAGCCGGACTTCTTGCTCATCTGTCGCTTGATGTTCGTGACGACGACGGCGAGAGTCATCGGCTCCGGTCGCCACTTGCCCAGGTCACTGACAAAGTGTGTTGCAAAGATCTCCGCCTCTGTACGGAATCTCTCGAGCGGGTGACCGGAGATGTAGAAGCCCAGAATCTCCTTTTCCTTCGCCAGGCGCTCGGACTCGGTCCACGGCTGGACGTTGGGGAGCGAATGCTGCGTCTGCGGTCTCTGTGCGTCGTCCACGGGCGCACCAAAGAGCGACACCTGGCCAGTGAGGATGTCTTCCTGCTTGAGCGATGCTTCGCGGATGGCCAGGTCGAGCGCCGCCGAGAGCTGCGCGCGGTGGCCGCCGAGCGAATCCATGGCGCCGGCGTGCACGAGTGCCTCGAGCACTCTCTTGTTGCAGACGCGGAGGTCGATCCTCTCGCATAGATCGAAGAGCGATTTGAAAGGCCCGTCTTTCTTGCGGGCCGTGATGATCGAGTCGATGGCCGTGCGTCCGACGTTGCGAATCCCGCCGAGACCGAAGCGGATCTTGGTCTCTCCGATCACCGTGAACTTGTAGCCGGATTCGTTCACATCGGGCGGGAGGATCTCGAGCCCGGCCTCGCCGGCGCCGGGGACGTGCAGCTGCCGCGCCTCGTTGATGTACTTGACGACGTTGTCCGTATCGCCGATCTGCGATGACAGGAGCGCCGCCATGAAATCAGCGGGAAAATGCGTCTTGAGCCAGGCGGTGTGATACGA
>JANMMF010000291.1:0-10674 GCA_031372985.1 Gemmatimonadota bacterium
GCCACCACCTCTCTGGACTTGGGCGGGGCGGAGCGGCCGCGCTTCAGCTGCTCGACAGGAAGGGACAGCGCGCCCGGGATGTGCCCTGCCTCGTATTCTTCGCGCGGGCGCACGTCGATGACCGTGACATCGCCGTCTCTAATACGCCGCTCGAGCTCGCGAGCCGAGACGGGTTCCAGCTCATCGCGACCGTCGAGATACAACTCGGTGACCCGCTCGACATCGGCGAGCCGGACGTGGGCGAGCCTCTGCAATTCCCGGAGGAACTCATGGACGCGCTCGTCAGCCAGGCGGTAGAAGACATGTGGACCACTCTTGCGCGTCTCCACCAGACCGGCCGCGCGCAACGCCTTCAGGTGGGCGCTGGTGTTCTTGACCGGCGTGGCCGTCAGCTGGGCGAGGTCGGCAACCGTGCGCTCCGATTGTCCGAGGAGGTCGAGCATCTCGATGCGCTTGGGGGTCGAGACGGCGTGGCCGATCCGAGCGAATTGCGCGTACAGCGCGTCTTTGAAAGTGCGGTGCGTGTCGTGAGGCATAGGAGTCTAGCGTTCTAATGAACGATAGAATATAATGGCCATTGCCAGTTGTCAAGAGTCGATCGTCTGCCGGGGAATTGCGTTCACGTGGCAACCAGCGCCAGCTTAGTCGAGAGAATGGACCCGACAGAGGGGGATTTGACGGAATCCAGCGCGACCAACCAGTTCCCACGACGTCAGGCGGCATACGCGCTGCTAGCGGCGCTGCTCTTTGGCGTGAGCGCGCCAGTCGCCAAGTTGCTGCTCGAATCCATTGCGCCGCAGTTGCTGGCGGGCCTCTTATACGTAGGCTCTGGACTGGGTTTGACTCTCTTATGGCTCGCGCGCCGTCGCAACAGGGTTCAGGCACCTTTGAAGCGGCATGCGCTGCCATGGCTGAGCGGCGCGATTGCATTCGGGGGCGTTCTTGCCCCGCTCCTCCTTATGATCGGACTCTCTCGTACGCTGGCGTCCGCGGCGTCGCTGTTATTGAGTCTCGAGGGGGTGTTCACGGCGCTGCTCGCCTGGTTCGTGTTCCGCGAGAATGTCGATCGCCGAATCGCATTCGGCATGCTGGCGATCCTTGTCGGCGGCGCCGTGCTGTCGTGGGAAGGTCGCGTCGCGTGGGGCGAGGTGATGGGACCCCTCGCCATCGTCGCTGCAACGTTCTGTTGGGCTGTTGACAACAATTTGACGCAAAAAGTCTCGGCCGCCGATCCGGTCCAGATCGCCGCCATAAAAGGCGTCGCCGCCGGTTCGGTCAATCTGACGATCGCGCTGTGGCTTGGTGCTACGCTGCCCAGCTGGCCGCGTCTAAGCGCCGGATTACTGGTTGGGTTTCTCAGTTATGGATTGAGTCTGGTGTTCTTTATCCTCGCGCTGAGACACCTCGGGACCGCGCGCACCGCGGCCTATTTCTCGACGGCTCCATTCATCGGCGCGATAGTCGCCATCGCCGTCTTTCACGAGCCGGTTACGAGGGGGCTCCTGCTGGGCGGGGCATTGATGGCTCTCGGCGTCTGGCTCCATTTGACGGAGCGGCATGAGCACGAACATGGGCACGAGGCGTTGGAGCACGAACATCTCCACAGCCACGACGAGCACCATCGGCACCTGCACACGGCGGATGACCCACCGGGAGAGCCTCACTCGCATCCGCATCGGCACGAGCCGTTGGTGCATATCCACGCGCATTACCCGGACATTCACCATCGGCATGGACATTAAAGTCCTCCCCCAATGCTCGCTCTCCCATCCCCTGAACGGCGAGAGTGTCCGCTGTCGTTCGCACGATCACGGGCGCCCCGCGGCGAGCCTCATCGCTCATTCAGAGCTTTGCGGATAGCGGCAATTTCCCCGCGTTCATCGCGCCTGAGCCGGTCCGCGAATCTCCTCACCTGAGGGTTTCTTGCTTTAGGCAAGTACTCGTCGATCATTTCTACAGCCTGCTCTCTGGCTTTCAGCGCCGAACGAAAAAAGGTAGTGCTGTCGCCTCTGCCCGCCCTCAATGCCTGAGCCATGAGAGTGTAGTCACGAGCTGCCCCCGGGACGTATGCGTCCTTGTAGATGCGTCGGAGCATGGCAAGCATCATGTCCTCCTCACGATCGTAGTCGCCCTCGATTTTGCGAATAACCGGCTGCTGGGACGAACTTCGATTGGACTCGATCGCGGCATGGATCACCACCATCAGTCCGGCATGGTGATCGCTCATGCGTCGAAGAAAATCATGATCCGGGTCACCGGTCGACGGCCTCGCCGTGGGAACGGGCAAGGGCGATGGCGGAACGTATCGACCCGCGTACCGTGCCCTGTCCGCCGGCGTAGGTTCGCCTTCCCGCGTCCGTGGCTTGTCGGAGCAACCACTCAAGAGCGGGGCAAACAGCACACTGAGAAAGAGCGAATACCTGGACATGCCTGTCCCCTTCTCTAAGGAATCGGATCGATCAAACCACTCCCACAGCAGCCAGGCCGCACGGAGTCGGCCCATGACCCCGCTCGATCTGGAGCGTAGCGTGCTCGATGCCAAAACGCTCGTGCAGCGCCTTGCACAGTGCCCTCAGGAACTCGTCTTCATCGACGAGGTCAGGCTTGATCAGATGAGCGGTAAGAGCCGCTTCGGTGGTGCTCATTCCCCAAATATGAAGATCATGCACCTCCCGGACACCGGGGAGATTGCGAAGGTAGGCCTCGACTTCTTCCGGACTTACGCCTCGTGGTACTGCGTCCAGAGCCAGGTCAATGGATTCGCGCAGCAAACCCCACGTGCCGAATGCTATTACCACCACCACCAGAAGACTCGTGGCGGGATCAACCCAGCCCCAACCCGAAATTCTCATTACAAGACCCGCGACCACGACAGCTGCGCTGACAGTTGCGTCCGCCGCCATGTGAAGAAAGGCGCCACGAATATTTACATCACCCTTTCTGCCCGACGCGAATAGGAGAGCGGTAGTCGCGTTGACCGCTATGCCCACTGCGGCAACCCACATCACTATGTCCGAAGCAACAGGCTCGGGGTGACGGAATCTGCCGAGCGCCTCCCAGGCAAGGGCACAAATGGCGATGAAAAGCAATATCCCATTCCCGAGGGCTGCGAGAATCGAGAACCGGCGCACACCATACGTTCGCCGAACCGTAGGTAGTCGCTTTGACAGGATGGCGGCGCCCCACGCGAGCACCAGGCCCAGTACGTCGGTGAAGTTGTGTCCAGCGTCCGCCAGCAGTGCCAGCGAGTTTGCGCGAAGTCCATAAATGGCTTCGGCAGCGACGAAGGCCAGGTTGAGTGCAATGCCGATGGCAAATGCGCGCGTGTATTTCGCGGGGCCGTGACTGTGGCCGTGGTCCGAGCTCAAGGCGACACCTCAGCGACCTTGCTCTTCGTTGCGCCCACCCTCGATACCTCGCTCAACCGTTCCTCCAACCAGATGTAGACCGTCGGCAGGACAAGCAGAGTGAGCGCAGTCGCAGAAACGAGTCCGCCAATCACGACAGTCGCCAGCGGACGCTGTACCTCGGCGCCGGCGCTAGTTGAGATCGCCATCGGAATGAACCCAACGCTGGCGACCAGGGCAGTCATGAGCACGGGACGAAGCCTGATTTCGGCTCCGTCGCGAACCGCATCGCGGAGACTCTCTCCCCTCTGGCGCAACTGATTGATGTAGGTCAGCAGAACAACGCCATTCAGTACGGCAACTCCAAACAGCGCGATGAAGCCGACGGCTGCGCTGAGATTGAGGTGCAATCCGCGGAGCCAGAGAGCGGCAATCCCACCAACGAGAGCGAACGGGACGTTCAACATCACCAGCAAAGCGTGGCGAACATTTCCGAAGCTCGCGTAGAGAAGGCCCGCGATCAGCAACAGCACCAGAGGCACGATGACACCGAGGCGTTTCATGGCACGGGCCTGGTTCTCGAACTGTCCGCTGAATTGGAGGAAATAGCCCGGCGGAAGCTCGACTTTGTCCCTGAGCTCTTTGCGGACGGCTCCAACGAAGCTGCCCAGGTCTCGCCCTCTCACGTTGCTTTGGACGACCACGAAGCGCTGTCCGTTCTCATGGTTCACGACTTCGGGACCCTCGACGATGCGAATCTCTGCCAGCTGTGAAAGGGGAACGGTCGCGCCAGATGGAGCTCTGAGAAGGATCTGACCAACGGCTTCGGGTGTTGAGCGATAAGGTGCGTCGAGCCGCACTACAACAGGAAAATGGCGGCGACCATCGATCACCTCAGTTGCCGCCATTCCGCCTACGCCCATCTCAACAGCCTCGCGCACGTCGTTCACATTCAAACCGAACCGTGCAATCGCCGGGCGATCTAGAGCAAGCTCGAGCTGCATGGCTCCCGCGCTGACTCCAATCGAGACGTCCTCCGCTCCGGGTACCTTCGCGACGATCCGCTCAATTTCATCGGCCTTCTCCTGAAGGATCGGGAGGCTATCGCCGAAGACCTTGACGCCTAGATGCGTCTTCACTCCAGACACCACCTCGCCAAGCCGCATCCGCATGGGCGCGCTGAACTCGTATTCGAGGCCGGGTATCTGGCCAAGCGCTTCATCCATCTGCTCGATGAGCTGGTCGATCGAACGAGCGCGCCACTCGCGACGAGGCCTGAGGCCGATGTAGACGTCAGCCTGATAGAGGGCCATGGTTTCTGTCGGTGCGTGCGGGCGGCCCAGGTTCGTCACTACGCGGGAAACTTCGGGGAATTTGCGTAGCGTCCGCTCGACCTCCTCGGAAACCAAAACCCCCTGTGGCAATGATGTGCTCGGAACGCGGCGCGTCTCGATGAGCATGCTTCCTTCGTCGAGCTCAGGCATGAACTCCGAACCCAGAAATGGCACCGAGACCAGGGACACGGCGAGAAGAGAGAGTGCAGTTCCCACGACGACTTTCCGGTGAACGATCGCCCACGCCAGACTCCGCGAGTAACGCGACCTGATCGCCACAAACCATCGTCGCTCAGCATGCGAGCTGGCTGATAAGTCGGATGCCGTTCTGGAAGAAGTCAGCAGGAACGATGACGCCGCGGGGATGTAGGTCAGGGCCAGCAGCAACGAACCCAACACCGCCGCGCACACCGTAAAGGCCATCGGGCGGAACATTCTACCTTCCAGACCTTCGAGCGTGAACACCGGGACATACACCGCGATGATGATCGCGATGCCGAAAACGATCGGGCGCCCGACTTCAAAGGCGGCCTCGCGCAAGACGTCGATCCTCGCTGGCAATGAAAGGTTTCTCTGCCCTTCCATCCGCCGGATGAAGTTCTCCACCATGACCACAGAAGCGTCGACGATGAGGCCGAAGTCCAGTGCGCCAAGGCTCATGAGATTGGCCGTGACTCCAAACCGCTTCATCGCCAGGAATGCCACGAGCAGCGAGAGTGGAATTACCGAAGCCGTAAGAAGCGACGCCCGAATGTTACGCAGGAAGAGAAAGAGAATCGCAATCACGAGCAGCGCGCCTTCGACGAGGTTTCGAAAAACCGTGTGCGTCGTGGTCGTGACCACTTCTCCCTGATTATAGAACGGCCGGATCCGAACTCCCTTCGGCAGGATCGGCTCGATCTCGGCCAACCGGCGAACGACCCGGTCGACGACCTCCCGGCCATTCGAGCCCTTCAGCATTTGCACGACGGCCGAGACCGCTTCTCCGCGCCCATCGCGCGTCACAGCTCCATATCTAGGCTCCGCAGACACGACGACGCGCGCCACATCCCTGATGTAAATGGGAGTGGTCGCCCGAGTGGCGATGACTACGCGTCCGATATCCGCCGTGTCCGAGACACGACCCAGTCCGCGCAACGTCAGTCTTTCGCCGCGATCCTCAACGTACCCGGCTCCGAAATTTGAATTGTTGTTCGCCAATGCCGACTTGAGGTCGCCCAACGTCAGCCCGAAACCAGCGAGCTTGTTCGGATCTGCCAGGACCTCGAACTGCTGGACCAGCCCTCCCCACACGTTGACATCCGCGACGCCAGGAACGGTTCTGAGCAGGGGGCGTATCGTGTATTCCTGAATGTTGGTCAACTCGATGAGAGTCAGGCTGTCCCTGCTCTCCGTAGTCGGCTCTACCAGATACTGAAACACTTCTCCCATAGCCGTCGCCGGCGGGCCGAGCATCGGCTGTGCGCCGGCCGGAAGCTGCATCGCCGCATCCAGCATTCGCTGCTGGACCTGCGCACGCGCAAAATACAGATCGACATCGTCCTCAAATGTCACCGTCACGACAGAGAGATCCGCTTTCGAGATCGAGCGGACGTCGAGAGTTCGCGGCAACCCGAGCATCGCCGTCTCCATCGGATACGTGACCTGCTGCTCGACCTCTACCGGCGAGAGGCTCGGGACAGTCGTCATCACGAGCACCTGGTTGGGAGTCAGGTCCGGAAAGGCGTCAGTGTTCAAAGTGCGGAACGCCCAGACTCCCGCCGCCGCGAATACCAAAGTCGCCCCGAGAACTGCGGCGCGATATCTCAGCGAGAACGAGATCAATCCGTTGACGAGTTTTTCCATTTACATCTCCATGGCAGGCATGGAGCTCTTTTGAAGCTCCGCCTTTATGGAGAATGCGCCCGCCGTCACGACCAGCTCACCCGCGGCCAATCCCCGCGTCACCGGCACCTTGGCTCCTGTGCGGGATCCGGTTTCTACTGTTCGACGGATGAAGGTTGCGCCTCCGGCTTGGTTCGGCTTCGCGATAAAGACCGTGGGTCGGCCGTCGAAAAGCTGAATCGCGCCGTCTGGCACGACGGGTACGGTACCGGTGCTTTCACCTTCCACCGAGACGCTGGCGAGCATTTCCGGTTTCAGCTTCTGGTTTCCGTTGAGAATCGTTGCACGCACCAGGAGCGTGCGGCTGTCGGGATCGAGCGCTGCGCCGACCGCTGAAACCCGCGCGTCGAAATTCTCGGTGGGATAAGCGGGAACGGAAAAGTGGAGGATTCCCCCGATCCGGAAAACCGAGGCCAGCTTCTCCGGCGCGTTCACCTGAAGCCAAAGCGAAGTCGGATCCGTTACCGAGACCAATTGTGTCCCCGCCGCTACAACGGCACCGGGCTGCGCATTCCGCGTCAGCACGACTCCTGAGAGAGGCGAGCGGAGAACCATCTCGCCGGTTGCGGAAGCGCCAGCCCCCAACTGTTCGGCGGAGCCGATCGCCCGTCGTTGTTCGGCAAGCGCTTGCGACAAAGACGCTTTTGCGGATTCATCGTCAGCAATGGCGCGCTCGTAGTCCTGTCTTGGAATCGCCTTGAGGTCGAGCAACCGCTCCGCCCGTTGGCGCGCTGCTTGTGCGTAAGCCGCCTGCGCTCGCCTCGCGACGACCTCCGCTGCCGCCTTGGAGACATCAGACTGCGCTGAGCCTGCCCCTGGCCCGAGCAAGCTCACCAGGACCTGCCCGCGTCCAACTCTGTCACCCGGTTGAACGCGAACGGTAATTACCCTCCCTTCTGCCGGGGCACTGAGGCGAGCGGTGCGATTCTCATTCGGAATGATCGTTCCGGGAATGACCGCTGATCCCGATGGTTGGCCAAGTTCAACTGGAGCCCATTGGATTTTCGCGTGTTCTATCTGCGCGGCCGTAAGGGTCAGCGAGGTGGAATCTGCCGCAGGTGTTTTCACCGCTGTATCCATCGCCATACCCTTCCTTACCGAGAGCGAATCAGCCGCAGTTTTGGCCTCGCGGTCTGTCCTGCTGCCACAACCCGCGCCCGCAATTAAAAGGGCGATCGCAGCCGGAACGACGGTCAACCATTGCTGCGCATCGGTCGGTCGACGTGAGCTGTCCCGTTTCATTGGCTCTCTCCTGCACGAACCCGTGGCCAGGCGTCGATGACGTCGATCCCCTCCGCCACCAGGAGTAGAATCACGGCTCGATGTTGTGCGAAGAGTGTTTCGAAGAAGCTGGTGCGGGCTTCCCTCCAGGCGCGCGCTGCGTCAATGACCTGAAGGAGGCTTGTTCCGCCTTCGCGATAGGCGCCGAGCGCAATCCGACGCGCTTCGTCCGCTCTGGCGAGGTACCCAACTCGCCCGCTGCCAAAGGCAGAGACACGCTGCGAAAGAATCCGGGCCGCCTTTTGCGCACCGAACAATTCGGCGTTCGCATTCCGCCGTTCCTGCTCGAGCTCGAATTGCGCGGCGTCGCGCTCGGCGCGGGCCGCGGCGATGCTGCCTCGATTCTGGTCGAAAAGAGGGAAGGGGAGCGTGAATCCCGCGACCAGCGAGCTCGAGCCCGCGGCATTCTTCGTTCCAACCATTGCTCCCAGCTCTCGAAGCAACATTCTTCGTTCGCTCGCCGCGGCTGCCTCGGCGGCGACGAGACGTTCGCGCGACGCCTCGACCTCCGGACGCGAGGCGACCAGCCCGGCGCCAATCGGAAGGGGGAGGCTATCGACCTTCACGCGCAACACCAATGAGTCGGCGCCGCCGACAAGGATCTGCAGATCCGCCTGGGCTCGAGCGAGGTCACTTTCGCCCATCGCGAGCTCATTCAGCACATGGTCGCGCTCGAGCTCAGAGCGGATGAGATCTGCTTCCGCGGCGACACCTTCTCGGACGCGCACGCTGTTGTATGCAACCACCGTATCGAACCACTGAGCGAGACTCCTGGTGGCGGTCACGTTTACCTGGGCGAGTCCAACCCGATAGAAGGCGTCAGCGGCTCCGAAGGCGACTCGTTGCCGCTGCGCGAGAATGTCCGCATGGCTGGCGCGCATCAACGCCTTCGCTCGGTCGATGCGGGCGCCTCGCTGATAGATCGGCTCGAGGGGCAGCATGGCCGTGCCCATCGTCTCCCGTGCCGAAGCAGATGTGCCGTTACCCGGCTCCGACATTTTTTCGCTCTGGAAGCTGACGACTGGATTGCTCCACGTTCTAGCCGAAGACAGGCCTCCCTGTGCCGCACGGGCGCGCGCCTTGGCAGCTCCGAGGAGGGGGCTGTTCGCGCGGATGCTGTCCAATACTTCGCGAAGTGTCACTCCCTCGACTGCGCGGGGAAACTGTGTTTGCGCATCGCTGGTGCGTACGTGCAGGGCCACCGCTATCGCCATGAGCAGTATTCGTAGCATTGATTTCTCTTCTTCTCGTTTCGTTGGTCGCACAGACGGGCGCGCGAGGCACGCATCTTTGCGATTACGCATTGGTTGGTATGTGTCCAGCGCCGGCGATTTCACGGCTCAATGGTGGCGTCCGGGCAAAGCCTGGACGCAATACGCCTTACGAGAGGAGCTGTGGCGGAGGGACGAGTGGCTCGCGCTTGACGCTCTCGAACGACGCCACCAGGGTGGGAATCGCCTCAGGAGCGGGCAGCGGTCGAAGTGCGATCGAGAACGTGACTGGCGAAACGGAGTAGCAGGAGGCGCAACCGCACGAGTAGCCGCCCGGTTCCTGCTGACCCACCGAAGCTACGGTTTGACTCTGGGTTGGTGAGGCGCTTTCGTCCGCGCCGCAATTCATGCCGGCGCTGGCAGTTCGAGTCAGGGACGCAAGTAGCGGGTCGAACGCACCGCAACCCAGACACCACACTGTTGCGAGTGCGACGCCAACGCGGGTCAGTCGTGCGAGGAAACCAAGAGGTGTGTTCACGGCTTAGAGAATCTAAGAGATCGACCCGGGCTGGATAGGGTGTTGCGTACGACAGGTTTGTAGCTGCCCATGGGACATCGCTCCCTTCATGGTGTAATTTCTAGGGTGCCGGTTCCCCCTAAGCGCCACCTCCTAACTCTCCATGACAGCGCGATGAAACTACTCTACAGAAGCTACCTCCGACGCGCGGCCGCGATGTTGGCCGTGATTCTAGCCACCGGCGGCTGCGCGAAGCTGCACCTGCCAGGCCGATCGGCGCCTGCTCCGGCAGCGATCGGGTCGAATCCGCTCCTCGTTGAGAGCACTCTGCCGTACCACGCTCCGCGATTCGATCTCATTCGGAACGAGCACTACCAGCCGGCAATCGAAGAAGGAATGCGGCAGCAGCTGGCCGAGATCGACGTGATCGCGAAGCAGATGCAGCCCCCTGGCTTCGACAACACGGTCGTGGCGATGGAGCGCTCCGGCGCGCTGCTCGATCGCGCGGCAAAGGCTTTCTTCGCCGTTGTCGGTGCCAACACCAATGACACGCTCCAGAAGGTCCAGGATATCATCGCTCCGAAGCTCGCCGCGCACCGTGACGCGATCTACCTGAACGACCAGCTCTATCAGCGCGTCAGGGCGGTGTACGACCGGCGGGAGGCCAGCTCTCTCTCCGCCGAGCAGAAGGCATTGGTCGAGCGGTACAGCAGGGACTTCGTGCGCGCGGGAGCGCAGCTGTCCGAGGCCGACAAGATCCGCATGCGCGCGCTCAACCAGGAGCTGTCCAAGCTCGGTACCGAGTTCTCCAACAAACTGCTCGCCGGGACGAAGGTCAGCGCGTTGGTCGTGGACAAGCGGTCGGATCTCGACGGACTGACCGACGCGGAGATTTCAACGGCCGCCGAAGCGGCGAAGGCGCGTGGACTCACCGGCAAGTGGGTGATTCCGATCCGCAACACGACGCAGCAGCCAGCGCAGGCATCGCTCAAGAATCGCGCGGTGCGTCAGCGGTTGTTCGAGCTGTCGACGATGCGCACCGCGCGCGGAGACAGCAACGACACGAAGAACACTGTCAAGCGCCTCGCCCAGCTTCGCGC
>JANMMF010000302.1:0-4460 GCA_031372985.1 Gemmatimonadota bacterium
TGCAATCGCGCCGTTCATCATCAACGCGCGGCTCAAGCCGTTGATGACGCGATCGCCTGAGCGCGACAAGCACATCGTGAACGTCTCCGCCGTCGAGGGACAATTTTACCGCTCGCACAAGACCGTCCGGCATCCGCACACCAATATGGCGAAGGCGGCGCTCAACATGATGACCAGGACCTCCGCTGCCGATTACGTCTCTGACGGAATTCACATGAATGCCGTCGATACGGGATGGATCACGGACGAGGATCCGGAGGAGATTGCCGCGCGGAAGACCGCCGAGCATCGCTTCCATCCTCCGTTGGACATCGTGGATGGCGCGGCCAGAATCGTTGACCCGATTATTTCCGGGTTCAACACGGGCGTTCACGTCTGGGGCAAGTTCCTCAAGGATTATCGCCCGACCGACTGGTAGAATCGCAACGGGGATACGCCGTCACATTCGGACGTCCAGAGCTACTCGGGGATACCGATCTGCGAACGACGATGATCTACACTCACGTGCTGAATCGGGGAGCGATGGGGGTCAAGAGTCGAGCAGATCGGCTTTGAGAGAGGGAGTGGTCTTTCGCCCACCTGCAGAAATGAACGCGAATATCCGTTTTTGGACTGCATTGATCTTGCAGCCCAATAAGGGCATGATTCGACCCAATGAGTGCAACTCCTGATCGCTACGCGTTTTCCGAAGCGAATCCTTACGCTCGAAGGGCGAACTCTTGCGAGGCGTTCGCTAGCAACATGCGTTCATGCAGCCCAAGTAGTCGACCCAATTGGCGTTAGGCTGAGCAATCAACGGGTGATAGCGAGAGTTGGAATGGCCGAGGGGACGATCCGCTGCTCGAAATGCCAAGGAATAATGGAGCCCGGATGGGTGCCAGATACTGCTCGCGATCGAGCGTTGCAAAGCATGTGGGCCCCCGGTAAACCGGAACCACGATCGTTCTTCCTCGGCGTGAGATGGAAGGCAGAACAAGATATTCCGATGACTGCTTTCCGATGCGCGAGCTGCGGTTATGTCGAGTTCTACGCGCGGCCTGCCTAACAAACGTTGCAGCAGACAAGCACTTTTCGGATGCGGCTTCGCCGCAATGGTTGTACTGTGCTTGCAGCTGAACTAAGGCGTTAGACCGACGATACAATGACTGATTGGATCTATGTCACCGGCGGCCGTGAACTCGCACCGGTCAGGGTGGACGGACTTGACGTTTGGAAGCACGATTGGACTCCCCTACCGGGCGACCCGGTTTCTGTAAAAGATCCGCTGCATGGCCAGGAGTCGCTTAGCGATCTATACAGTCACTGACGGCCGCCGGACGGTCACGTTTGTAGCCGGAGAGTTCTCGAATGGTATGTGGGGTTTCTTCCAGCGTAATAGTGGCAAAGCGCCCGCGGTCTAATTGGCGTTAGGCGGATGCACACGGCACTATCGCAGTAAATTGGGCGCATGGCCCTTGGCTTCTCCTGGGATTCGCGGAAAGCGGCTGGCAACGAGCGGAAGCACGGGGTAAGCTTCGAAGAGGCTGTTACTGCCTTCGGCGATCTACTGTCAATTACGGTTCCCGATCCGGATCATTCGGCGGATGAGAATCGGTCTCTTCTTCTCGGTCTCTCGGACCAGGACAGGCCGCTAGTCGTTGCTCACATCGAGCGTGGCGACGACACGCGAATCATCAACGCTCGACTCGCCACCCGTCGAGAACGGACAAAGTATGAAGAAGGCGACTAAAGGCACTCGCGCGAAGAAAGCCTCCCGCCGAAACGGTGGCGACGAAATGCGCGCTGAGTACGATTTCAGCGGCGGAGTGCGAGGCAAGTACGCCAAACGATACGCCGAAGGAACGAACCTAATTCTGCTCGAGCCCGACCTGGCAGCGGAGTTTCCTGATTCCCGATCAGTGAGTCGCGCTCTTAGAGCATATCTCAAAAGCAGATCGAAGCGCCGCACCGCCTAACGAACGTTGCAGCAAGTGCGGCAGAGTTCGCCCGGTTGCCGCGGCGCGACACAACCGTAAGGGCTCATCACGTCGAGGGTCGATACTCGGGCGTGCTCCTCTCAGACCTGTTGGCTTTGATTCATGCACCAGCCGGGGATTCGCTCCGCGGCAAGGCACTCGCGACATATTTGCGCGTCGACGGCGCGGATGGATATCGGGTCGTCTTCGCGCTGGCGGATCTTGACCCGGGATACACCGATCGGATTGCATCCTGGCGGATCGAAAAGATGGGGCACCGCTTCCGGTGGCCGAAGGGCCATATCGCTTGATCGTTCCGGACGAGAAGCGACCAGCGCGCTGGGTTCGTCAGGTTGTGCGCATCGAAATACGGCGAGTGCCGTAGCCACATAAGCATGAGCAATCCTGCAGCACCATCGACGCCCTCCGACACCAGCTCACGACGATTCTACCATGGCACCCGGGCGGACCTGAAGTCCGGCGACCTGATTCAACCCGGCTATTCCTCCAACTACACCGAGCGGAGGTCGCCCTGGGTCTACTTCAGCGAGACCCTGGACGCGGCTACCTGGGGAGCGGAGCTGGCGAAGGGCGAAGGTCCAAGCCGAATCTACCTGGTGGAACCGACCGGCTCGTTCATGGATGACCCCAATCTGACGGACAAGAAGTATCCAGGTAATCCCACGAAGTCCCATCGCTCCCGGGAGCCGCTGCGGGTCGTTGGCGAATATCTGGATTGGCAGGGACACTCCCCGGAGGTAATCCAGGCAATGAAGGGCAGCATCGCGGGTCTGGAGCCCATCGACGACTGAGTCAGTTCTTGCGGACGCTACGCCACCACGGATCTACGGGGCGCGCCGTCGCGGGCTCCACCGACTCTCCCGGCTTGGGCATGATGAGCGTCGCGCCGGCGCCGGTGGCAGCCACCGCCACTCGCTCGGCGGGCTCGTCCCACGCGTGGAACGCCAGATTGAACGTCCCCCAGTGGATCGGGAGTAACGCCTTGCCGCGCAGTTTCGCGTGCGCATCCACTGCCTGCTCGGGCGTCAAATGAATGTCCGGCCAAGTGTCGCCGTAAGCGCCGATCTTGATTAGCGTCAAGTCGAACGGTCCATGCGCGGCGCCGATGTCCGCGAAACCGGCGAACGGACCGGTGTCGCCGCTGTGAAAGATGCGGTGACTCGGGCCGGCCACGGACCACGACGCCCAGAGTGTGTGATTGCGGTCGTTGAGCCCGCGCCCGGAGAAGTGGCGCGCCGGCGTCGCGGTCACCTTGAGCGGGCCCACCGTCGTGGACTCGGTCCAATCGAGCTCCGTGATGCGATCCGCTGAGACACCCCATCGCTCCAGGTGCGCACCGACGCCGAGCGGAACGATGAAGCGCGCACGCGACTGGGCCGCGCTCCGAGCCAAGTCGCGCACGACACCGCGGTCGAGATGATCATAGTGATCGTGCGAAGCGAGAATCGCGTCGAGCGGCGGCAGATCGGCGAGCGCCAGCGGTGGATCGTGGAACCGCTTGGGGCCTGCCAGGGAGGACGGCGACGCGCGACGCGCCCACACCGGGTCGAAGAGGATTCGCGCGCCGTCGATCTCCACCAATACCGTCGAATGCCCAAGCCATGTCGCACGCAGTCCCGACGCGGGCGGCTTGGCGAAGTCTGTCTGCGTGAGCCGGACGATGGGCATCGGGCCGGGCGGGACGCGCTGCTCGTGTCCTCCGAGCCATTCCCGTAGCATTTTCCGGGTGCTGCCAGGAGCGCCGAGGCGCGTTGCGTCGGGGTTTCTGAACGCGCCGTCGCGGTAGTTCGGGGATCGTTGGATCCGCGCGAGGCGCTCGCCCTTCGGCGCGGCACCGAGTGCGTCGAGCCAGCCGGTGGAGGCGATGAGGACGACCACGATCAGGAGGACTGCTGCGAGAATGGCTAGAAGCACGCGGCCCAAACGGGATTTGGGGAGGAACGGCATTGAGCGAATCTAGCGGCCTTTCCGTGGCCACTCGAGAAATCAGCTTGAAAGGTCAACGTAGAACTACACGGATCCGAGGGGTCAGAAGCACAGATTCGAGTTGCTAGAACAAACCGCTCAGACCCTGACAAACTCGCCGAGCCCCGCGCAGATTCTTCCTCGCCAACCCTTCACCCTGAAAACATGTCCCCGATCCTCGCCGAGCTATTCGGCACCGCGTTACTGATCCTGCTCGGCGATGGCGTCGTCGCGAACGTCGTGCTTCAGCGCACGAAAGGGCACAACTCCGGCTGGATCGTCATCACCGCCGGCTGGGCACTCGCCGTCACGATCGCCGTCTACTGCGTGAACAGTATTAGCGGTGCGCACCTGAACCCCGCCGTTACCATCGCGCTGGCGTCGATCGGAGCGTTCGAATGGGCTAACGTTCCCATGTACATCGCAGCGCAAGTCGCCGGCGGATTCCTCGGCGCGGTCATCGTGTGGCTCGCATATCTGCCGCATTGGGAGGTCACGCCGGATCCTGAGAGCAAGCTC
>JANMMF010000305.1:0-15594 GCA_031372985.1 Gemmatimonadota bacterium
GGATGGGTCACGGCGCTTGCCAGCTGGACCATCATCGTCATGGCGTGGCGGCGCTATCTCGCGCGCTACGATCTCATCCAGGACAAGCACTTTCACGATCTCGGAAAGCTGTGTTTCGCGTTCACGGCCTTCTGGGGCTATCTCACTTTCGGACAGTACCTGGTGATCTGGTACGGCAATCTCGGAGAGGAAACCCACTGGGCGCGGCTCCGGCTGATCGAGGGCTGGCGCATTCCAACTCTCATGACGGTCGCACTGATGTTCGTGCTGCCGTTCTTCGGACTTCTCTCCCGGGCGGCGAAGCTGTTTCTGCCGACGTTGGTGTTGTTTGCGAGCTCGACGATCATCGGTCTGTGGATGCACCGCTATCTCGAGATCTATCCATCGATCTACGGAGTCGTCGGAGATATCCCGCTTGGCATCTGGGAGCTGGGTGTCGCGCTCGGTCTGCTCGGCATTTGGGGTTTCTGCTACCTCGCGTTCATGGATGCGTTCCCGCGCATGCGCGTGCTGCTGATGACTTCGCCGTTCCGCGATGAGGTGCAGGTGCCGGTGGATCCGCGGACAATGGAGCCGCTGCCGGCGCACGAGTAGCACGCCCGAGCGAGTCGCTCCGCCGAGCTCCGCGCGCGATTGCGCGTTGTCTGCGCGCAGTGAAGGCGTCTATATTTCGCGACGAGGGGCGTTAGCTCAGCTGGGAGAGCGCCTGGTTTGCAACCAGGAGGTCGCAGGTTCGATCCCTGTACGCTCCATTGAATCGCATTACCGGGTGTGGTTTCGCCGCTCAGAAAATCGGAAGATCGTCGAAGCTGACGATGGTGTCGCTGTCGCCCTTGGGCGGGGCGTGATCGAGCGCACTTTCCGCCCGGTGCACCAGCTCGGCGACGTTGACGTTCGCGGTCGCGAGATCCGACACTGCGGAGTATCCCGCGCGCAGCCGGATCTCGCCGGCAATTGTCTTGTTTCGCGTCGCCTTGTCGAGCTCTCGCTGAAACCTCGCGACCAGAAGCCGCGCTCCGGCGGCGTCGGTGTCCGGCGCCAGAATCGCAAACCGCGAGTCACCGACGTGTCCGACGACGTCCGACTGTCTGCTCTGTTCGCGGAAGACGTGTGCAACGTCGGCGAAGCCGGCGGCGCTTTCCTTCCACAACATGCTCGATCCTACTTCGCGGTCGTGCACCTGAGCAGCGACTGCAACGCAGGCAAATGGCTCGTGCTTTCTGAGCGCCTGCGCTCCCAGCTTTCCCGCGAGCTGCCGCAGACCGAATGAGGTGTAAAGGCCCGTGGTGGCATTCACGAAATCCTCGGTTCGAGCGAGCACCAGCTCGTTGCGCCCCCGAAGGACGGTTTCGAGTTTGACGAACACCGGCTCGAGATCGACGGGATGGCTGCAGTACTCCCACGCGCCGGCGGCGAACGCGGCCATGCGTGCGCGCGGATCGACCGGCGTGGGAGACGTGATCACGACTGGAATGGAGTGGTCGAACTGCCCGCCGTCGCGAATGCCGCGGCAGACGTCGAGCGCACCAAGATCGGCGAGGGATTCATCGAGTACGAGGACGTTATGATTGGCGAGTCTTGCCAGCTCCATCGTCTGCGCGCCCGAACGGGTGTGCGCGACGACGTACCCGTGCTGCTGGAAGACGCTCTCCAACGCCCTACTCATCCAATCGTCGCCACAGGCGATGAGGGCAAGGGGCGGACGGTCCAGAGCCAATTGCATCGAGGCCTCCTCTTCGGTAGCTCTACTGGCTTGGCGCTAAATCGCGCTGTAGCCTCGTAGCTTTGCGTCGCCACCTTTCAGGGGGGGTTGCCGGTTTTTCGGAGGTGCCATCCTGGCTGGGCCGAGGCCACGGTCAGGATCTGGGTTCTATCTGGCAGACGACTAAGGCGGGTCGGGGTTACCGTTCAACGCTCTTGGGCCGCCGAGTAAAACCGGGAGGGAGTCTGCTAAGTTGTTGCAATAAAAGGGCTTACTGAATGAGGGGCAGCGTAAGCACGAAGGAGAAGCGGGTACCCTCGGTGCCGCTGTCGACCTGGAGCGTGCTGCCCATGGCCTCCACCAAGGTACGCACAATCGCCAAGCCGAGCCCAGCGCTGGAGAAGCGGAGCTTCACGCCCTCGGGGGGAAAGCCATAGCACAACCGCTCGAGCACGTCGTCCGGAATGCCAGGTCCGGTATCCTCGACCCAGAATTCAACCCGCTCCTCCGATACTTCGGTGCAACCCATCGCAACCCAGCCTGCGTCGGTGTAGCGAAGCGCATTCGACGTAAGGTTGACGAGTGCCTGTTGAATCGCCGATGCGTGACCGACGCGTGCATCGTTCTCCGGGAACTCCATGCCCAGCGGAATCCCTTTCTCCTCGCACATCGGCTGAACGATGGCGCTCACCGAGTGCATCGTCTCGCTGACGGAGAAGGCCATCGGCTTGCCTTGCACCAGACCCTCACCGCGCGCTGCGCCTATGAGGTTGGAGACGGTGGTGCTCAGGCCGAACGCGGCGCCGTAAATGAGGCCGAGCTGACGCTCCCTGATCGGATTGGCCGCCGCCTTCTCGGCGTGACGCAGCGCGTCGACGAGGAGAAGAATGGAGCAGAGGGGCGATCGGATATCGTGAGCGATCGCCACTACCGCGTCAGCGCAATCAGCGCCGGTGAGTCGGGAGATGAACTTGCCGCGGTCAGTACGCCTCCACGCGTCCTCGGCCTCATCGAGCTTGATCAAGGTGCGCACGACTTCGTTCGCGTTGAGGTCGGAGGTTGTCGCCAACTCGGTTAGGAAGTTTACCTTGAGGGTCGATACGTATTCGCGCGCGATGACCGGCGGGCACGGCGCGGTGTCATTCTCCCTGGTGCGGAGGCTCGCCCCCAGCCACTGCACGACCTCGCTGAGACGGGCGCGGACCTCGAGGCTTGTCTGCTTCGTTCCCTGAGCGATTGTCGTCGCCGTGCGGTCAGCGGCGAGCTCGAGCGCGCGCAGCATTGGCGCTGCCGTCTGCATGCGGGTGGGAGAGGGTCGCAGGGCGTCCACGGGGGTGCTTGTCCCGGGTGCTACCGCACGGGCGTAAGACGCATAGTCCTGGAAACTATCGGACGACGATGCCGTTTTGGTTGCAGCTGGGTCCATCTGCGCCATGCCCTCTCCATCACGACCGACCCTTCGCGGACGCCCATATTGGGGGTAATCACGGATAACGTCAATAGCGGCTTGGATGTACTTCCAGAACCGTTACCCCTTGAGGGCAAACCGTTACGCATGGAGTTCACCTTTTTCGGACTAAAATCCTAGTTTGGCCGCTTCTGTGGGGGGTGGAGGGGTCAGGCGCGCGGTTCCCGCTCAGGAAACGGGGAGCTCATCGAAACTCACCACGGTGTCGCGCTGGCCGGTGCTCGAAACGTGCGCCAACGCGCTTTCGGCGCGATGAACCAGCTCTGCGAGATCGACATTCGCCGTGGCCAGATCGGACACCGCACAGTAGCCGGCGCGCAATCGCACGGAACCACGGGTCGCCGCGTTCTTGGAGGTGGCATCGAGCTCGCGCTGGAGCCGAGCAACCAGGAGTCTAGCCCCAGCCGCGTCGGTGTCGGGTGCCAGAATTGCCAGGCGCGACTGTCCTGTCTTGGCGACGACGTCCGACTTGCGGGCCTGCCCTCGCACGACTTGCGCGATGTCGTCGAACGCGCCGTTCTCGTCCTCTGTGGTTCTCCGCCGGCCCGACTCCAATGGTTCCTGTTCCGGTGAGAAGGCGAGACAGGCGAATGCTTCGTGATTTCGAAGCGCCCGCGCGCCAAGCTGTTCCGCCAGGTGTTGGAGCCCAAACGTTGTGTAGAGGCCACTCGAGGGATCCATCAGAGAACTGGACTGGGCTGCTGCCAACTCCTGCCGCGCGCGGAGAAACGTGCGGATCTTCATGAACAATGCGTCGAAATCGACCGGCTGATGGCAATACTCCCACGCGCCAGCCGCATACGCAGCGTTCCGGCTCGGCAGCGTCGTATGCGACTGGGAGATTATGCATATGGGCGTGGCGTGATCGAAAAGAGGATCGTCGCGCAACGCGATGCACACATCGAGACCCGACAGTTCATCCATCCGTTCGTCGAGCATGAGCACATCGAAGCCGCCGCGCCGCGCGAGCTTAAGCGCTTGCTTGCCGGATACAGACCGCGTGACCGCAAACCCCTTCTCCTCGAAAACGGTTTCCAGCGATCGGCACATCCACTCATCGCTACATCCGACGAGAGCGGCCAGTTTGCGCGGAGGGGGAGGAGTCATGACACTGCCAGCGTGAGAGGAGCGCCGTCAAACCGCGGCAAATGCGCGGTCGAGCCGTTGGCGTCGTGGGAGTTCATGACATTTCGCGCTGTCGTGGCGTTCGCCTTCTCGACGTACCAGTCGAGTGCTTCGGCCAACCCCTGACCAACGTCGTGCGAAGGTGAAAACGAAAGCATCCGACGAGCCTTCTCGATCGAAGCGCAGGAGAATCGGATGTCTCCCGGGCGGAAGGGGTCGTACTGGGGCACGGCATGCGAAAGCTGCGGATCGCTCAGCGCGAGGCGGTCGCGCATTAAATGAAAGAGGTGATTTAGCGTGACCGATTCGGCGCATGCCACGTTGTATGCCTGGGCGGTCGCGTTCGGGTCTTCCACCGTCGCCGCCAGCAAGTTTGCCTGAACGACATTCGCGACGTAGCAGAAATCTCGTGTCGTTTCTCCGTCTCCAAAGATTCGGCACCGCTCGCCACGCAGGAGGGTCGCGATCCACCGCGGAATAACGGCAGCGTATGCTCCAGCGGGATCCTGTCGTCGACCGAATACGTTGAAATAGCGCAATCCGATGGATTGCAGACCGTAACTCATTTGGAAGGCGAGCGCGTAGATCTCGTTGGTCGTCTTGCTCGCCGCGTACGGAGACAGCGGGCGGCCCAGCCTATCCTCGAGCTGCGGTTGATCAGGGGTGTCCCCGTACACTGCGCTGGAAGACGCGTAGACGAAGCGTTTGATACCCGCATCCTTCGCAGCGACCAACATGTTGACGAAGCCGTCGACGTTGACCGCGTTCGTTCGGAGCGGATCATCCATCGACCAGGGAACGGAACCGAACGCCGCGTGGTGGAGTACGTAGTCCGCCCCTTCGCACGCGGTGCGGCACGTGTCCAGATCTCGAATGTCCCCCTCCACCATACGGAAGTGCGCGCTGCCGGGAAGGGGACCGGCGAGAACTTCGTCTAGATTTGCGCGATGTCCGGTAGAGAAGTTGTCGACACCGACAACTGTTTGGCCGAGGGCGATCAGCTCCTGAAGCAGATTGGAGCCGATGAAGCCCGCCACGCCCGTGACCACCCAGACCCTGGGAGCCGAAACAAGCTGTTCGCGAAGACGGCGATACGGTGCAGAGATCACGAGCTCGCAGTGAAAGAGTGTCCGGCGCCGATCCAGGGTAGGTGTGCACGCGGGAGCACGTCCACCCGATCGTGCGCGCTGCCTCCCGCGGCAGTCAGCGAGCGCGAGAAAGCATCTTCCATTCCCCTCTACGGCAATCCGGTCGGCTCCATAAGTCGCTTTGCGACAGGCGCTTAGGCGCGCGAAGTAATGCGTCACGCTCCTACCACAAAAGTTTTGTCGCGATACTGCCCCAGTCATGTGGTAGTAGGACTACAGCGAACAGGCCCTGGCATCGCCGTTCGCATGTTGTCCGATAGGCTCGAGGGAAGGGAAAGTGTTGAGGGGGGTGCCCTCGCCGCGACAGGGTGTCGCGGCAGCGCTACGCCGCCCGAGCGCCGAGAGCGAGCACAACTATGCGAGAGGCTTGGCAGCAAAGGGGTTACGGTCCTTCGCGGGGCGGCATGGCGTCTGCGAACTCCCAGGCGTCGTGCAACGCATCCGATTATCCGAATCACTCTGGCCGAACTAACGTGACCACTGACTTGCTAACCTCCCTGCCCGTTCCTCGATTGACAGTCGTATGGGTCAAGCTCCCGGATGGCGCCGTGCTTTTCACGCCGGAGGACGAGGTCTACTACAGCATGAACGCCGTGGCGACCTCGATATGGGAGTTCCTGCCTCAAGTGGCGGACGTGGACGCGCTCTGTTCATCGGTGCATCAGCGCTTTCCGGACGCCGAACCAGACTCCATACACGCTGATGTCGTCGCGCTTCTCGATGAGCTCGCGCGAGCCGGTCTCGTAGACCGCTCGGGCCGGAAATCCGCGGCGTGACGCGAATCGGCGCCGCTATTCGCGCGTTACGTCGCGGACGGTGGGTTGAAATACGCTATGTCGGCGAGGCGCAACTCGTGCTTTTGCGCGCTCAGGCCATGAGGTGGCTGAGTCCCCTCGGAAAATTCGTCGAGATCTCCTCCGGCGGTCGCGGCACAACGTTCTCCCCCTCTGCTTCGCAAACCCAGGCCTGCGAACGCATCGCAGCGGCGATTGACCGGGCGTCGCGATACGGCATTTTTCGCCCGCTCTGTCTCACACGAGCCGTGGCGCTCAGTCGAATGCTGGACGCCCATGGCATCTCTGGGCATAGCATCAGAATAGGAGTTCGTCACGACCGTGGTTCGTTCACCGCTCATGCATGGGTCGAGCTCGGGCGCGGGGTTCTCGGAGACACGACCGCCAACACACTCGCCTACCTTCCGTTGACGCAGGTATCAGTGTCGGGAAATCCCGTGCTCTCCGGCATAATGCGCCATCGAGTTCATCGCGGGCCGCGTCATTCCGGTGACCGCCTGACGTGGGATCAGTAACTCGAAAGAGTTCCCGCACGTCGGGCGCGCTGCAACGCGAGCCAGAACACCAGCGTTCCAACCGACAGCGAGATCATCGCCATCGAGGCGAGGACCTGAACGTCGTGCGCCACACGATCGAACGAGTCGCCGCGCAGCATGATCTGACGAACGGCACGCAAGCCGTAGGTCAGCGGAAAGAACGCGGCGAGGTCACGTATCCACGAAGGGATTACGCTGGTGGGGTAATAGACCCCGCCAAGAAACATTGACCCCGTCAACAACGTTGTCGCCAGCGGTCCGCTAGTTCGGTAAAGCATCACGATGGCTGCGAGGACAAGGCCGAACCCGGTGTAGGTAAGCATCGTGAGCACCATTACTCCGATCCCAAGCGGCACGCCGCGCCATATCACTGCGGCGCCGAGCCAGACAGCGACAGCCAGGAGGATCACCGCCCGCAGGATTGCCCAAAGAACGCCGTAGCCCATCAGACCAACGCAGATTGCTCGAAGCCGTGCGGGAGTTCCGAGTATTGCCTCGAGAGTGCCGCGGCCGATCGCACCGTTGATCGCCGAAGGCAGCGCCGTCGTGCAAGCCGAAACAAGCGAGAAGCAGACGGCGCCGAGCACGACGAAGCCGAAATATTGACGCGCCTCGCCCGATATGGTGTGCGCCATCGTCGGCTGCAACGCATTGGCGATGAAATAGAGCGGGAGCAAAACGAACACGAGGCCAAGCAGCGAGACGAACATCGCTATTCGGTAACTGGCAGCCGTGAGCCAGGCAGCCCGGATTAGCGCCCAGGATTCACGCACGCGCGGACTCCCTGTCAGCCGCGGTCGAATGGCTCTCCACGATTCTCGCGATCAGGGTCGAAAGCGGTAGAGCAACCCGCTCGAATCGGGTGACTCCGACGTGCGATTCCACCAGGCGGCGCAAAACATCCGCAGCCTGCGCTTCGCCACCTGCGATCGTGCACTCCACGCAATTGCCGCCATCCCCGTCCGCAGCCGGAGTGAGCTCCTCCACCAAGCCTCTTCTTGCCAGCGCACCGAAGCACGGGTGTTCTGTGTTGTGCGTCCAGATGCGATATCGCTCACGACCGAAGCGTCTCGCGAGCTCGCTGGCGCGCCCCAGGGCGGCGATGCTGCCCTGGTGCAGCACCGCGACGCGATCGCAATAGGTAAACGCCTCGTCGGGATTGTGGGTCGCGAGGAGGATCGTCACGCCGCTCTGGTCGGCCAGCTCGCGCAACAGGCGCCTGAAATCATGGGCTGCCACCGGGTCGAGGCTGCGCGTCGGCTCGTCGAGAAGCAAGATGCTCGGGTTTGACAGGAGAGCGCGAGCGAGCAGCAGCCGTTGTCGCATTCCGGAGGAGAACGCGCCAACGAGTTTCTCGCCGACGCTGTGCAGGCCGACTGTCGCAAGAATCTGTGTCGTGAGACCACGCGCCTGCATCCCGTTCATTGCATGGAGTCCGGCAAAGAGGAGCATGTTCTCGTCAGCCGACAGACGCCAGTTCAGGCTGCGGTCGTCCGCCGTTACCATGGCGAGATGGGCTCGCACCTCGCGCGGTCTGGCAATGATGTCGTGCCCGGCTATGGTCGCGCTCCCTTCGTCGGGGAGAATGAGCGTCGCCAGCATTTTGAGGAGCGTCGTCTTCCCGGCGCCGTTGAGTCCGAGAATGCCGAACATCTCCGAGTCGAACACATCCAGATCGAGCGCGTCGACGACGGTGGTTCGCGGGGCGGAGAATGGATGTCTCAACGCATTCCGCCAACCCTGGCGCACCGCGTAGCTCTTGGTAAGGCCGCGCACGCTGACGCGAGTCGCACACGACTTTGCCGTACGCGGACGCTGCGGATCAGATCGGCTGAGCGAAATCGCGTCGATCCCGGCTGGGAGGCTCACTCGAATGCGCCTAGGCCGAGATGAGCTCGCTCTGGGGAACGCTCGTATGCGCATGCCAGGCGATGACGCGCTCCACCACCTCGTCAACGACGGACCAGTCGCGCGAGACAGTGAGGTCGTAAACCGGAACTGCTCGCGCGATGGCGCCGAGCTGTTTCACCAGCCGCGCCGGATCCTCACGAGTTACCACTGGCCCGAGCTTCAGATGCTGCATGAGGACCGGAACCGCTGCGGTCGGAGACACCAGTCGGCGCGAAACCGCGGCGCCGCTTTGGGGGGGCTCGCTTGAATTCAGTATATAAATGGCGTTGAGCGGACAGCGTGCCTTGTCAGGTGCATCCGAAGCTGGCAATGATTGCGCGGACCCAACCTCGCGTCGCGTCATGACGAACTTGCCATCCGACTCACGACGAATTGCGCTTGCAGATGATGCGAGCCGCGTTCGGCTGTCGGAGCAGAGACGGATGATGTCGTCGCTGGGCCAGATGACCGGGTTGGGACCGGCTTCCACCGGCAGCGTGTCGTCGCAAATATGGTCCGCTCCGCCGCGCGTCAGCGCCAACGCAATCGTTGACTTTCCAGACCCTGAAGGCCCCAGGAAAGCGACCGCGCCCGCACCAATGCGGACCGCACTGCCATGCAGCCACGTGATCGAAGCGTGATCGACGCAGTACAGCAGAACTCGCGAGACGAAGTCGGCTCTGGCCCCGTCGAGGTCTCCGTGTTCCGCCGGCTCGAATAAGATGCGTCGACCGTCCGCAAAAACTTCGAACGAGCCAGTGCAGGAATGAAAGTAACGGAACCAACCATCGCCGCGCGTGAGACGGATGCGACACGTCGGGGAGAGCTCGACATCGGAGAGCACCTCCGCGTTGTCGTTTCTGGAAAGCGTGCCCCGATGCAACACCCAATCGGGCGCGCGACTGTGGGCGTGCGACAGTTCCGGAAACGTCAGCTCGGATCGAAGGCATCCGCCAAACACGAAATAGTCAGGCATCAACCCAACTCGGTTACCGGTACCACGTATAACGAGAAGAACCGTGGAACCCTGCACTGACTTCCATGCTTTCCATATCGACTGCTCCAGTGTGTTGCTGTGAGTTTCAGAGTGGGGTCGTCGCTGGAAGAGGCAGCTGCGCCCCTCCCAGCAGACTCCCCGTCACACTTTAGTACAGGTGTACGAGGACGAGCTTTTCATTACACAGCCGGCGCTGCCGTCGGTCGCGAACATATCCGAGAACGACATTCCGCCCGATCGGGTCAATTCCCGAAACGTGCCAAGACGAGAGAGCCGTGGCTGGCTGTAGGGAACCGGGGGTCCTCTTTCCTCAGTGCCCGTCGTGTTGTACATGCTTCCTCCGTGGAAGGCGTCGGGCTGCCCGCCCGACGAAGGTGCGGCCATTGCGACCGCGGCACAGCCCGATGATGGAGGGCAGCCCAGCGCATAATTCATAGAGCGTGACCCCGCCTCCTTCTCGGTCTCATCGACATCCCAACCGCCAATCGAGCGGACAGCCACGTCTCAGCCTGTAGCGTGCAGTACAAGGACTCCGCGTGTGGGTAGCCGGGGCCCTCGTGGCGATAGCTGGCAACGGCGCGCGCGAGCTTGGCCGAATCTACGATGCCCGCATCGGCAAGTGCTGGGGCAGGAAGGAGCTGATTGAGGAGCGCGACTCCTTCATTACGCATGTGGTGCGCGAAGTACGAAGCGAGCGTTCCGGTTTTTGTCTTGCGGGGTGCGAGCACTGACTCCGGCAGCAATCCGCGCATCGCTGCACGCAACAATCGCTTGTCATCGCCGGCGTTGTTCCGTTCTTCAGCGGGGCGAGAGAGCGCGAACCGGACGATGCGCCCGTCGAGTAGCGGAGAGCGGAGCTCAACGCCGTGCTCGAGGGCGAAACCGGCCATCTTACAATTGACGCGCGCGAAGAACTGGTTCGTCAAATAGAATTGGGCCTCGCGCTCGACTGCGGTTGGGCCAACCTGACCTGCAGGTCCGAGAGACGCGAAGCGATCTGCGAGCGAGTGCTCCCCAACGAACCGCTCATCGATCCACGGCGCCATGGTTCGCTCCATCGACGCACGAAATGATCGACTCCCGCGTGCTGCGCGCAGCGCGGTCGTCGTCCACCTCGGCAGCAGAGGCTGCATTCCATAATGAACGAATCCGCGCAGGCCCTCCTTGCCACCATCCATCGCGCGCCAATCGCGCAGCGCCCTCGTCACGCGGCCGCGCGCAACCAGGTCGGACAGATAAACGCGAGACACCTGGAAGAGGAAATCCCCGCCGTAGCCATCGAGCGCGACCGGCGACCCGAGCGCGCGCCCGGTCTTCGCAAGCGCGCGAGTAAGCCCCTCGAACGGAGGTGCGAACGCCTCCGCACTCCAACGGGTCCTGTTGTGCAATCCGGGGAACAGCGGCGTGTGCTGCGCGTCGGTCCACTGCGGGGTGACCCCCCAAAAACGTGCGATGTCGTCGATCGCTTCGTCCTCGCGCCCGCTGTCGCCGCGTGGATGGCTGCGGCAGACCGGCACCAGCTCGCCTTTGGTCGTCCCACCGCGCAGGGCATGCATGCCCGCACCGAAAACAGCAGTCGAATCGCGGCCACCGCTCATCCAGACCGCAGTAGGCCCACTCGCGGTCAGCCGCTCGGTCACTGCGGTCGCGAGCAGTTCGCGGAGATGTTCCGCCGCGTCATCAAAGGACAGCCGTTCAACGTTCTTCGCCGACGGGTGCCAGAACCTCCGGGTAACCAACGGTGCGTTGGCGCTCCATTCAGCCGTGTGACCGGCGCGAAGCGACTTTACTCCGCGCATGCACGTCTCGTCGTCACAGGCGAACAGCAGGCCCGCAGCGTCCGCGCCAACGGCGGCGAGGTTTATCTGCGGGTCGAATCCAGGCAGCGCGGCGATCGAGTCGAGTGAGGTCGCGACCACGAGGCCGGTCCGCCAGGGCGCGAGGAAGAGTGGTCGGCGCCCGGTAAAGTCACGTGCACAGAACACCCGGCGTGAGTGGCGATCCCAGATCAGAAACGCGTAATCACCTTCGAGGTGATCCACGCAAGCGGTTCCGAACTTGCGAAATGAGCTGAGAATCAGCTGTGATGGGGAGGCATTCGCACTCACCCGTCCACCGAGCGCGCGCCTCAGGTCGGAGACGTAGTAGAGCGTCGCGTCCGCGAGAACCACAAAATCATCGTCGATAGCAAAACTGGGAGGATGAAGCCATCCCGACGCCGGCTCGGGCGCGCGATGTGCCACGCCAAGAATCGCCGGTGGCTCGATTTGCAGTCGCACACGACCTCCGGCACGTCCCAAAGCGCTGCCGAGCGCGTCACAAAACGCACGCTCGCCGGGTCCGTAGGCGGCTGTCTCGAAAACGCCAAGAATCGCAGTCATTCGTTAGCCAAGAGCGGTGAACATGGTTCCGATGTAGAGCGACCACTCCCGGGCTCGCTGCAGGTGCGAACCCAGCCGTCGAACCATGAGCATTCGCGGCGGGGCACTGCCGCGAGCGTCGACGTCCCATCGCGGAGATTCCTGGTTCACCGACGACTCGGTTTGCAGTGCAAACGCCCAGAGCCGATTCCGAAGCGCGACGGACGGGCACGCGCGGTCTGATCGAAGCACCAGTTGCGAGAAGTGCTCCTCGAGGAGCGACAGGAACGGCTCCGCGATGGGAGGCGCGAGCTCTTTCAAAACAGAGTCGGGCACAGCGACTCCGGCGAGCGATTGCGCGAGTCGCGCGGTCCAGTAACAGGCCGTCTCGGCGCGCGCCTGCCGCGCAACGTCGATGAGCCGCACCCATGAAAAGTTGCCGGTCGATTCGAGCGCGGCGAGATCCCGGAATGCATTCATCGCGCCTGATTCAAAGCGATGCGACCACGCGAAGTGAATCGCGCTGTGGATTGCATAGAGGTGATTTTCGGGCACCAGAACCGGAACACCGCCGAAAGTCACGTGTCGCGCGGTCGATCTGATTCGGGCAAAATCCAGATCGAATGGGTGGCCGGGCGGAACGGGAGCCACGTGAATCTCCAATCGCAGGCCGCTTCCGTTCATATCGGCGAGCGGAGGCAGGTGATGGTGGTCGTTCCACGCATCCTCTGGACGGCCGGTCGAATCCAGAATCCACCCGTTCTCCCGCATCAACTCGTGGGCATCTCGAGCGCGCGCCGGGTCGACGAGCATGTCGATATCTGCCATCGGCCGTTCGGTGAACGAGCGATGAGTGCTCACCGCCAATGCGGCGCCCTTGAGAAGGATTACCTCGATGCCGGCGCCCTCGAGCGCCTCGAGTGACTCCTGGAGACGTCTCTCCAGCAGCTTGAGCTTGAACGTCCAGACCAGCGCGAGCCGCCCGATACGATCCCGCTGGGGTGCAGGAACCAGCAGCTCGGGCACGCGCGAGATTCGATCGTCGAGTAGCGTGGCTGCGTTCTCCAGCAGCGCGAAGGCAATCAGGCGGTCCCAATCAATGGCCTGCAGGTCGCTGATGGATGCACTCCACCCCGCGTCGGCAGAACGCGCGGACGCCATCCGGAGAAAGACGGACGCTTCGGGTGAGTCGGAATGCGCCATAGTCAACGGCTGTTCAGAGTGACCTTCGGGATCCCAGGTTGGCCAGGCGACGAGCCACGCCTCATGCCGGTGCAGAAGCAGCAAGGGTGCCGATTTCGGTGCGTGTCCTCACGCCCGGCCAAGTATGGCGGCTAGGCAGGCTAAGTCTCTGCTATCACAATGGTTAGAACTCGGTCGGGTGCTTCGGACGTCCCTGGGAGCGCGTGCCGGCTACCGAACAAACTGTTGTAGGGGAGCAACACCAGTGTGACGAGGCGGGGATCTTCCCGGGGCTCGCCTCAGGTCTAATCCTGAACGGCCGCTCGGAAGCTGCCAATCGATTTATATTGGCTACGCCTACGTACGGGGCAGGGTAGACACTGGGGAATTTTGGGCAATTGCTCGAGCGGCTCGTTCACGCGCACCGGCGACGCAACGCGCGTCGACAGGTAACTGAGAGGCACATCCGCTCCGTGCTGTTTCTTTGCCACGGCAACGTGTACCGAAGCCCATATGCCGCGGCGGCGTTCAAGCGCGCACTTGCAGCGATGCCTTCGTCGGTGTCGATGAAGATCGACTCTGCCGGCTTCATCGCGCCCGGGCGTCCAGCACCCGAACGAGCGCTCAGCGTTGCGCGTGTGCATGGGATTGATCTATCGTCGCATCTTTCAACGCTCGTCACGGCGCATGCTGTGGGTGCCGCGAATCTAGTGGCGGTTATGTCCGAAGACCAGGCGCGGGGAATCCGTTCACGTTATGGACATGGCGTGACGGTGCTGATACTAGGCGATCTCGATCCGTTGTCGATCGAAAGCCGCACCATTACCGATCCGTTGGGCTGCGAGGCGCAGGTCGTCGAGCAAGTTTATTCCCGAATTGATCGCTGCGTCGAGCAACTTGCAGAGCTGATCGCGAAGTCGCCTCGTCGTCTCGATTCTCTCACCTCCGTGTGATCGCTCGAGCTATGGTCCAGCCTGCTGCGCCTCCGACGATAGTGGCGAGCCATTCCGACCAATGGGCAACGGGCAGCGCAAGTATGATCGGAGCCACGCCGAGGCCGAGGACAATCGCAATGCCCATTCGCGCGACAGGAGCAATCGTGTTCGCCGCGACAACGGATCGTGCGTTCCAGTAGCCGAGAACGCACCACGCAGCTGCCAAATACAACGCCGTCAGACCAATCACGTTCGAGCCAAATGCGTACAACGGAAACGGCAGGAGGAAGGCCCAGCCCCAGCTAGGGCTCGCACGCAGCTCGCGATGGCGAACGCCGCCGCGATTCTCCGCTTGCAACTCATACCGTCCGTGCCGGTACGCGCCCGTCAGCGTCACGGTATCCCCACGCACGATTGCACCCGCAATTCGCACCGACGGCGTCCTCAACCCAAGGAGGGTGCCGCGTACGGCGACGCCGAACACACCGTCGCGCCCATCCTGCCCCCACCGCCCAACGTCGTTGACTGGGCCGGCGGAGATAATCGCGATTGGCGCCAGTCCGCGGGTCGCATCGACGTTCGCCACGACTACTCGAAGCGGTGCTCCGGTGAGTATCTGCTTCCGGATCGCGTCAGTGTCGTCACTGGGAAGTTGATCGCTGTTTCGTATCTGAATTGATCCGACGGACAACCCAAGGATTCGACCAGTGAACACCGCGGGATATCGATCGTGTGTCGGTTGCAGTTGTACCCACCACGGCTCCGGCGGCGGGGTGATTTGCATTGCCCACGCCGTAAAGGCCTGAGTGACCAGCCACAAGATGGCAGCCGCCGTTGCAAGAATGCGGGCAGCGCCGCAACTCGGTGCGGCCAAGACTCGCCAATGGCGCCCGAGCAGGTAGCCGGCCAGCGCTCCAGCGAAATTGGCCAGGATGTCGCGAAAACTCGCGTATCGCCCCGGAACCACAAAGAACTGGAGCGCTTCGACGAGGCACGTGCAGAGCAGCGCAAGAAAAACCGCTCGTCGAAAACGGGCCCCGTACAAGCCCAGACCCGCGCCGAGTGGGACAAAGAGGAGGATGTTCAGCAGCAAATCGACGGCGGGTCGCTCCCCACACTTCAAACACCAGAAGGAAATCTGTTCGGTGCCCGCCGTTGGAGTGAGAGTGACAACGGCGACTGCAATCAGACTAGCCAGTAGCAAGGCAATCGCTACCGTTCTGCGAGCCGGCTGAAAGCGGCGCAAAGCGGCCGGAATCAATCCCCGATTCCGGCCGCCAGCGTGTTGACCGTGTTACCGCGTTGGGACCCGGGCAACGAAGGTGTCAAACCGGCCGGAGCCGTTCATGTTGCTCGTCCACATGAGCAGCTTACCGTCGGGCGCGAGCGTTGGGTGCACCTGTCCGCCCGTATCGTACCCCGTGCCCGTCGCGTCGGACGCCACCAGGATCCGGACG
>JANMMF010000395.1:0-3227 GCA_031372985.1 Gemmatimonadota bacterium
ATCGCCTGAAACGCGCGCGGAGTGCGTCGCAGCTTTGCGATTCGACCCGCCTGCAGGATATCCCACGCGATCATCGCGACCGTAAGGGCGAGATAGATTGCCCCGAGCAGCCTGTGCGAGGTCATCGAGCGAAGCTAGACAGGGCCGCGCGCGCTGGCAAGCACTCGCGGCCGGTCGTACTTTTCGGCCGCATGAATCGCAGCGCACTGTTCACTCTTCCAAATACGGTTTCGCTGTCGCGCGTGGTGCTCGCGCTCGCATTCGTGCTGGTCTCGGAGCCGTGGGATCGGATCGCTCTGATCGCGGTCGCCGGATTCACGGATTTCATGGATGGCTGGCTGGCGCGCCACGAAAAATCGGAGAGCGCCACCGGCGCCCTCCTCGATCCCCTCGCTGACCGCATCTTCGTCTTCGTTGCGATTTCGACCTACCTCGTAGAGGGTCTGCTCACCACGGGCCAGTATTTCATCTTCCTGACGCGCGATCTGGCGACCGCCGCGGGGTTCATAGTCGCCAAAATTATTCCAACGCTGCGCCCGGCGGTCTTCAGGGCGAGAATGCTAGGCAAGATCGTCACCGTCATGCAGCTGATCACGCTCGTCGCGATCGTCGCGATGCCGGAAACGACGCGTTATCTGATACTGACGATCGGCATAATCTCAGTCGCTTCGATCATCGACTACACCATCGCGCTCTGGCGCGGCCGCACACGCTAGCCCCTCCACTCGGCCATTCGATTCAATGCGCAGTAAAAGAGTGACGCTCGTGGCCATTCTGGGTGTTACGACGATGGTGCCAGGCGTCATCGCCGGCCAACTGGTGCAGCAGAAATTCCAGAGCGAAGTCCGCGTCGACGCGATCTTCGCGCGGACCGGCGCGATCGAGGCCGGGTACGGCTTCACCGTTCCGGCCGGCATCTACATGCGATCGGGACTCGTTGCCGGCATTGGCGCCGGGCGGCACGGGGTGTCAGGACGGACCGATTTGATCACACGATTCAGTCTGGATCCGTTCAGGCAGAGCCGCTGGGCGCCGTACGCGAGTGCTGGCCTCTCCGGCCGGTACCGGGCGGAGCTGGATGGCGGGTCCCGGGCCTACCTGCTGGTATTTCTCGGGGTCGAGGGGCCGTTGCCGTTAGGCGAGAGGGAGGGGTGGGTGCCCGCCCTTGAGCTTGGACTGGGAGGTGGTGGGCGGATCGGATTGATTCTGCGGAAGGGTGTAAACGCCCGGAGGTAGCATGAAAAAAAGAGAAGGGCGCCTTTCGGCGCCCTTCTCCCGGATCAAACGGCCTGTCGAACCTTGGGTGGCTGGGCGAACCTCTCCCCTAGCACCCTGAGCTCTTCAATCTCTGACTGCGCCAGCTCGTGGTAGCGTCCAGTAAGGTAGTCCATCGTGCTGTCGAACCAATCCTTCTGGTCCTCGGGCGCCGAGCCAACTACGCCGCAGCGCATGATCTGCTGAAACAGCTCATCCCGAGCGTCCGCGAATGGAGTTGCAGCCCGGACTGGCTCCTTCCGGAATCTGTTTTTCTGAGTGTTCATCAATTCGGTTGAGTAAAACGTCAATGAAATCGTGCTTCATCAATCTACTGACTTTAGACACCACTTCATAGAAGAAAGGTTCATGCCGCAGCGCGTCTCTTGATGAAATCGAGCAATAATTCGGAGAGATGCTCGGGATTTTCCTCGGGAACGAGCCTGGCGACGCCCGCGAGACGGACGAGCCGGGCATCGGGAATAGCATTGACGAGCCTGTCGGCGAGCTTTGGATCGACCCACTTGTCCTCGTCTCCCCAGATTATGAGCGTCGGAGCGTGGATCTCGCCGTACTCGTCCTCGTCCAGATCACCGCGGTGTACTGCGCTGGCGAGGGTAAGCAGGTGGTTCGCACCGTCCTTTCCCACGAACGGCGCGAGATAGCGGGCCACGAGCTTCATCGGCATGTGCTCTTCGTTGGCGACGCTCCCCCTGAGCACCCCTTCGAGCAGCGGCGCCGCTCCCATCACCCCGCGGGTCAGGCTGAACGCGAAGCGCGCGGTGCGGCGCTGCATCTGGGTGATGTCCTTTGCCGGAAGCTCTTCAAAGGCAGGGGTGTTGATCAGAACGAGCTTCTCGACGCGATCCGCGCGATTCGCCGCGAGCTTCATCGCGACGTCACCACCGAAATCCACTCCCACGATCACCGCGCGCGAGACGCGCAATACGGTCATCGCCGCATCGAGATACTCCGCCTGGGCCGCGATTCCGAAGTCGGCATCGAGCGGCCGGTCCGATTGACCGTGCCCGAGGAGATCCACCGAGTAGGCGGTGTGTCCGGCGGCGGTGATCGCCGGCGCGATCGCCCGCCACAGGAAGTTACAGGTGCCGAATCCGTGCAGAAGGATGACGGCTGTCCCTCCATGGCCGTATCTCTCCACGTGCATCGCTCCGGGTCCAACCGGCGCTCGCAGGATGTCAGCTTGCATCTAGGTACCCCTTTCTTAGCTTTCGCGTCACAGTAGCTCCCTCAGCAGTAAACACCCACGAATTCGACAACGGAAGATGCCTCCCAACAGCGATCAAACGAGAGACAGGAACGTACCCCGCAAGGGCGCCGTCAGGCAGGCCCGCAATGCATCAAATCGGCCAAAAGCATTCTACTGGCTCCTCGGCGCGATCGCTCTCATCGGCGTTGCGGCAATCGGTTATGTCGCCACCAAACCAAAGACGGGTCCGAGCGTCGCTCTGTCCGGCCCTGACACTTCCAACGCCGGCCCTGCCCAGGGCTATCTGATGGGCAAGGTCGATGCCCCGGTGAAGATCCTCGAGTACGCCGACTTCGAGTGCCCTTCCTGCGCCGGATTCGCGACCATCACCGAGCCAGACGTGCGGACCCGGATCATCGAGCCCGGGCTCGCCAGCCTCACGTACTACGATTTTCCTCTCACCCAGCACCGCAACACAAACGCCGCGTCGAACGCGGCGGCGTGCGCGGACGAGCAGGCGAAGTTCTGGCCGATGCACGACCGGCTCTACCAGGCCCAGGACGAATGGAACACCCAGGCCACCGAGGTCCCCAAGCCGTTCTTCAAGCGATACGCCGGCGAGATCGGGCTCGACGTCTCGAAGTGGGAGAGCTGCTACGATGCCCAGAAGTACCAGAAGCGCATCAGCGCCAATCTCGCCGATGGCCTCAGACGCGGTGTAGGCTCGACACCGAGCTTCGTCATCGGCAACAAGCTGTATCGC
>JANMMF010000400.1:0-1825 GCA_031372985.1 Gemmatimonadota bacterium
CACGCTCAATCAACCCAAGAATCAGGGCGAGTATTTCCTCACCGACGCGTTCCAGTACATGATCGACAAGGGCGCCAAGATCCGCGTCATCGACGTCGAAGGCTGGTACGATGCCGGAAAGATCGAGACGATGCTGGAGACCAATCAGGCGATGCTCACGCGCGGCCGAGCGCGTCGGCCGAAGAGCGCCGGTGATTCGACCATCATCGATCCCGTTTACATCGAGGACAACGTCACGCTCAAGAAGTCCAAGGTGGGCCCGAACGTTTCCATCGGCGCCGGCTCGGTGCTCGAAGGGGTCGAGGTGAGCCACTCGATCATCGGCTCGAAGGCGACGATCAGGAAGTCGGTGCTCAAGAACTCGCTCATTGGCGACGAAGCGATCGTCGAGGGCGTGAAGGGCGAGATGACTGTCGGCGACCACTCTGAGGTGCGCTCCTCGTAGTGGCGTCCGTCGAGCCGGCGGCCAAGCCCAAGCTTGGCCGCAATATCCTCGGTCTGAGCGCGGTGAGCTTTTTCACCGACGTCTCGACCGAGATGATCTACCCTCTCCTTCCGGTCTTTCTCGCCGGCGTGCTCGGCGCCAATGCCAGCTTCATCGGCGCGATCGAGGGTGTGGCCGAATCGACGGCTTCACTGCTCAAGCTCGCCAGCGGCTGGTTGTCGGACAGGATCGGCAGCAGGAAGATCCTCGTCGTAATCGGATACGGCATCGCGACGATCGTCCGACCATTCACCGCGATGGCCCATAGCGCATCGCAGGTGTTGGCGATTCGACTCACCGACCGCATCGGCAAGGGAATCCGGGCCTCGCCGCGTGACGCGCTGCTCGCGGACTCGGCTCCTCCTCATGCCCGGGGACGCGCGTTCGGATTCCACGCGGCGGCAGACAACGCCGGGGCGGTGGTCGGGCCGCTGCTGGCGTTCATGATTCTCAAGCTGCAGGGTGTGGGCTCGTTCGACGGCACCAATCGGCTGCTCCCGCACGACGAGCAGGCGCTGCGTAACGTCTTCTGGCTCGCGGCGGTTCCCGGGATCATTGCGCTCGTGGTCCTGGTGATCGTCGTGCGCGACGTTCCGCGGCGCGAACCTGCGGACAAGATCTCTGATGCGGCGGGGGGCGTCGCGGGTGGCGGGCTCACCAAGCGGTTCTGGGCTTATCTCGGTGTAGTCCTGCTCTTCACGCTCGGAAACTCGACCGATGCGTTTCTGCTCCTCCGCGCAAATCAGCTGGGCGTTCCCGTGGCGATGGCGCCGATTCTGTGGGCTTTTCTCAACCTTGTGAAATCGGCGACCGGTACCTATGGCGGGCAGCTATCCGACACCATTGGGCGCAAGCCGCTGATCGTGGGCGGCTGGCTGCTCTACGCGGCCGTCTACTTCGCGTTCGGCTGGGCAGCGGCAGCGTGGCAGGCGTGGGCGCTCTTCGCGGTCTACGGAATCTTTTACGGGATGACGGAGGGAACCGAGAAAGCGCTCGTCGCGGACATCGTTCCGCGCAACCGCCGTGGATCGGCGTTCGGGTGGTATAACCTCGCGATCGGCCTGGGCGCGCTGCCGGCTTCTCTCATATTCGGCGCCATCTGGGATCGCGCCGGCGCCCCAACCGCGTTCGTGTTTGGCGCATCGCTCGCCCTGATCGCGGCGCTGCTGATGGCGGTCGTCGCTCCCTCTCGTACCCTCAGCGAAGCGAAGTGATCTCGTAAGCGGCGCGCGGATTACGGTCCTCCGCCGGTGAGTGAATAGAGTGCGCGCTTCACCAACCGCACCGCTCGCCGAGGAGGAAGTATGAAAAACACAAATGGCGAAAGAGTTCTTGTTCTCG
>JANMMF010000018.1:0-2277 GCA_031372985.1 Gemmatimonadota bacterium
CTCAAGGACACGACGATCAAGATCATCATCTTCGTGCTGTTCATCGGCGCGGTGATCGGGCTCATCGATCTCGTGCTCCAGCTCATACTGGTTCAAGGAATCCCATCACTATTCTCGAGACGATGATCGTGGCCCCCGCCGAGCACCGCTGGTACGCGATCCAGACGACATCAGGCCATGAGAACAAGGTCCGCTCGCTGATTCAGCGCCGGATCGAGTCGGATCCACGGCCCGCCGAAGAGAGAGCCATCCGGCAGGCGCTCGTCCCGACCCAGGAAGCGGTCGAGATCAAGAACGGCAAGAAGGTGAACGTCGAGCGGAAGATCTACCCGGGATACGTGCTGGTCGAGATGGTCATGGACCAGGAGACCGCGCACACGGTCAACGGGATCCAGGGCGTCATCAAGTTCGTAGGGCACGAGCGGCTGCCGCAGCCGCTTCGCGCCGAAGAGGTCAACCGCCTCCTCGGTGTGTCCGACGACTCGGAGCCGGAAGTGGTCAAGGAAGAGATCCCCTTCCTGGTTGGACAGGCTGTGGCGATAACCGAAGGCCCGTTTACGGACTTCAACGGGACCGTCGAGGAAGTCCTCCCCGACAAGGGGAAGGTCAGGGTGTCGGTTTCGCTGTTCGGACGGCCCACTAGCGTCGAGCTCGATTATTTGCAGTTGAAGGGCTACTAATCCGGCCCCGGACCGATTAATTTCCAAGGCTGCACCGGAACCGACGCGGAGAATCGATTCGTCGATCTCATCGACCTCCGTGACAACTGAAGGGACGATCTGAAGTCACAGCGGCGCTACTCCCGCCGCAGGTGATGGCCCTTGCGCGGGGCGGCCGATGAGGCGAGGAGCGCACAGTCGGATACCACTACGACTCTAATCACACCGTGGGAGTCGGACCGCGAGCCGGGAGCCCGTGAAACGGGCAGAGCACCGTGGCCACGCGACTAGCACACTGAGGAGTATCATGGCAAAAAAGGCAGTTGGTTTCGTCAAGCTGCAGATCCCTGCGGGCAAGGCGAACCCGGCGCCCCCCGTGGGAACGGCACTCGGCCCGCAGGGAATCAACATCATGGCCTTCTGCAAAGAGTTCAACGCTCGGACGCAGGGCCAGGATACGATTCTCCCGGTCGAGATCACCATCTTCGCGGACAAATCCTTCACCTTCATCACCAAGACGCCGCCCGCGGCCGTCCTGCTGAAGAAGGAAGCGGGAGTTGAAAAGGGCTCCGGTACGCCGAACCGCGTCAAAGTTGGCTCGGTCACCAAAGCGCAGATCCGGAAGATCGCCGAGATCAAGCTCCCCGACCTGAACACCGAATCGATCGACTCGGCAATGGCGATGGTCGCCGGCGCCGCGAGATCGATGGGCATCGAGGTGAGGGACTGATGAAGGAACACGGCAAGAAGTACAAGGCAGCCGCCGAGAAGCGGAGCCCCGACACCAGATATCAGGCCCGGCAGGCGATCGACATCGTGAAGTCAGCTGCGTTCGCCAAGTTCGATGAGACCGTCGAGGTCGCGGTCCGTCTCGGCGTCGATCCCAAGCACGCCGACCAGGCCGTGCGCGGAACCGTCGTTCTCCCAGCCGGCACCGGTAAGACGGTGCGCGTCCTCGTCATCGCCGCCGGCGACAAGGCGAGGGAAGCGGAAGCGGCGGGCGCCGACTACGTCGGCACCGAGTACATCGCGAAGATCAAGGAAAACTGGCTCGACTTCGACGTCCTGATCGCGACTCCTGACCAGATGGGTCAGCTGGGCGCGCTCGGACGCATCCTCGGTCCTCGTGGATTGATGCCGAACCCCAAGGCCGGTACGGTGACGTTCGACGTCACCCGTGCTGTTCGCGAGGTGAAGGCCGGAAAGATCGAGTACCGAGTCGACAAGGCGGGGAACGTCCACGCCGCGATCGGGAAGGTTTCGTTCCCGGCCGAGGCGCTGGAGTCGAACTTCACCGCGTTCATGGACCAGATCGTCCGGTCCAAGCCGTCGGCCTCGAAGGGCGTCTACGTTCGCAACGTCGCCATCTCGAGCTCGATGGGGCCTGGCGTCAACATCGACATAACCCCCTACAGGTCTACCGGTACCGAGCGATGAAAAGAGCAGAGAAAGAACAGCTCGTTGCCGAGTTATCCGACAAGCTGACGAAGGCGCAGTCGCTCTACTACACCGATTTCACCGGACTCAACGTGAAGCGGATGACCGAGCTTCGCCGCCGCCTCAAGAGGGCCGGCGTCGATTATGTGGTCATCAAGAACACGCTGGCGCTCCGTGCAGT
>JANMMF010000110.1:0-5729 GCA_031372985.1 Gemmatimonadota bacterium
TTGCTGGCGCCCCAGACGATCATCACGGCCTCCTTCGCCGACGCAATCGTGCCGATGCCGACGCTGATGCCGTGAGTCGGCACGGCGGCCAGCGATCCGAACGCGGGGAAGGTCTGCAGGTTGTCGCGACGCGTCTCCTCGGACAGTCGGATGATCCGCGTGCGGCTCTCGCGCCAGCTGCCGGGCGGGTTGAACGCCACGTGCCCGTCGCTCGCACCGGAAGCGAGGATAAAGAAGTCGATCCCGCCGGCGTCGGCGATCCTCTTTTCGTACGCCTCAGGATCACGTGGATCCGGGAACCAGATCGATTCGTCCCTTTGCTGCTCTCGCAGTGACAGTCCCGCGTTCAGGCGGTTGGCTATCTCGGCGCGGGCGAAGTGGTGACACGACCACGGCTCATTGGGCGACGCGTACTCGAATCCGCCACCCTGGGCAACGAGGTATTCGTCCATCAGTACCAGGACGACGTGACTCAGGTCCTGTGGCTTCTCCGCGAGCTTTCGCGCCATCGCCTTGTACACAGGCTGCGGAGTCCGACCGGTCGGGCATCCGAGAAGGAAGCCGTTGCCGGCTTGTCGCGCTGACTCGATGCGTTCGAGCACGCGTGCAGCAAGGTGCTCTCCGATTGCATCGGGCGACGGAAAAACGCTCAGTGGTGTTCGGGGCATTGGTCGATTCTACGGGAGTGGGTCCAGGAAAAGACTCGCCGCGCCAATCATCCCTTCCCATCCCTCGAAGGACGAGCCGACCACGTGTGTCCTCCCGCGGAACTCCGGTTGCACATGTGTATGGTAGCTCGCTCGCGTCGGATCGAGCAGCAGATCCCCAGCGGCGGAGATTCCTCCGCCTACGACGATTCTGTCCGGGGAGAATAGCGGCGACAGCGATGCGAGCCCAAGTCCGAGCCAGCGCCCGGTCTCGGCCAGTGCTTTTTGGGCGAGCTTGTCTCCCTTTCTTCCGCTGTTCACGATCTCTCGTGCCTTGCGTCCCCCACCACGCTCGGACAGCGCGGCCACATTGACCATCGCCTCGAGGCAGCCTCTTGCTCCACAGGTGCACGGGCGTCCCTTGCGGTCAACGATGATGTGGCCGATGTCACCCGCGCACTCACCGGTGTAGCGCAGGAGATGACCATCGATGATCACTCCGCCACCGAGCCCCGTGCCGACGGTGACGCCCAGCAGTCGTGTCGACCCTCGCCCCGCCCCGTGACGGTATTCGGCGACGACGGCGGCGTTCGAGTCTACCTCGAGGCGGCATTCGAGCGAGAGCCGCTCCTCGAGAGCATGACGCAAGGGAAAGCCGTGCAGAGCAGGCAGGTTCGCGTTGTGGACCATCGCGGAGTGTTCGGGGTCGAGAAAACCCGCGACCGAAACACCAATTCCGGACACCGGACTCCTGTTCGACTCCCTGGCATCGAGGATCAGCTGAAGCGATGACGCGATGGCGTCCACGAGCTCTCTCGGCTCGGCGTGCGCACCTGTGGAGAGCGTCCTGCGTCTGAGAATGGTGCCGTCCTCGGCGACGATCCCGATCTTGGTGCCAGTCCCGCCGATGTCGATAGCGCCGGCGAGCCGCATTCAGAGCGCCGCTTGCGCGAGGTCCGGTTTCTTCCAGAGATCTATCGGCTTGGCGATCCCCTTGGGACGGAAGGGCATCGTGATTTTGCGACCGAGCCCCGCCGAGGCATAGGCAGCGTGCACCACCTCGAGAACGACGCGCCCAGTCTCGCCGTCGGAGATCGGGGTTTCTTTTCCGCGCACGCAGCGCGCGAAATGCCGCATCTCCTGCGGGAAGCCGTAGTTCCAGTGCTCCTCGAAAACGGGGTACGTCCATCCTTTGGTGGACGACGCCTTCTCGACCGCGTAGCCGAACCCGACCTCGGAGTAGGTTGGGAGGGCGTTCCCCATCAGCATGTCGGCGTATGTCTGGCCCTTCGCTCCGAAGATTTCGATTGTGTCGTCCATCCCACCTGGCCGGTTCCAGCTGCTCTCGACCATCCCGACAGCGCCATTCTCGAACTCGATGATAGTAATGGCTTCATCGTCCGCCCGAGTGCGATGCGCATTCACCTGGGTCGAAAGCTGCGCATACACACTCTTTACTCCTGGCTTACCGAGGAACCACCAGCAGAAGGCGATACCGTGGCAACCCAGGTCCATGAGCGCGCCGCCGCCTGATTGCTCGACGTCCCAGAACCAGTCGGAGTGCGGTCCCGAGTGCTTCTCGCCCTGCTTTACCAGGTGGATTCTCCCGAAGGCGCCTTCGTCCGCCATCTGCTTTGCCTTCACGTATTTCGGCGCGAAGAAAAGCTCCTCGGCGTAGAGAAGGAGGACGCCGGCCCTGGCGCAGGCATCGATCATCGCGTCGGCTTCCTCGAGCGTGACGCAAAGCGGCTTCTCGCAGACGACGTGCTTTCCGGCCGCCGCGGCGTCGATCGTCATACTTGCGTGGAGGCGATTGGGCGCGGTGATCGAGACCATTTCGACCCCCGGGTCGCGCAACATCTCACGGTAGTCGGAGTAGAAGGCCGGGATTCCGTGTCGGCGCGCAAAAGCCTCTGCGTTCCCCTTCGATGGAGAGGCAACAGCGACTACTTCCATCTCTTCCGGCATCGCCTTCACCGAGGCGGCGATGCAATCCGCCTGGAAACGCGAGCCGATAATTCCGATTTTTACTTTCGACATGGGTTATATGATAATGCGGGACCTCGTTGGGAGATTGGTAAATGGCTAGCGAAGAATTGTGATCGTGAATGGCGACGACGACGACGGCGAGCTCGAACGACGGCTCACCGAGCCTGGCTAAGAGGAGGCGGGCATCACCTCGTCGGAGCACGCTGAAGCAGAACGCCCATGTCAGGGGCGGAGGGCAGGCGCTCGCTTTCGAGAACCGCTATCTGTGCACAGATGGTTCGTTCAGATGGTTCCGCTGGAATGCGGCGCCGGATTCCGCCGCGCAGGTCATCTACTCCGTCGCGCGTGACATCACGGCGAGCAAGCAGGCGGAGGAAGACCGGGAGCAGTTGTTACGCGAGCTCCAGACTGCGCTGGCGGAACTAAAGACTCTGAAGGAGATACTGCCGATCTGTTCATACTGCAGAAAAGTCCGTGACGACGAGAACTACTGGCATACCGTCGAGGACTATATCAGTCACCACACGACGACCTTGTTTACCCACGGCATCTGTCCGAGCTGCCTGGCGACTGTCGGCCGGTAGCTATTGGATCTTCGCCTGGATCCCGAGAAACTCGCCGAAATTCCTCGCTGCTCGATCGACCGCGCGATTCTCGGGCGCGGTCAGACGCTGTAGCAGCTTCAAGCGGACAATCGCTTCCTTCCCCCGCAGAGTCCGGCCCCAGCCGCCGACGATTTGGCCGTTGATCGTCAGGATGTGACCTGAAAGTGCATCAGTTCTTGCCTCGATTCCAGCCGCGCGCAGACGCGTGGCAAAGGCGCTACGGTCTCTGAAGCCGATGAAGTATTCATCGTAGTTCGGCAGCAGGTGCGCGATTGGCGTCCGCGGCTTCGCCAGTCGCGCGGGAGTCGGCAGCCAATACGGCCGACCATCGATGATCTCGTGCTCCAGATCGGGCGCGGCGGCCTCCGCGGCTCTCCTTGAATCGGCCTTCGTGAGCCCCGACCACCAGGAGAAGTCGTCCGCGGTGGCGGGCCCTCGCGTCGAGAAATATCTCTTCGCCAGCTCACATAGTGCTTCATCCCGATCGAGAGCCTTCATCCGCGGAGCGCGCTCCTCGAGCAACGCGTAGGTGAACTGCTTCCCGCGACGCGCGCCGCTGCAGATCAACCCATCGAGCTCAGCGCGCATCACGATGCACGCAAGCCGTTGCGGGCTCGTAATCTGAATCCTCGCTCTCGTGAGCGCCTGTCCCAGCTCGGCGCGCGTGAGCTGCTTTCCATCCCTCAGCGCTCTGGTCAGCACGGTTCGGCTTCGGCGAGCCACGGCGTCATCCACCTCAAGCCAACGATACCAGTACCCGTTTGCCGCATGGACTCTCGGTGCTGAGAGTGCCAACATCCAGCCGATGTCGGCGGCCGCGACAAAGTGCCAGGTCGGTCGCAAGATGTGCGTGCGCACGATCGTTCCCGCCGCGATTTCCTCCTCGACGTCGGCATCGGTAGCGTTCAGCGTTCGCTGCCCGAGCCCCCACTTCGCCGCGCCATAGTCCTGCGCCTGCACTGCGCCGAGCAGGGAAACAACTTGAATCGCCCGGTCGAGCGTCGGCTTCAGTAGCTGCTGATTGGCGAGGCGCTGATCCGCGATCCAGGCTTCGGTTGGCAATTATGCCGGCACCATCACAACGGCTGTGCCGTAACAGAGGACCTCTGTGACGCCCGTCATGACCTCTGTGGCATCGTAGCGAACCTGGATCACGGGGTTCCCTCCCAGCTCCTGCGCGTGCTCGAGCATTTCCGCGAAGTCCTGGGCGCGGGTTTTCTCGCACAGGTCGGTGAGGAGCGTGATGTTGCCCCCGATGATGCTCTGGAATCCCGCGCCGATTGTGCCGAAGATCGAACGAGAGCGCACCGTCACGCCCCTAACTACGGCAATAATATACTTGACACATGCCAAGTATATTGTTGCCTCAACTACAACTCCTCGTTCGACGGCCGCAATTCCCACCTCCAAACCAACCCGTCCTCTGGATCTACGACCTCGCCGACGCGTTCGAACCTGCACTTGGTGAGCACCCGCGTGGAGGCGCTCTCCGCCGGCCTCGTGTGAGCGCGAACGAGGCTGACCCGGCCGCTGCCGAACGCGAAAGCGACCAGGGCCCGCGCCGCCTCAGTAGCGTATCCCCGGCCCTGGAACGCCGGGTCGACTCCGTAGGCAATCTCGACCACCGCGTCCGGACCCGGCGGGCTCTTGTAGCCGCAGCTCCCGATGACGGTGCCGGTCGCCAGATGCACCATGGCGAAGCCGTGCAGCCAAGGATCCGCCGATGTCGAGGCACTCACCCGAGCGAGCCACTCTGGCGATACCTCCGCTCTGTCGGACGCGCTCATCGCCTCGATCGACGCCAGAACCTGCTCCGGTGTCTGGAGTCGGAGCTTGAGGTTCTCGGTCAGGAGTTCTGCTTTCGTCATCGGTGGGCTTCTAGCCTCCTAAACGGGTTGGTTCGGCTTGGGGCAAGTGATCATGGAATTGAGTAAAATCGTCACCATGTCTGCCCTCAAAGCATTCGGCATTGCAGCGCTCATCTACTGCTGTTTAGCGCTTGGCGGCGATAGCGGCAAGCCAAAGTTCAGAGTAATTGCGTTTTATACCGCCAAAGAAGATCAGGCGCATATCAGCTTCGTGCGTGAAGCCGAGCGCTGGTTTCCGCAAATGGCGGCGAAATACAATTTCAGCTTCGACACGACGTCCAATTGGAACAACCTGAACTCGGACTTTCTCTCCCGATATGAGGTAGTCGTCTTCCTGGATACGCGTCCCGAAGATCCTGCACAACGAGCGGCATTCGAGGCGTATATGGAGCATGGTGGAGCCTGGATGGGCTTCCACTTTGCTGGTTTTGCCCTGACGCCGTCAGCGTATCCGGCAAACTGGGACTGGTATCACAACACATTTCTCGGGTCGGGGTCGTACGTCAGTAATACATGGGGACCCACGTCGGCGATTCTGCGTGTCGAAGACCGGAAGCATCCCGCGACTCAGCATCTCCCCGCGACTTTCAAATCCTCGCCAAGCGAGTGGTACCGGTGGG
>JANMMF010000124.1:0-6474 GCA_031372985.1 Gemmatimonadota bacterium
GCTCGACGCGAGCGCCTTCTGGAAAATCGTCGGGTTGGATGTCATGCCGGTAAGCGCATCGTCCCGGATGCGGCGTTCGAGCTCGCCATCGTGCAGCATCCGGCGATCGATGCTGTCGAGCCAGATTGATTGCCCGGCGTCATGAAGCTCCTGCAATCTGTTTTTAGCCATGAATGTCCCCCCTCTCCAATTCTAACTATCCACGCGGCGCTCCGCCTCTCTATCCGTCGAGACGGCGAAGGAATTGCTTGAATTCCGCTCGTGCCACAGCGACGGATCTTTCTGCTCTCACCGGCGAGCAGCGGCGGTAAGCGTGCCGCCCTCCTCTCCAACGACCGGGCCGAGTTCGATATCGGCACCCGCGTCCGCCAACAGCCTGGGGCGCCTCTGGGCGACGTGTTCAGCTTCCTCAGCGGGCTCTACTTCAGAGGAAAGCTGACCTATGCCCGCGAATTCCAGAATCCGCCGCCCCGCCGCGCGCCCGGTATCCAGATCATAACCCCGACCGATGGGCTTTATTCCCCGGGCACTCTGGTCACGCTGAAGGATCTCGAGCGATTTGCGATGGTTCCAATCGACGCGGATGAGTCACGATACCGCTACCCGCTGGAGCGCGATGCACGCGAAATCGCCGAACGGATTGGGCCCCGGTGTCAGGTTGTGCTGCTGGGAAGCGTTGCTACGGGGAAGTATGTAGACGTCCTGCTGCCAATTTTCGGGGACCGACTGCTGTTCCCGAAGGAGTTCATCGGTCACGGCGACATGGCGCGCGGCGGAATGCTGCTCAAGCGCGCCGCATCGGGGGTCGAGCTCACCTACATCCCCGCCTCCGACCCTTCCCGCCTTGGATCTCGTGCAAGAAAAAAGGCGCGCGCCGAATTCGACGCGCGCCTTTGACTGATTATCGGCGTCCGATTCGCCAGTCGGCCGAAAGCTCGGTGGTGCCCCAGGCGAATTTGAGCACGCCGTGAGGGTAGGTGGGTGACGGCGGGTTCTCAGGCGTGGGGATGAGCCAGAACGTCAGACTCTCGATGGGCTCCGCCAATGTTCGCTGGCGAAGGTCGATCCGCGCGAAGTCCTTCGAAGGGTCGTAGGTGGTTCCCCACTGAAGCACCTCTTTGCTCACGACCAGCTTCCAGCCCGTCCGGGTGGGAAGCGAAAAAAGTGTGTAAATCCCTCGGGGAATGAAGGTGTTCCCGATCGTCAGGTCGACTTCAGTCGAGAGCTGGGTCGACATGTTGGCGCCCGTACGCCAGACGCTGTCCCAGGGTACCACGCCAGGCATTCCAATGACGCTTCGCCCGCGCAGGTGCGGTTGCCCGTAATCGATTTCGATCTTGGCGGGCCCTGCCAGGTTCAATGCACCGAACCATCCCCCTTCCAGCGCGTCGAACCGGCTGTCGATCAATACCGTCACGGACGCGCGTGTGCTCGCCGCGGCTCTGGGAATTCTCGGCGCGGGCTGAGCTGGCCGTGCAGCCGGCGCGGCCGGAATCGGTTGGCCCTGGGCGCCAAGGCCGGCGGCGGCGACGACGAGCGCCGCGGAGATAATGAGCCGCGAAGCAATCATCCTGTTCTCCTGTTGAATTTCAGTTTGGGAACCACGACTCGGTCCCGGAGTCCGGGACCAGAGCTGCGCTTAGAACTCGCGCTTGCGCATCTCCTTGAAGAAGCGCTCGTGCTCCTGGCGCTCCTTGAGAGTCGCTTCATCAGTCGGCAGATCGGCGAGATTCTTGTCGTATTTCTTGCCGAAGCCCTTTTTACCGCTCGACTTCGCCGCCTTGGCCGCGTTTTTCTTTGCCAACGCCGCGATCTTCCTGTCGTCCATAGCCCTCCCCTGCCTGGTCCGAGGTAAACGTGCGCTTAAATATGTCACCACTGGGGTAGCTGCGTTACAATAAGGCGTGAACAACTTTCCAGACCCCATCGCCGTCCTCTCGGCGATGATCACGCCAGCGGTGCTCATATCAGCGTGCGGATCGCTCATCCTCGCGACATCCGATCGCCTCAGCAAGGCAGTGTCCCGTACGCGAGAGATCTCGAGCGCGTTGATTCCCCGCGCCAACGATCAGCGAGCCGATGGTCGCGAAGAAGAGCGGCGGATGCTGTTCACCCAGCTCGACTTCGTGACGACGCGAGCACGACTCCTTCAGCGCGCGCTGTCGCGGCTATACGCCGCGGTCGCCTTTTTCATTGGCACCAGCGTGGCAATTGCGTTTCTGGTGGCGATCACAACGTCCGATTTCAATCTGCAGGTGATCCTCGCACTGCTTCCAATCGGGCTTGGACTCTGCGGCGCTGGCCTGTTGCTCTACGCCGCGTTCCTGTTGATCAAGGAATCCCGCTTCGCGCTGGCAGCGGTGAACGAGGAGATGGATTTCACCTGGAAGCGCGGCAAGGAGTACGGCCCGCCGGATCTCGTCCAAAAAGGGATCAAGCGCACCAGTTGGTTTGGCGGGGTGAAGTAGCTTCGGACTGACGACTGATCACTGCTCTGCGAACTGCGGACTAATTGCGGACTGCGGACCGACTGCGGACTGCGGACTAACTACTTACGGGGCTTCTCAGGATTCGCCGGTCTGATCAGCCGACTGCGTTCGCGCGGGATGATTGCCAGTAGTAATCGGCGGATCTCCTCGAGGGTGCCTAGTCGCCCGGAGACGAGCTCCGTGCCGAGGACGGGCTCTGCCGATCGGTACCATGTCATGCTCTCGCGCGCAGAGCCCAGCGCATAGTCGAAGATACGAGCGCGGTCCCGGCCGGAGCTCCTCGAATAGCCCTCTGCGATGTTTGCCGCGATTGATCCAACGGCGGCGTAGAGCTGGCCGGAAACCTTTTCAGTCACGAGGTGGTGGCGCAGTCTCTCAGCATCTGAGCAGGAATCCGCGAGTAGTCCACGCGCCAGCTGGTAGGCGCGCATTCTCGACAGCGGATCCCTTCCAGTTTTCTCAGCGCGAGGCGGATCGGAATGGGGCACGCCCAACTGTATCCGCACCCGCTAATCCTACCTGAACCATTGAACCGCAACAGGGAGCGTTTTCGTTGCAAACCGACCCCAGACGCGCATCGCAGTTAGTCCGCAGTCCGCAGTAGGTCCGCAGTCCGCAATTAGTCCGCAGTTCGGAGTATCTGTTAGTCAGCAGTCCGCAGTAGGTCCGCAATCCGCAGTCAAGTCCGCAGTCCGCAGTAGTAGTTAGTTCGCAACAAAACAAAACGCCGGGATTATCGCCCGGCGTTTCCGTTTCAAAGCGGGATGTCTATCTCACCCGCATTCGCTGAATCCGCACACGTGACACTTGGCGCAGCCCTCGGCAAACTCGAGTGACGATCCGCAGTCCGGGCACGTACCGATAAACGACTCACTTCGATTCACTGCCTCGAAGCGGTATTGAGCCTGCCCACCCTCACCCGTAATGGAAGTGGGCTTCGGCTGTAGCGCTTCGACCTCGGAAGGATCCAGAGGCGGAGCGCCAAGTAGATCCTGCTGTACTCCCTGCTTCTCCCGCATCCACTTCTCTAGCGCGATGCCGATCGCGTCCGGAACCGAGAGCACTTTGTTGGGTCCGAGCCCGATCGCCTTGTCCGACGCGATGCCGCGCAGCTGGCGATGGACTTCGCGAATCGGAATTCCCGATCTGAGCGCGAGCGAGATCAGGCGACCCATTGCTTCGGCATCCGCCATGGCCGCGCCACCAGCCTTGCCGAGGTTGATGAAGACCTCGAACGGCTGACCGCGATCGTCCTCGGTGATGTTGAGGAACATCGTGCCAAGCGGTGTCTCTATGCGCGTGGTGATCCCGCGCAGGGTGTCGGGACGGGCTCGCTTGGCGCGGCGCTGAAGATTCTCGGCCTCCGCGTCGAACAGTGCCTGCTTGAGCCTGGCGTTCTCCGCCTCGAGCTCGGCAATCGTACCGTGCAGCTCACCCCTCTCGGCTCTCGCGTCGGCCTTGCCTTCGCGCTCCGCCTTGGCTTGCTCGGTCGCGCCGGTCGAGAGAACCTGATTGTCGCGCGAGCCATCCCGATACACCGTCACGCCCTTGCACTTGAGGGCGTAGGCGAGCTCGTAGATCGCCCTCACATCCTCTGGGGTGGCGACGTGAGGGAAGTTGGTCGTCTTGGAGATCGCGGAGTCACAGTTCTCCTGGAAGGCGGCCTGCATTCTGACGTGCCACTCAGGAGAGATGTCGTGCGCGGTTACGAACACGCGCTGCCACTGCTTCGGGACCTCGTCGAAGTGGATGTGTCCTTCCTTGGCGATCTTCTCCATCAGCTCGTCGGAGTACCAGCCTTCCCTCTTCGCGATCGCGACGAAATCCTCGTTCACATCGGGCATCAGCACGCCCGCCTGGTTGCGCATGAAGGCCACGGCGAAGAGCGGCTCGATACCCGACGAGCAGCCCGCGATGATCGAGATGGTGCCGGTCGGCGCGATCGTGTTGACGTTGCAGTTCCTGAGGAGCTGCATCGGACGAACGCGACTGCCTTTTGCATCGCGTCCGCACGTCGCGTCGGGACCCCAGATCGATCTCGCCCATTCGGGGAACGGACCGCGGTCGTTGGCGAGTCTCTCGCTTTCCCGCTTCGACTCGACGTCAACGAACTTCTGCAGCCGGCGGCCGAACTCGACGCCCTCAATCGTGTTGTAGGCGATGCCGAGGCGGACGAGGGCGTCGGCGAATCCCATGACGCCGAAACCGATGCGGCGGATTCTCTTCGAGAGGCCGTCGATCTCCGGCAGTGGATACTTGTTGACGTCGATGATGTTGTCGAGGAAGTGAACCGAGAGATGGATGTCGCGCTTGAGCGCGTCCCAATCCATCTGGGCGTCCTTCACGTAATAGCCGACGTTGATCGACCCGAGGTTGCAGACGTCGTACGGGAGGAGCGGCTGCTCGCCGCACGGATTCGTCGCCTCGTACTGTCCGACGTGCGGCACCGGATTGTAGCGGTTCGCCTCGTCGATGAAGAAACAGCCAGGCTCACCCGTTCTCCACGCACCGTCGATCATCTTGGCCCAGACCGAGCGGGCGTCGAGCTGCCCGGTGACGTTGCCGCTGCCGGGATCGACGAGATCGTAGCTGGTGCCGGCCTGCACGGCTTCCATGAACTTGTCGGTGACGGCAACGGAGATGTTGAAGTTGGTTATCTGCGTCAGGTCTTCCTTGCAGGAGATGAAATCCATGATGTCGGGATGATCGACGCGCAGAATTCCCATGTTGGCGCCGCGTCGCGTCCCGCCCTGCTTCACAGCGTCGGTCGACGCATCGTACAGCTTCATGAACGAAACCGGGCCGGATGCGACGCCGGTCGTCGAACGAACCATCGAGCCCTTGCCGCGCAGCTTCGAGAAACCGAAGCCGGTTCCTCCGCCCGACTGATGGATCAACGCCATCGCCCGCAGCGTGTCGTAGATCCCGTCGCGTCCGTTGGAGAGCGCGTCTTCGATGGGCAGAACGAAACAGGCGGACAGCTGCCCGAGCGGGCGCCCCGCGTTCATGAGAGTCGGAGAGTTCGGCTCGAAGCGTCGCTCCACCATCAAGCGGTAGAAGCTCTCCGCCATGCCCGTGACATCGCTGTCGCTCGCGCCATACCGGCGGTCTGCTTCCGCCACCGTTCCCGCAACGCGCCAGAACATGTCTTCCGGCTGCTCCACAGGCGTGCCCGTGCCGTCCTTGATCAGGTATCGCTTTCCGATCACGGTACGCGCATTGTCATTGAGCTGGGCGTCGCCTTTAGGCGGTACGGCGGGTATGGGCATTAGTACAACTCTCCGCGAAAAAAAAAGTGTTGTCAAGAAGAAGACGATGTAGTCGGGACGGCACGCTTGCGCATGGGTGGTTTCGATGCGGGCACGGATAGTACCCCTATTCGTGATTCCGCGCCAGTCATTAATTATCTCCTTCTACGACAACGACTTACGTAATCCACATCACAGATGGTCGGCCGACCTTGGCTTTCCACGTTCCTAAATGTTTGGGGCTTCCGGTATACCCCGCACGGGACGTTCCGAAGGGTCCGGGGATGGGCGAGCGGCCGGCTCCTTTTATAAGTACACCAGAGGCTTGCGGTTAGATCGTCTTCTAACTGTCGTGAAGTGAAAACCGATCGAGCTCCAGTGCCCGCCGTCGGCCGCTCTGGGAGAAAAATCGCCCGGCTAAAAACGTCCGTTTGCTTAGATACACGAGGACCTGTGGCCAGTTTGGACAACGAAGCGCGAGCAGTAACGGCGGCCTAGAAAGAAGCCCCGAACGTCGCGTACGCCTGCGCTTTACTCGCCCCCAGCCTTTCGCGATTCGACAGCGGAAAGGCCACCCCGAGCCGCAGGCGCGCTTCGACATCGAGCTGGACCCCCGTGTCGATGTTGAGCTCCGCCCCAAGCGAACGCATCATCGGGTTCCCGACGTCCCCGGCGCGACAGATTCCGTCGGGCGTGACGGCGCTCGCTGGACAGAATGCTCGGCCCGCCTCGCCGAA
>JANMMF010000178.1:0-12197 GCA_031372985.1 Gemmatimonadota bacterium
GCGGGCGCGAGATGCGTCTCGCGGACGAGGTTCCGGAGTGCGGCGGTGCGCCGCAGCCGACGCGGTCGATATTGCGGAAAGCTGGACACTCTTACTCTGGTTGGGGAGCCGGAAGCCTGGACAGTTGCCGGAGCTCCACGAGCAGGCTGCTGCCGCCGCGGGAGCGGATCTCGGCAGCGAGAGCTTCGCCTGTCGACTCGGGAGCTCCGAGGTCGAGCGCGCGGGACCCTCGCACGATGTGTCTGCCGTTCAAGTCCGCGAGCATACCATATAATGTAGGACCGTCACCGGCGTCGGTGACGAGGGACCCGATCGGCACCTGGCACCCGCCTTCCAGCGCCGCCAGAAACGCGCGCTCGGCGCGGGTGGCGATTGAGGTTGGCTCGTGGTCGAGTGGGAGCAGGAGATCTCGCATCCTGGGGTCGTCGCTCCTCACCTGAATCGCAATCGCGCCCTGTCCGGCGGCCGGCAGCCAATCCGGTGGCTCGAGAAACATCGTGATCCTCTGTTCCACCTCGAGCCGGATGAGCCCGGCGGCCGCGAGAATCGCGGCGTGAACCTGGCCGGTTTCGACCTTGCGCAGTCGCGTCGGGACGTTGCCACGCAGCTCCACCACTTCCAGATCCGGCCTTCGCCCGAGCAACTGCGCGCGCCGGCGTAGACTCGACGTCCCGACGCGCGAGCCTGCCGGCAGATCGTCGAGACCCTCGGCACCGGTGGCCCGGTTGACGACGAGCACGTCACGCGGATCCTCGCGCTCGAGCTGGGCGATGACCTCCAGACCCTCGGGAGACTCCGTCGGCAGGTCCTTCAGGGAATGCACGGCGCAATCGATCTTGCCCTTCGAGAGCGCAACCTCGAGCTCGCGCGTGAAGAGTCCCTTGGCGCCAATCTCCGACAGCGGCTGATCGAGCTTCTTGTCGCCAGTGGTCTTGAAGGTCACGAGCTCGGACTTGATTCCGCGAGCGAGCAACGCGGTCTCGACTTGACGCGCCTGCCTGAGCGCAAGCTCAGATGCCCGCGTCCCGATCCGCACGACATCCGGATCGGCCCTCTTGCTAGAAGGCACGCATCACCGCCGCCACGAGACCGTCGATTGTCGATTCCTCGGCTTCGACCTTCACCTCAATGCCGGCGTCGGTGAGCGCGGCGGATGTCTGCGGGCCGATGGACGCGGCCGGCACCTTGAGCGCCAGCTCTTCTCCGACCGCTTCGATGTAGCCCCTGACCGCCGACGCCGAGGTGAAGGTCGCGAGATCCACCTTGCCGGCTTCGATGGCGCGGGCGAGCGTCTCCGCGCCCAGGCCATCCGGGATCGAGCGATACGCCTCGACGATGCTCACTGCGGCGCCCATCTCGCGTAATCGAGCCGGCAGCAAGTCGCGAGCGCCTTCAGCGGTGACGTAGAGCACCTTGGCTCGCGAGACATCGTCGCGCGCCTGAAGCATTTCCAGGAGCCCCTCGGCGACGAACCGCTGCGGAATCACATCGACGGTAATTCCGCGCTCGAGCAACGCCCCGGCTGTCGCCGGACCGACAGCAGCGATCCTGAGTCCGGCCAATGCGCGTGAGTCCTTCCCCCGTCCGAGGAGTTGCTCCCAGAAAATCGCCACGGCGTTCTGACTCGTGAAGATCAGCCAGTCGTAATCGCCGATGCTGTCGATCGCCGCTCGCAGAGGATCGGGATCGAGCCGCGCGATTTGCGTCGCCGGCATCTCGATCACGTCGGCGCCGACATCGCGCAGCTTCTCACTCAGAATGGGGGCCTGTTGCGTCGCGCGCGTGACCACAATTCGCTTTCCGAATAGCGGACGCTGCTCGAACCAGTTGAGCTCGTCGCGAAGCACGACCGACCAGCCAATCACGGTGATGACAGGCGCTGTGATGTTCTGTTCCTCCGCTTTGGCGGCGATCGTCTCGAGCGTCGCGACAACTGTGCGCTGTCGGGGGTGAGTTCCCCATTGAATGGCCGCGGTGGGAATCTCGCCCGGCAATCCTCCCTCGATCAGCGCCGCGGAGATGCCGGCGAGTGTTTTCACTCCCATGTACAACACGATCGTTCCGCCCGCCTTGGCCAGAGCGGACCAGTTGGTCTGGGTACTTGGCTTGGCTGGATCTTCGTGACCAGTCACGAAGGTGACCGATGTCGCGAGAGAGCGGTGAGTTACGGGGATTCCCGCGTACGCCGGCGCGGCTATTCCGGCCGTGACACCCGGAACAACCTCGAACGGCACCGACGAGTCGTTGAGAGCCTGGGCCTCTTCGCTTCCCCGGCCGAAGACGAACGGATCGCCGCCCTTGAGCCGCACCACGCGCTTGCCCTCGCGCGCCAGCTTTACGAGCAGAGCGTTGATCTCCTCCTGGGTAACTGAGTCCGTCGAGCCGCCGCGCTTGCCGACGTAGTACAGCTCGGGCGTCCCCGTCTCGCGCGCGCCCGGCGGAAGTAGCGCCGTGTTCGCGAGCGCGTCGTAAACGACGGCGTCGGCGGAGTCGATGAGCTGCCTGCCTCTTACCGTGATGAGACCGATGTCACCCGGGCCAGCGCCGACGAGAAAGACCTTCCCTTCGGTCACCCCGCGCTCGCTTCTCGTGTAAGCCCGATGCGCTTAGCCCAGGATTCGTATTCGACCGGTGAGATCTCAGAGGGCTTGATCTCGCTGCGGCCGCCCCAGAATACGTTGGTGTAGAGAACGGGGATGCCGGCTTCAGCGAGATGCTCGTCGATCGCCGCCTTGTGCTCCAGCACGAGCTGTTTGTCGGTTCCGTGCGCGACAGCCATGATGTTGACGTCCGCGAACTCCGGGCCGCCTTCGCGCCAATAGGCGTGGGTAAGAATGTGATGGCGGCCGACCTCCATACCGGTCTCGATCTCTCGCCCCACCGGGACGCGCCAATGGAACAGCGCGTTATAGCGCGTGACGCGCTCACCCGCAGCCGATGGCTTCACGTGCTCGAGAAAGGTCGAGAACCTTCCGATCACTTCACGCGCGCTCAGCGACCGTGACACGCTGACGAACTCTTCGACCTCGATTCCTGCCTCCTCTGCCCGAGCGCGCCACGGATCGGGTGTGATCTCGTCCACGGTGAATTCACGCTTGAGCGCGGTCAGCACGCGCCACTCGAGCGAAGACAGCTCGACGATGTTCGTGTCGAGCACACGGCCGGCCGACTCGCTTCTCGAACCAGGCTCCATCCCTCGCCGGCGCAGATGACCCACTCCGAGCGCGAAGAGGCGCTTCGCCGGCATGATGCGGTACGCCTCCGCCCCCACTTGCGACGCCAGAAAGTCGCAGTGCTTGACCATCGAGAATCCCTGCGGAACCTTGAGCGTCGTCCAAAGCCGGTAGACCGAGCCCGGTGTTTCGGCGTCGGTGGAACGAATGACGACGTGTCCGGAAAACGGATCGTCCTTCACCATATATGCGAAGGCGGAGTCGAGCCTCTCCGGCGAGACCCTCCAGGCGACGAGCGCGCCGGGCGCCAGGTTGGTCGCCATCAACGTCTGACGGATCCGTCTGATTACTCCCGACGCCAGCATCGCGCGCAGGCGCTCGATTACGACCTCTTCGGTCAGCTCCGCGTTGAACGCGATCTGTGCGAATGGCTCATTCACAAACCCGGAGATGCGATCCTCGGACACGGCGAGGATGCGCGCATTGATCGGATCCGTAATCTCGGTCGGCACCGCCTCAGGTGCCCGCCCGTCCGCAGACAGCGCGTGGGCGGATGGTGGGTTCGCCATGGTCATCGTCTGCCCCTCAGACGCTTTCGCCTGATGTAGAGGCTCAGCGCGTACGATCCGTAGATGACGAACGCCATTGCATAGGCAAGATGGTAGTAGAACGAGGTGTCAGGCATCGTACTCCACCGTTGCCGCGGCGGCGGCGCGCTCAACCGCGTACTGATAGCGGGAGCGAACGAATGCGAAGTAGAGCAGCGTGAAGGAGAAGAGCGACAGGAAGAGGGTCAGCAGCATCTCGCTCGGCAGCGAGGGAGCGCTTGCCTTCGCTATGATCGGCAGAGGATGCATCGACGCGAACAGATAGACGCTCAGATGGATGAACGGGATGAGAAGCGCCCCGAGGATTCCAAGGACGGCTGAATATCGCGCGCGCAGCTCGGGCGACTCGACGGCGCCGCGCAGGACGATGTAGGCGACGTAGATGAACCAGAGAAAGAGCGTGGAGACGAGACGGGCATCCCACCACTCCCAGTACGTGCCCCAGATGGGCTTTGCCCACAATGGTCCGGTGATGAGCACAACTGTCGTGAAGACGACGCCGACCTCGGCGGAGCTTTCGGCAAAGCGGTCGAGACGCTGATCACGAAGCCAGAGAAAGACGGCGCCGGCGATCGCGACGAGTGCGAACGCAAGGAATGCCACCCAGGCCGCCGGAACGTGAATGTAGAAAATCTTTTGAGCCGCTCCCTGTCTTGCTTCCAGCGGCGTAAAAAGCGCCACCCTCATCACCGTGCCAATCACCGCCGCGGCGGCGATGGTAGGGAGCCAGGAGATCTTCATGGTCGTGTGAGATGCATTGAGTCCAATTTAACTGCTACTGCGGACTGCGGACTAATTGAGGACTGCGGACCTACTGCGGACTGCGGACAAGAGCTGGACTACCGCTGATCTTGCCTTTGGTCCGAAGTCCGCAGTTAGTCCGAAGTCCGTAGTTAGTCCGCAGTTCGCAGTATCGTTTAGTGGGCAGTCCGCAGTTAATTCGCAGTCCGCAGTTAATTCGCAGTCCGCAGTTAGTCCTCGACCGTGAACGGATAGGCCAGCATGCACGCGGCGACAAACACGATGTCGAACGCGAGCAGCAGTTTGAGCCACGCTCCGGCCTCCACGATCGGGCGGCCGCTCAACAGTTTGGCCGTCGCCTGCGAGGCGCCGATTACGATCGGGACGAAAAATGGGAGCGCCAGCATCGGAAGCAGCAGCTCGGCGAGTCTGGTGTTCACGGCCATCGCGCTGAAGAGCGTTCCCACCGCGACGAGTCCAATTGCCGCGAGCAGGAGTATCGCGATGAGGGGGGCTGCAATGCGCCCGAGGGGCAAGTTGTAGAAGATCATGAGAGCGGGAATCGCGATCAGCTGCACGGCCGCGACAAAGATGAGATTCGCGATCGCCTTGCCGAGAAAGATCGACTCTCTGCTGACGGGCGATGCCAGGAGGCCGTCGATGGCGTGGTCCGCCGTCTCTACTCCGAACGATCGGTGCAAGCCGAGCAAGCCGGAGAACGTGAAAACGACCCAGAGAACTCCCGGAGCGAGATCCGTCACGGCGACCGCGGTCGGATCCCATGCGTAGTAGAAGATGACGAGCCCCAAAAGGGCGAACACGATTGCCGAAAAGAAAGCGCTTCGAGTCCGGAACTCGATCGAGAGATCCTTGCGCGCGATCAGCCACGCCGCGGCGAGGGTATCACCCACGAGACGCCACAGCCTCGCGATAGGTCGCGGCGTACGATCCGGGGTCGATCCCGTCGCTGGCGTCGTATCGGACGAACCGTCCGCGGTGCATCACCGCGGCGTGAGTTGCCAGCGAGAGACCCTCCGCGAGGTTGTGCGTGACGATGATAATCGCAGTTCCGGACTGCCGGAGCTCCCTCAGCATCGTAGTCAGAGCCCACGCTCCGCTCTCGTCCAATCCGCTGTACGGCTCGTCGGCGAGAACCACCTGCGGCGAGTGCACCATCGCGCGCGCGATCGACACGCGCTGCTGCATGCCGCGGCTCAGCAGCCTGACCGGCGCGTCGGCGCGCTCCAACATCGACATGCGGCGGAGCGAATCCTCGACGCGCGTCCCGGAATCGCGAATGCCGTATAATCGAGCGGTGAACGAGACGTTTTCTCGCGCCGAGAGCGCCTCGTAGAGCATTGTGTGGTGCGATATGAGACCCACCCTCGAGCGGGCGAGCGGCCCTCCCGGGAGCCGGATTCCGGCGAGCCGCGCGCTTCCTGATGACGGCTTGAGGAGGCCCGCGAGCAATCGGAGGAGCGTCGTCTTGCCGGCTCCGTTCGGCCCAAAGACCGCCAGACACTCACCGGGCGCGAGCGAAAAAGTGACGCCGGCGACCGCCTTTCTCGATCCGAACGCGCGCGCCAGGTCGGCCACATCGACAATCGGTAAATCAGTCCCGGAACTTGCAGGCAGTGGGTATGCGATCATTCGCCTAGAACTTGCCACTCTGGCGAGAGCGGCGCAAAACGCTATATCCTTGCGACTCCGCCAATTCGGCGACAGCCCTCGACTTCGCCCCAATGACTGACATCGACGTTCTCCTTCAGGAAAACCGGAAGTTCGAGCCACCGCCTGAGTTCAGGCTCACCGCCAACGTCTCGTCGAGCGATATCTACGACAAGGCCAACCTGGACGTCGAGAAGTTCTGGGCGGAGCAGGCGCGCGAGCTGGAGTGGATCAAGCCGTGGAGCAAGGTACTCGACTGGAAGCCTCCCCACGCGCAGTGGTTTATCGGGGGTAAGCTCAACATCTCCGCCAACTGCATCGACCGTCACATTCGCGGACCGCGCCGGAACAAGGCGGCGCTCATCTGGGAAGGCGAGCCGGGGGACACTCGGACGCTCACGTATTGGGATCTTTACCGCGAGGTCTCGAAGTTCGCCAACGTCCTGAAGAAACTGGGGGTTGGGAAAGGTGATCGCGTCGCGATCTACCTTCCGCTTATTCCCGAGGCGGCGATCTAGATGGTCGCCTGCGCGCGCATGGGCGCCATCCATTCGGTGGTGTTCGGTGGCTTCTCGCCGGAATCGCTCAGCGACAGGATCAACGACGCCAAGGCGAAGGTGCTGATCACCGCGGACGGCGGCTATCGTCGCGGCCAGGTGATCCCGTTGAAGCGCAATTCCGATAAAGCGGTGGAGACAACTCCGTCGATCGAGCACGTGGTAGTCGTGCAGCGACGCCCTGGCGGAGCGGGAGACGAAGCATTCGCGACGATGAAAGAGGGCCGCGATCAGTGGTGGCACCGTCTCATGCAGGACGCGCCGCTCAACTGCGAGCCCGAGACAATGGATTCCGAGGACGTGCTGTACATCCTCTACACATCGGGCACGACCGGAAAGCCAAAGGGGATCGTCCACACGACCGGAGGCTATCTCACCGGTGTCGCGAGCACGACCAAAATGGTCTTCGACCTCAAGGAAGACGACGTGTTCTGGTGCACGGCCGACATCGGCTGGGTGACCGGACATTCGTACCTCGTCTACGGTCCGCTCGCCAACGGCGCGACCTGCATGATGTACGAAGGTGCGCCGGACTGGCCCGAGAAGGATCGCTTCTGGGACATCTGCGAGCGGCGCGGAGTGACCATCCTCTACACCGCGCCGACGGCGATTCGCGCCTTCATGAAGTGGGGCGACGAGCATCCCGCGAAGCACGATCTCTCGAGCCTTCGGCTGCTGGGATCGGTCGGAGAGCCGATCAACCCCGAAGCGTGGATGTGGTACCGTGAGCACATCGGTGGCAACAGGTGCCCGATCGTCGACACGTGGTGGCAGACGGAGACCGGCGCGATCGTGATCTCGCCGCTGCCAGGCATCACGCAGACCAAACCGGGGAGCGCGACGAAAGCGCTGCCCGGATACGGCGCGGACCTTCTCGATTCCACCGCCAAGCGCATCGAGGTCGGCGGCGGATTGCTCGCGCTCACCAGGCCGTGGCCGGCAATGCTGCGCACCATTTGGGGCGACGACGACCGCTACGTGCAAACGTATTTCACGAAATGGCCGGGACGTCCCGATCTGTATTTCCCGGGCGACGGTGCGAAGCGCGACAGCGAAGGCTACTTCTGGATCCTGGGACGGGTCGACGATGTGCTCAACGTTGCGGGGCACCGCATCGGGACGATGGAGGTCGAGTCGGCGCTAGTCGAGCATCCCGCAGTGGCCGAGGCGGCGGTCGTCGGCAGGGCGCACGAGCTCAAGGGCCAGGCGATCGCCGCGTTCGTGACCCTTCGGGACAAAAGCAAACACAGCCCGGCGCTCCGCGACGAGCTCAAGGAATTCGTCGCAAAAAAGATCGGCGCGCTGGCGCGTCCGGACGACATTTTGTTCTCCGCCGACCTACCAAAAACCCGCTCCGGAAAAATCATGCGCCGGCTGCTCCGCGACATCGCCGAAGGCCGCGCTCTGGGAGACATGACCACGCTCGCGGATCCAAATGTAGTCGCGAAGCTCAAGGACCAGTACGAAGACAAGGAGGGCTGATTTCATATCACCCCATGGCAGCCCCCTAACCCCCGGTTATCTCGATTTGGGACAAAGCGTTAGGCACTCGACCCGAACAGACACCGACGCATTTTGGCAGGCGCAGTGTGTCTGAATCGTTTCGCTTTACTAGTAAACTAATGCTTGTAAATTGAAGGGCTGCAGACGAGCTCGGCTCGCTTGTGGAACGCAAGAATTACGCGCCAAAATAGCGCAAAAAAATGAACGGATTCTCTCCAAAAAAGGCGTTACAGGAGAGGTCCGTTCTCGTCTTATAAGGACAGTACTCAACCGCCTGAAAGGACCGGTTTCAGCTTTGCGTCGGAGCCGGCACCATCAAAATCCTTGGAGATCAAAGACATGAAAGCGACCCGTTCTCTGCTGGCCGCGATGGTGCTCGGAACCGCCATCAGCGCAAGCCAGGCAAATGCGCAGTGCAGCGGCAATGCCGGCACCTGTAACACCACCAACACCGCGTCGGTCACCGTTGGCGCGCTGGTCAAGCTCGGGATGAGCGCGGCGACCACTTCGCTGACCGCTCCAACCGCTGATGACATCGACGTCGGCGCAGTAATCGCCAACGCCGGCCCGAACTTCACCATCAAGGCGAACCGCAGCTGGACCCTAAAGATCAAGTCTCAGAACGCGACGGACTGGACCTACGCCGGCGCCAATTCCGGTGTGAAGCCGATTGGCCACCTTGCGTGGTCGACCGCGGTCGGTGGAACCTTCGCCGCTATCACGAATGCCGACGTGTCGTTCACGTCGGGTGCCAGCTCGACCAACGGCACTGCGGCGCAGGCGTTCTTCAGAACGACCTGGCTCGCCGACTTCTCTGACCCCAGTAACCGTGAAGGTAGCTACAGCCTTCCGATCGTTTTCACCCTGACGGCTCCGTAACCGATGCACAATTCTCGCTCTCGCCCGCCCGCTCGGGCGGGTGAAGAGCGCAGAGGGCGAGTCCGGGGAACCGTACTCGCCCTTTGCGCTGTAATAGGGGTAGTGGTCTCGCAGCCGGTATCCGCCCAGCTGCTCGTAGATCCGCTCGAGGTGACGATGGTCACCGCGGGCAACGGCCGTGTGTCGGCCAGCTTTTCGATGTCGAACACGTCGGACAAGCCGGTGCAGGCTACGATCACGCGCCAGGACTGGGATCGCGAGGAGAACGGCGACAATCGCTTTCTCCCCACGGGCACCAGCGGCACATCCTGCGGCGCGATGCTGACTGCTTCACCTCTTTCCATCCGCATCGAGCCACGTAGCAGCCGGATCATACGCCTCGGCGTTCAGAACGCCGCGGCCCTCCGCAAGGAATGCTGGGACATCTTCTTCGTCGAGGAAGTCCCGCAGCGCGCGTCCGTCCGCGGCAATTCGCTCCAGTACATCTTTCGCACTGGCGTCAAGGTTTACGTCACTCCTCCCGGGCTCAAGCGCGACGGCGCGGTCGAAGGCATGGCCGTCGAAGACGTAGCGGTTCGCCCCGCTGCCTCCTCCACGAGCGCGGTCAAGACCGCTTCGGTCGCGTCCTCCCCGACCAAGAAGCAGATCTCCATTCGCTTCCACAATACGGGTGGCGCGCACCTCGTCGCCAAGGGTCGGCTCGAGTTCCGTCGTCTCGACAACACGCTCGCGGTCGAAGTGCCAGTCGCCGAATTCCCCACCCTTCCCGGCGCCACCCGCAAGGTGATGGTCGATGTTCCCGCGAGCCTGGCTGTCGGAGATTATGTCGTGCTCGCGCTCATCGATTTCGGCGGCGCGGAGCTCGTTGCCGGCCAGATCGATTTCCAGGCCAAGTAGGTTAGCGTGTCTGTGCTCAAGCTCTCCGGCGCCAGCACCATCGCGGCGATCTCGCTCGCGGTGGCTCTGTTCGCATCTCCGCTTGCGGCACAGAAGACCATCCTCACCCTCACGGGCGGCACCGTCACGTTCGCGGCGCCCAGCGCAGCTGACTACGACGCAGGGTACATAGACTCTCCTGCAATGACGTTTACCGTGAACGCGCAGACGGGTGCCAGCCGCACTACGACGATATCGATCCGCTCGACCTCCGCGTCGCTCGGCGGCGGAAAGTCTATCGCCGAGTTCCAGTGGCGGCGGTCCGATCTCGCCGTGTGGAACTCGATAACGCTCACCGATGCCCAGGTCGAGCAGCGCGTCCAGGTCCGCAACGGACTGAATGATCCGTGGAGTAACACGATCTTCTTTCGCATGCTCTTGAATTGGACCACGGACCCTCCCGCGACTTACACCGGGAACTACGTGATCACGCTCTCCCAGACGGTGCCGTGATCGTGCGCCTGCGCGGCGTCACCACGGCCGCTGCCGTCGCTTTCGTCGTCTCCGGCGTTCTTTCTCCTGTGCTCGCTCAATCGGTGGCTTCCGCGCCGGGTGATGCGAGCCGTCTCGCATCTCTGGCAACCTCCAGCTCCAGGTCCGACTCGGTCGCCGACATCGAGATTACGCTCCCTTCTGTCACCGCCTCCGGCGCACCTCGCAGCTATCAGGTGATGTCGGTGCCCGTTCCCGACGCGTTTGCGCGCGTGATGAAGCTGGACATCGAAGTCGTGCCGCGCGGAGAGTTCGTCGTGCTGGGTGCCCGGGTACGCTCTCTTCCCCTGTCCGCCAGGACCCGGATAGGGATAACGCTCGGCATCCCCGCCAGTGCGCTGGCGGGACGAGTCATCGCCGCCGAGGCGCGATTCTCCTCGCCTGCGTCGGCGACCCTGGTCGTGCCCATTGAGATCGACGTCAGCCTCGTCAGACAAATAATTCTTCGTCCGGGATCCGGAGCGATAAACGGGCAGGCCGGCAGCGACGTGATCCTGCCATTCGAGATCGTCAATTCCGGAAACGCGCGCGAAACGATCCAGGCTCAGATCGATCTTCCCAGTGGATGGTCTTCGCGAGAGCTGCATCAGACGCCAATCGTGCTCGGACCCGGCGAGACGGTCAAGCGCCGGCTCAGGCTCGCGATTCCAGTGCTCTCGAGCACAGGATCGTCGTTCGTTCGCATCGATCTGCGCGGACACGACGAGCTCCTCCGCTCCGAGACGATGAGGATCGAGGTCTTCAATTCGAGCTCGATCGGCAGGCAGGCCGGACCACTCGTGACCTCGGCATTTTCGCATGCAGCGGACGAGAACGGGAACCCCAACAGCGTTTTCACGCTGACGGCTGTCGGCGCACTTTACGATTCAGTCCGCATCGACGCGAGGATGTCGCACGGCTCGGCGCGCGGTGGAGCGGCGAGCAATGCATTCTCTCGGCTTGGGACATTCCAGTCATCTGCGTCGGTCGTTCTGTCCGCGCCCTCCGGTCAGTTGAGCCTCGGCAACACAGGGACGTCATTCTCGGATCTCACCGGACTCTATCCGTACGGCCAGGGCGCGCTTTTCCACCTGCAGAACGCCAAATGGGATTTCATGGGGCTCGGCGCGCTCTCGATGGCAGAGGCGGAATCAACGGAGCGGAAGCCGATGGTCGGGTTGCGCGGCCAGCGGCGCTTCGGCAAAGCGTATCTGAGCACCTCGATCACTCACCTCGCTGATGCTGGTCTGTCGCCGCGTCGACTCGATGCGTTCGGACTTGGTGCCGCCGTACCGTCGATCTTCGGCAGCACTCTGAAAGGAGAAATCGCCGAGCGTCGATTCCAGGGCGGAAGTGGGATGGGCTGGTCGGGCGAGCTGGTAAGGACGAATGCGGAGAACAGCGAGCAGCTGCGCGTCACCCACGCGCCCGGCGGCAGCGATGCATTCGCGCGGGCAACCAATGAGCTGGTCGCCAACATATCGGAGCGGCTGACATCGCGCGCGAGCGTGAGCGCCAGTGCGTGGCGCACGACCGATGCGACCTCCGTGTTCAGCGGCCTCAAGGCGAACGGATATTCGGTGCGCCCCCAGTACAGGATCGGGGGAGGCACGACCATCGCAGTCGAGGCACGCTCATACCTGTTCGACGCGACTTCGCGG
>JANMMF010000201.1:0-9269 GCA_031372985.1 Gemmatimonadota bacterium
TACTGCACAAAGTGACCGGCGTGCTGTTCATCGGACTCGGGCTTCGACTCGCGTTCGCCAGCCGCCGTTGACCGGAACAAATCGGCACAATTTTGGTCTAACAAGTATCCCCCCTGCCCCGAGAATCGCACGATGAACCGCTCCTTTCCTAACGTACCGGCCGTACTCGCAATTCTTACTGTTGGGCTCGTTCTCTTCGCAGCGAAGGCCACGAGCGGCGCCTCCAGCCAGCTCTCCCAGCCAGCCGCGGCGCCCTTCGTCGACGCGATTGCAACCTCGGCCGCGGCGGACACGGCTGTCTTCGCCGGCGGCTGCTTTTGGGGAGTCGAGGCGGTGTACGAGCACGTGAAAGGCGTGAAATCCGTCGTCTCGGGCTACGCGGGCGGTAAGACCGGCAGTCCTTCGTACGACCAGGTCAGCAGTGGAGACACGGGCCACGCTGAATCCGTGCAGGTGATCTACGATCCCACTCAGGTGTCGTACGGGAAGCTGCTGCAGATCTTCTTCTCGGTGGCGCACGATCCGACGCAGCTCAATCGTCAGGGACCCGACCGCGGCACCCAGTACCGCTCGGCGATCTTCTACAACACGGCGGACCAGCAGCGCGTTGCCGAGAGCTACATGAAGCAGCTCACCGCCGCGAAGACTTTCTCGCGCCCGATCGTGACGCAGGTTGCGAAGCTCCAGGCGTTCTATCTCGCCGAGGCGTACCACCAGGATTACCTGGTGAACCACCCGAATCAGCCCTACATCGTGATCAACGACCAGCCCAAGGTGGCGGCGCTGAAGAAACAATTCGCGGACATTTACAAGAACTAGCCTAACCGGAAACCTGGGCAGGCCCGCGAGCGTAGGGGGAGGATGATACTCACCCGGATTGATTCCATGCGCTCATCAACGTTCGGTCTGCGACTATCCCTCGCGGTGGCACTTGCTGCCACACTCATCGCCCGCAACGCCCAGGGCCAGCATGCCGGCTCGGTGCACGTCAAGGTTCACGCGCCTGACTCGGTTGCCCATGTAGTTGACAGGGTAAGACTAGCCAAAGCGAACTTCGCAATCGTGAGCCGGGATGGAACAGCTGCGCTGCTCCTCATGGATACCACGATCATCGCCGAGATGACGGATACCGGCCTCGCCCGCATGAATTCCCGCGAGGCGACGGACACGATCAAGAGCACGGCCAATCGCATGGTCGCGCGCATGGTGCTCGGGGCTCTGCAGCCCTTGTTCGATCACGGCATTGCGTACCACCTGCGGGACCTCGCCGATGCGCGGTACGCGGATGGACGGCTCAAGCTGACGCGAGCGAACGGAGAAGAAGTGTTCGGTGACACGGAGATCGGACACGGGCCGCTCATGGAGGCGTTCACGCCATCCGATGCAATCGCCTTCGCCAAGCGGGCGAGAGAGGCTAGAGCCAGGCTTCGATAGTTGTAGTTTTACCGGATGGACATCCAGCTGCTCTTAGTGCCTTACGACTCCGGCAATCGTGGCGAGCGGATGGGCGCCGGACCGGAAAGACTTCTCGAAGTCGGCTTGGAGCGCACGCTCCGCGAGAGCGGCCACACAGTTCGCATCCGGATCGCCGAGTTGCCGCCGGGATCGTGGCACGCCGAGATCCAGACAAGCTTCGAGCTGATGCGGATGCTGTCGATCGGTGTTCGCGAAGCGCTGGAATCGGGTCACTTCCCGATAGTCCTCGCCGGAAACTGCAGTACCGCGGTCGGTACAATCGCCGGGCTCGGATCCCAATCCACCGGCGTGGCGTGGTTCGATGCGCATGGCGACTTCAATACTCCCGAGACCACGAGCAGCGGGTTTCTTGATGGAACGGCAGTATCGATCCTGACGGGACGCTGCTGGACTCAGCTCGCGGCGACGATTCCCGGATTCACTCCAGTCGCGGATGAGCGAGTGTGTCTGGTCGGAACGCGGGATGTAGACTTGCTCGAGGGCGTGATGATGGATGAGTCGGGCGTCGAAGTCGTGGAGCCAATACATCTTCGGTCCGCCCTACCCCGAACGCTCGAGAGCATTCGAGAGCACGTCGACACGATCTACGTGCACCTAGATCTCGACGTTCTGGATTCCGCCGTCGCCGCCGCCAACTCATACGCGCGCTCAGGTGGGCTCACACTGGAAGATGTCGAGTACGCTCTCTCCGAGATTGCGCGTGTGTTCCGGATCGGTGCTGTCACGCTCTCGGCTTACGATCCAGCGTCAGATACATCTGATCAGGCCGCCATGGCCGCGATCCGTCTCATCTCCACTGCTGCGCGGGTCGCCGGGCGGGCGTAGATTTGCCCCGGCTTCTCCCCCCAACGGAGGCACCTCGATGCACGTCCCACCGCTCAACTGGCTTGCCGTACTGGTTGCAGGAATCGTCATCTTCATGCTCGGGGGACTCTGGTATTCCCCCGTTCTTTTCGCAAAGAAGTGGATAGCGCTTCAGAACAAGACTGAAGAGCAGATGAAGGCCGAGGCGGCTGGCGCCAACATGCCGCTCATGTACGCCAGCGCGTTCCTCACAGGCCTCATCATCGCGACGACCATGGCGATGGTTTTCGCGCACATTGCGAACGACGTGCCGATGAACGCCGCGTATGGCGCGCTGTTTGGAGGCCTGCTCTGGCTCGGATTCGCCGCTACGACCAGCTACGCTACCGCGCTCTTCTCCGGAAAGCCGCGGCAGCTCTGGTTCATCGATTCCGCTTACAACCTCGTGTCGTTCGTCCTTGCGGGAATCATTCTCGCGGTATGGAGATAGCACACTCTCCGCGCGAACCCTGAGGAGGAACACAATGTCGATCTCACGCACGTCATTCGCGGTTGCGGCGCTCGTGCTCGGCCTCGCATCGGTCGCAGACGCGCAGGCCGCCAAATCGCAAAAGGACAAACCGAAAACCCCGCAGGCTACTGGACGGCTCAAGGTGACGGCTCCGGATTTCGTATCACGGGGCCGCATCGCACTGTCCCACGTCTACAATGGAATGGGCTGCAACGGCCAGAACATCTCTCCCGCGCTCGAGTGGTCGAACGCGCCGGCGGGGACGAAATCCTTTGCCGTCACGATCTACGACCCCGATGCGCCAACGGGAAGCGGCTGGTGGCACTGGGTGATGTACAACATCCCCGCTTCAACGACCGGGCTCGTCGCCGGCGCGGGCAACGGCCGCAACGCTCCCAGTGGAAGCGTTCAGGGCACAACGGATTTCGGGACGAAGGGGTACGGCGGGCCTTGCCCGCCGGTCGGGGACAAGCCGCACCACTACCACATCACGGTCTTTGCGCTCAAGACCGACAAGCTCGACGTGCCGGGAAACGCGACCGCAGCCTACGTCGGGTTCAACCTGAACGCGAACAAGCTGGCAACCGCCCGCGTTACTGGGCTTTACCGGCGCTAGTTGAATCAACCGCCGGCTTGAGGAGATCCCTGGCGACGACATAGAAGTTTTCGTCGACACGGAAATCCTCGGCCCGGCCGATGCGTGTCGGAGTTGTCTTCCAGCTTTCGGTAGGCCGGATCCAGGTGAAGGTGCCAGGCGATGTCGTGACTTTCACCGGCATCGCGAAGCCGCGCACGACGCTGTTCCAGCGGTAGGAAAGCCGCGGTCCCTCGATCTTGTACTCGAGCACTGGAATCTTCGTGGTGCGCAGGTATTGATCGAATACTTTGTTCAGGCTCAACCCCGACTGGCGGCTGATGTAATCCTCGACCTGCTTCCCGCTCACGGTCTGGTGCCAGTAGGTCTTGTTCAGCCCGCGCAGAATGCCACGCCAGCGCGTGTCGTCGGCCACCAACTGCCTGATCGTGTGCAGCATGTTCGCGCCTTTGTCGTACATGTCGCCCGAGCCTTCGCTATTCAGGCCGTACACGCCGACGATCGGCTTGTCATTTCTGACGAGCTTGCGCTGCCCAATCGTGTACTCGGCGCCGGCCTTCTTTCCCTGCTGACATTCGGTGAAGAGGCCTTCGGCGTAGGTGGCGAAGCTCTCGTGGATCCACATGTCCGCCGCGTCCTTCATCGTGATGTTGTTCCCCCACCACTCGTGCGCGCTCTCGTGGATGATGATGAAGTCCCAGAGCATGCCGTGGCCCGTGCCTGAACGATCCTTCGGCGCGGCCGGATTCCGGCTGTCGCCATTCTTGTAATGATTCCCGTAAGCGATCGCGCTCTGATGCTCCATGCCGAGGTGAGGTGTCTCGGCGAGCTTGTACCCATCCTCGTACCACGGGAACGGCCCGAACCAGGTCTCGAAGCACTGTAGCATCGGCTTTACCTGCTGGAAATGCCTTCGGGCTGTGTCGACGTGATAGTCGAGCGGGTAGAAGTCGAGCGTGAGCTTGCCGCGCTCGCCCTCGTACTCGTCACTGAAATGGCCGTAGTGGCCAGCGTTGACGGTGACGTTGTAGTTGTTGATCGGATTGCTGACGAACCACTCGTATGTCTTCGTGCCGTCCGCGTTCGGCGTGGTGCTGCGCAACCGGCCGTTCGACACATCGATGAGCGAGTCCGGCAGGGTGATGCTTACACGCTGGCTGTCGGGCTCGTCGGAGTAGTTGTCCTTGTTCGGCCACCAGACGCTGGCGCCCGTCCCTTCGTTGGCAGTCGCTACCCAGGGACGGCCAAGGCTGTCGCGCGCCCACGCGAATCCGCCATCCCACGGGGGGCGCTGTGCGACGGTCGGCTTGCCGTGGTAGTAGACGGAAATGGTCTTCCTCGTGCCGGGGCGCTGCGGCGCGAGAAGTCGGACGAAGAATGCGTTCCCATCGCGGCGCGCGCTCAGCTCAAGTCCGTCCTGCACGATGCTGTCGACGACGAGCGGCATCTGCAGATCAATCTGCATCTCCCGCGCTGGTTTGAGCACACGGTACGTGATGGCGTTGTAGCCCGCGATGCTGCTGTCCGCCGGATTCACCTTTACATGCAAATCGTAGAACGCAGCATCCCACCACGCGCGCTCGGGAGTGTTGGAGCCGCGAATCGTGTCGGCGCGGGTGAAGACCGGCGCGGGGTTCGCGTTTGCCTGCGCGCGTGCGGCCGACACAGGCAGCACCAGCAGTGCTGCGAGGCCGAGCCCGATACGGGACAATGTTCTCGTCGACTGTGACATTCGTTGTGTAAAGCCTCGAATTATGGCGTGCGTGTTGGCGGGGGCGCAGGCGGCTTCATCTGGTACTCCTTGGGCGGCTCGACGCCGAGCAAATGCTTTACGAAGTAATCCCAGCGCCGGCGCACCATGTACGCTTCGTTGCCGAAGCCGTGGCGCCGATTGGGCAGGAGGATTAAATCAAAATCCTTGTTCGCCCTGATCAACGCGTCGACCACGAGCAGAGTGTTGTTGGGTGGAACGTTGTCGTCGAGGCTCCCGTGCGCCAGCAGCAGCTTCCCTTTCAGGTTCTGGGCAAAGAGCTGGTTGGCCTCTGGAGTGTAGTTGTCGCTGCCATCGGGGCCGCGCACGAGAACACCCTGATACCTCTCACCCCAGTCGTCCTCGTAAACGCGGTTGTCGTGATTGCCTGCCTCTGAAATCCCGACTTTGAAGAAATCCGGGTACCTGAACATCGCGCCGGCGGCCGCGAATCCTCCGCCGGAATGTCCGTAGATCCCGGCGCGGTCGATGTCAATCCAGAGAAAGCGGCGAGCCAGCTCCTTCATGCCAGCGACCTGATCGGGAAGCGTGTTGTCACCCATCTTCCCGTAGTAGGCGTCCTGAAATGATTTCGATCGCCACGGCGTCCCCATCCCGTCGATCTCCACCACCACGAAGCCGAGCTCGGCGAGCGCCTGCGCATCCCCGCGCGCTGGGGAGAAGCTGCGCCCGCCGACGCTGCCCGTCTGCGGCCCCGGATAGATGTGATTGACGATCGGGTATTTCCTCGTCTGGTCGAGATTCGTCGGAGCGTATAGCAAGCCGTAGAGGTCGGTCTTCCCGTCACGGGCCTTCACCGTGATCGGCATTGGCGGCTTCCAGCCGATCGCACGGAGCGCGGTGATGTCGCCGGTCTCCAGCGTGACGATTCTCTTTCCGTTGAGATCCCTGGCTACTGAGACCTGCGGGACATCGGGGCGCGAGTAGGTGTCGATGAAGTAGTCGCCCGACGGCGGAAGCGTGATCTCGTGATCCGCGTCCTCGGGCGTCAGGAGCGTCAGTCCGGTCCCGTCCATTCTGATTCTGTAGAAATGACGGAAGTACGGATCGCGTCCGCGCTCCTTGCCGTTGCCGATGAAGTAGAGCGTCCCGTTCCTTTCGTCAATGCGCCGAAGCTGGTAGACGTTCCCTTCCCCGCTCGTGATCTTCCTCTTCAGAGCTCCCGTTGCGAGATCGTACAGGTAGAGCTGACTCCAGTCGTCACGCTGGGAGAACCAGATCACTTCGTTCGATGCGGGGAGTACGCGCCAGTTGACAGTCCCGTTTCCCGACTCGTACTGCGTCGCAACGTCTTCGCGCAGCACGTCGCGAATCTTTCCGGTCGTCGCATCGGCGATGCGCAGCACTTCGTGCTTGTGGTCGCGCGAGGTCGAGACGAACGCCAGGCGGGAGGCATCAGCGTACCATTGAACATCCACCCAGCCTTCGGTTCCACGACAGACAACGTGATCGCACAGGGTGGAGCGGTGCGGGTCCATCGGCATGTCCAGAGGTATCACGCGGGCGACGTCGACATCTATGATTACGCGCCGAAGCATCGCGATGACGCTGTCGCCCGGCAGCGGATACTTCCACGCCTGGAGTGTCGGATGCCCGACCTTCGTATCGACGAGGTACATCTCGCCCACCGCGCGCTCGTCCTGCTGGAACGTCGCGATCTTCCGGGAGTCCGGAGACCAGACCAGGACGGGCCGATCGCTCCGAATCCAGCCCGCGTTATCGGTCGCGTAGCCGAAGTCTTTCACGCCGTCGGTGGTGAGCTGCGTCTCACGGCCGGTGGCGACGTCGCGCATCCAGAGGTTGAATGCGCGTATGAACGCAGCGCGCTTTCCGTCGGGTGAGACCACCTCGGCGCGCGCCGCGCCGCGAGATGACAGCGCCCTCAGCCGGGCGAGATCACGATCGTCGATGGCTCCGCCGCAGCGGTCCGTCTCGGGGCTGCAGACCATTCGCGTCGCCCGCGCCGGATCGACGAGGACGAATTCGCTTCCTGAACGGGTCCGGTTGCGGTAGCCGAATCGACCTCCGGAAATCCAGACCGGCTGGACGCCGACACCGAATGCGAGGGACACGACGTTGTCGCGAAGGAATCGCTCCGCCCGCGCGTAATCGGCGGCGGTCAACGCCGGCTGCTGCGCCTCGAGTGCATTCGCGGAAACCGCGATCAGTATCCCGGCAAGGAGAGAGGACGCGTGGTTTCGCATGGATTATCTCCCCGCGGCGGGTTTGGGTGCAGCCACCGCGCGGGGCCACACGTTGTCGGCAAGATCTCGATCGGGGAATCTCCCCGCTGGATCCAGCGTGATCCTGTTGATTGCGCGTGCACCGAATTCCAGGACCGCATTAAAGGTGCGGGTGCCAGCGAACCAGACATCCACCGGATAGGTGACGATGGCGGTGTTCGCGTCGGCCATTCTGCTGTTGGACATCGCCCTTATCGACGCTCCCGTCGGCGCAAACTCGACTTTCAGCATTACCGGAGCGGGCATTTGACCGCTTTGGCGTACCGTCACCGTCGTCCGACGTCCCGATGTCTTTACATCCTGAATGGATCCCTCGACGGACTCTGTCGTGAACAGCCACGAGTTCCAGAACCAGCCCAGATCCTGGCCGAGGGCGTTGTTCATGAAGAACGCGTAGTCCCATGGTGACGGGTGCTTGAAGCGCCACACCTTGGCGTAGTCGCTCATCGCGCGCCAGACGGCGCTGTCGCCTACGATTCCGCCGAGGGCGGCGAGCATCATCGGCGCCTTTTCGTACGCGACGAACCCATAGAATGGCCCGGCATAATTCTCGTCCCACATCAGTGGCGGCTCGAGGTCGTTTCCGCTGATGCGGCCGTACGACATCCCGACGCCATCGAGCGAGTACGGCTTTCCGTCCAGGTCGGCGTCGGAGAGGATGTTCATGTAATCATTGAAGCCTTCATCCATCCAGCCGTACCACGTTTCGTTGACGCCGACCATCATCGGCCACCACTCGTGGCCGACCTCGTGATCCGCCGCGCCGACCCCAGACATGATGAACATCGGATACTCCATTCCGTTCTCGGGCCCATCGACCATTGTCATCTGCGGAAACGCGTACGGCATCCACAGCTTCGAGTAGAACTCCAGCGCGTGGCGCACGACGCGAGGTCCCGCTGCGAACTGCTGGGTGTGGCCCGGCAGATACATGATGTGAAAGGGAATCGGACCTCTCCCCTGAATGTTGGCGCGCGACGCGTCCCAGACGTACTGGTTCGAAGTCGCCCACGCGAAATCACCAACGGTGTCGGCCACGAACCGCCACACCAACCTGCCATTCGTGCCGGCCGTGGTCGATTTTCCCGGTCCGCGCTCGGCGGCTGTTACAATCGTTAGAACCGAATCCGATGCGAGAACCCGCGACAGTCTCTCGCGCGCTGTTGGCGTGAGAACATCGGTCGGATTCTGAAGCACACCCGTAGCACCGACGATCCACCCGGCGGGCACATCGATGCTCACATCGAAGCGACCGAAGTTGTTGTAGAACTCGGCGTTCCCGAGGTACGGTTCGGTGTCCCACCCGCGCTGTCTCAGGTCATCGTACACCGCTACACGCGGAAACCATTGCGCGACCTGATAGAGGGTGTCGGCCCAGCGTCCCATCCGAAAACCGCGTCCGCCGTCGATTCGCGGCACCCGGAAGTTCCAATCGATCTCGATCGTTGCCGATCCCTTTGGAGCGATCGGCTTCGCGAGCCCAACGCACGCCGATGTCTGGCCGAGCTCGGTTGCTTTCGGTCGAGGCAGGGGTGCCGGAGGCGTTCCGTCAGGGCGAAAGGGACCAAGGCAGCCAGCTGCTCCTTCGTTGAGCTCCGCCGCCTGACCGTCGACGATCAGCCTGGTGATCTTCATGCCGTCGGTGATCTCCGGCACAGGATCGGTACGCGGCACGTTCGGCGCGAAGATATTCTGGTCGAGGCGCATGACGATTCTGTTGAGCACGGAATCGCTGTTGTTGTACAGCACGATCGTCTCGCGCCCCGTGACGCGCGAAGTCACCGTGTCGAGACGCGCGTTGATCTTGTAGTCGGTCCAGAGCTGCCAGTACATCCTGCCTGGACGTCCCGTCGAGTCGCGGGTGCCCGC
>JANMMF010000204.1:0-6831 GCA_031372985.1 Gemmatimonadota bacterium
AGGAGGTCTTCGTTGATTTTCTTCTCGAGGGCGTGCTGGTTCTGGACATAAAAAATCCCCAGCATCGTACCCGAGGGAATCAGCGCCGCCGCAACGGCGAACGCCAGGATTCTGCTGCGGATGCTCTCGAGCCGCGGGAACGGGAGATATTTTGCGCGCGCCCGCGGCGTGGATTTGACCACGTTCGGAGCGGCTCGCAGCGGGGTGACAGGAGTCGGTACATTGGAGGGCATCGTGTAAAGACGATTGAACGTCAGGCTGAGCTACCGGAATTCTTCGCCGACGTTTTGTATCATCTGTAGTCGAGGGCGGGGAAAGCCCTGTCGCTAGACTGGCGCTATTGTGCCGAGGGGAACTCTGACTGCGGGCAGCTCAGAGCCCCCCGGACTGGTAGAAGAGGGCGGCCTCCGTGAGCGGTGCGATGCACTCCCGACGTGGCGTTGCCCGGCCAAACAATGACAGCTATGATATCCCGGTTCCAGCGCAAAGAGCTTCCACGCCTACGGTGCCCCAGATGCGCAATCGTGCTAAGAGGCTCGACAACATCTTCAGGCTGGCATCGCTCGCGTGCCTCGCGTCCCTCCTGATATCGACGCGGACGAATGCGCAGGGTCTACGCGACAAGATATCGGAGCTCTTCATATTCGGACCCGGGCAGGAGCCGCTCTTCCTGGCCGGCTCGGGCGATCCCAACAATCCCGCCTCGCTTCAGGCACATGGACTCCACTTCGTGCCCGCCTCGGCCGCTGAAAACGCGTCGGTAATCGCTTTCATCACCGATGCACTCGGTGCCAGCGTCGCCAACATTCCGATCGGTTCGACCAGCGGCGGCGTGACGTTCCGGTTCGAGGCGGGGGTTCCGGTGGCGACTTCAACCTCGGCGGGACCGATCTTCGCCGAGCGGGCCCAGACGCTCGGTCGGGGGAGAGTGCTGGCGGGGATAAGCCGGACCGGTTTCCGGTTCGCCACCCTGCGTGGCGTGGACATGCGGAATATCGGTCTCACATTCACGCACCAGAACGTCGACTTCGAGGGCTGCGATGCCCAGTTCGGGGCCGACTGCACGCTCTATGGCGTACCGGTTCTCGAGAACGACGCGATGGATTTCCACCTGTCCATGGATCTCGATGTCCGGGTCACGTCCATGTATCTCACCGTCGGGGTGTCGGACCGATTCGATCTCGGATTGGTCGTGCCCATCGTGCAAGCGGAGTTTCAAGGCGAGAGTGAGGCCGAGATCCGGCCGTTCGGGGGCACGACTGCCGCGCACTATTTCGCGGGTACCGCGGCCAATCCCGTGCTGAGCGCCCAGCGTCAGAGCACGGGCTCGGCGGCTGGACTCGGTGATGTCGCGTTACGAGCGAAGGTGAACCTTCGACAGGGACCCGGTGCAGGATTCGCGTTTCTGGTCGATGGCCGATTTCCGACGGGCAGCCGCAAGGATCTACTCGGTTCCGGAAAGTTTGCGGGGCGCGCGCTGGCCATCGTCAATTCGCGTTTTGGCGATTTCTCGCCCCACGTCAACGTCGGGTATTTGTATCACGCCGGCACGCAGGAGAACGACGCCGTGCTCGCGACCCTCGGATTCGATCATCGGATGGCTGAGGCCGTCACCCTGGCGGCGGATCTCGTGACGGAGCTGCAGGTGGGTGACAGCAAGCTGCAACTGCCCTCTCCCGTTAACTACGAGTCGCCGTTTCGACGGACTTTGAATCCCACCAACATTCCAGAGATCCGCGACGATCTCGTCAGTGGCTCGTTCGGCATCAAGGTGACGCCTGCCCGGAGCACCACCCTGGTTCTGAACACGCTCTTTCCTTTGAATCGCGGTGGATTGAGGGCGAATCTCGTCTACACCGCCGGAATCGAGTACACGTTCTAGCCGTTCGTGGCGCGCCGCTCAGCGCACCGACGCCAGTCGCCACGACCCGCCGTCGTGCCGGAACGTCACGGCCCATGAGACCGCCTGGCGCTCTGTCCGCCCTTCCAGGGTCACGAACTCGTAGCTTCCATCGAGTCGAGCATCCGCCGCCGTGCTAGAGCCTTCGACGTTTGCAACCCTGAGCGTAACGTTGATGCTCCGTGTACTCCGGAAGAACTGCTCGAAATTCCGCTGCTGTTCCGAAGTCAGGCCCGGGTACACGCGACGCAGCGCGCCTATGTCCCTCGCCTCGATCGCGCGCGCGTAGGCCTGGACGGTGGGCGCGACGTCGCCAGCGCTTGCCGCCCTCGGAGCGGGAGTATCCTGCTTCGGCGGCGGGGCGACGGGAACTGACGCGACGACCGGAGGAGGCGCCGACACCACCGCTTCCTGTCGAGTCGTCACGCTCGGTGCAGGGATGAAAGTCGACGGCGGCGGGGCTGCTGCGACACGGGATTGAACCGGCTTGGGCGGGACCTTGACGGTTGCACTCGCCCGCGCATCGCGCGCAGGAGCGGCGGACCGCTCCTGCCTTGCGGGAGGTTGAGTCGGCGCCGGCGGCTGCCTCACCGGAGTGCCGAGCGCGGCCGAACTTGTTCCGCCGTTCACGCTGGCCGGAGCAATCCCCGCCACAGGCGAGGATGCGGGCGTAGTCAATGCGGCCGGTTTATCAGCGGCTTCCAGTTTTGCCGAGCCGGATCGGGAGACCTGGGACCAGGCGATCGCGATCACGGCGGCGGCGGCGAGCGCTCCCACGCCGATGTAGGCATACCTTCTCGTCCGGAGTCCGGAAGTCTTCTTCGACTGTTCGATTGCGCTGGCTACTGAAGCGCTCAGGGAAACCGAGGCCGGATACGAGGGACCACTCAACTTGGATCGTACGTTGGTCAGGTCGTTCGCCATGTCGAGCGCGCTTGCGTACCGTTCCGCGGGCTCTTTCGCCATCGCCTTGCGGACGATGTGATCGAGCGCGGGTGGAAGCCCTGGCATCAGCTCGCTGACCGGGCGCGGGTGCTCAGTAATGATCTTGAAAAAGAGATTCTGCAGGGTTGGCGCGTCGAACGGCTTCATCTGCGCGAGGACCTGGTACAGCACTCCACCGACCGCGAAAATATCCGTAGCTGCGGTAGTTTTTCCCTCGGTGATCTGCTCGGGAGCCATGTAGCTCGGGGTTCCCAGGATCGACCCGGTGCTGGTCATGCTCGAGGACGCTAAATGCGCGACGCCGAAATCCATGATCTTTGCCCGCCCGTCGTCGCCGACCCGAATGTTGGCCGGCTTGATGTCGCGATGCACGATGCCGCGCTTGTGGGCGAACGCGAGACCGGTGAGGACGTCGATGATGATGTCGAGTCTGGCCTGCAGAGAAAGGGGCTCGCCCAGCTCGATCAGGCGCTCGAGATCCACGCCCTGCACGAATTCCATGGCGATGAAGAGGTGGCCTTCCACTTCGCCGAGATCGTAGATGGTCACTACGTTCGGATGCTGGAGAGACCCGGCCGCCTGTGCCTCGTGCAGGAAGCGCTTGCGGAGATCTTCCTGCCGCGCGATCGATTCATTCATCACCTTGATCGCTACGGTACGCTCGAGGACGGAATCTACGGCCCTGTAGACCACACCCATCGCGCCCTCGCCTACGAGCTCGATAATGCGGTATTTCCCAATCGATGAAATCTTGGGTTCGGCCATGGACATGACGTTTTTTGCGTCGGGGGATCGAGCGGGCTGGGAGGAATATTCAGCATACAACGCAATAGGGCAACACAATGGTCTCGCTCTGCCGCCGGCATGAGATCGCTGCCGCCTAAGGCCTTTCTTTAGAATCAGCTCCGCTTCTGCATCGCGCCGACGGTCGGGCGCGGAGTGCTTCCAATGATAGCTTTCCACAACTGGGCCTGCCTCTACCGTAAATTGTTGGCGCACAATGGGTTAGGGGCTTCGCCCACTGTTGATTTCCAGCTCCTGAATCGCTACATTTGTAGGCTTGGATCATGGAGGCATTTTTGTCCTCCCGCCCCGCCTGCGAACCCAGAAGCAAAACGAGTTAATGACGGCTCCGAACAACAGAGAGCGCATCCTTCCGCGCCTCATTCACGAAGAAGTCAAAGAATCGTTCATCAACTATTCGATGAGCGTCATCGTCTCTCGCGCGCTGCCCGACGTGCGTGACGGACTTAAGCCGGTGCACCGCCGGGTCCTCTACGCCATGAACGAGCTGGGACTCGTCCCCGGGCGCCCCTACAAGAAATCCGCGACCGTGGTCGGCGACGTACTCGGCAAGTACCACCCGCACGGCGACCAGTCGGTGTACGACGCGCTCGTCCGCATGGTGCAGGATTTCTCGCTCCGCTACCCGCTGGTCGACGGCCAGGGAAACTTCGGCAGCGTCGATGGCGACCCGGCCGCGGCGTACCGCTATACCGAATCGCGGCTCACGCGCGTCGCCGTGGAGATGCTGGCCGATATCGACAAGAACACCGTCGACTTTGCGCCGAACTTCGACGACAGGCTGCTCGAGCCGAAAGTTCTGCCATCGGCGATTCCGAATCTCGTCGTCAACGGATCTTCGGGAATTGCCGTCGGTATGGCGACCAACATCCCGCCGCACAATCTCAATGAAGTCGTAGCGGCAATCACCGCGCTGATCGACAACCCGGAGACGACGCCGACCGAGATCAGAAAACTCATCAAGGGTCCGGATTTTCCGACCGGCGGCTACATCTACGGCCGCGCCGGCATCAAGGATTACCAGGAAACGGGACGCGGGCGCATCGTGATGCGCGCCCGCGCCGTCATCGAGGAGAAGGAATCCTCGAGCAAGTCACAAATCGTGGTCACCGAGCTCCCCTACCAGGTCAACAAGGCGAAGCTGATCGCCGACATGGCGGACCTGGTCAAGGACGGAAAGCTCGAAGGTATCAGCGCGCTCCGCGACGAATCCGACAAGGACGGCATGCGGGTAGTGATCGAGCTGAAGCGCGATTCCATTCCCCGGGTGGTGCTCAACCAGCTGTACAAGCATACCGTGATGCAGTCGACCTTCGGCGTCATCATGCTGGCGCTCGTGCCCGATGCGCACACCACCCAGCTGGTGCCGAAGATCATGCCGCTCAAGGAAGTGCTCGAGCACTACATCGCGCACCGGCACCAGGTCGTAGTCCGCCGCACGCAGTTCGAGCTCGACAAGGCGCTCGAGCGCGAGCACATCCTCGACGGCTTGAAGATCGCGGTCGACAACATCGACGCGGTCATCAAGCTCATTCGAGCCGCGGCCGATACTCCGACGGCGAGCGGACAGCTTCAGAAGCGGTTCAAGCTGAGCGAGCGGCAGGCTGAGGCGATCCTCAACATGCGCCTGGCGAAGCTCACGGGCCTGGAGATCGAAAAGCTCGAAGCGGAGCTGAAGGATGTCCTGGCGTTCATCAAGGAGATGAGGGACATCCTCGCCTCCAAGCCACGCCGGCTGAAGATCATCCGTGACGAGCTGCAGCAGGTCGCCGACAAGTACGGGGACGAGCGCAGATCCGAGATTACGAGCGACGAAGGCGAGTTCACGATCGAGGACCTGATCGCCGAAGAGGACATGGTCATCACCATCTCCCACTCCGGCTACATCAAGCGCACGTCGGTCTCGACGTATCGCAAGCAGCGTCGTGGGGGCCGCGGACTGAGTGGAGCGGGGCTGAAGGACGAGGATTTCGTCACGCGTCTCTTCATCGGCTCGACCCACGATTACATCCTCTGCTTCACCGATGACGGGCGCTGCTTCTGGCTGAAGGTCCACGAAGTGCCGCAGGCCGGACGCGCCGCGAAAGGGAAACCGATCGTGAACCTGATCAACGTCTCACCCGAGACCCAGATCAAGGCGATGGTTCCTGTCCGCGAGTTCTCGGATACGCAGTTCCTTCTCTTCTGCACCAAAGACGGCACGGTGAAGAAGAGCGCCCTATCGCAATATTCCAATGTTCGTCAAACAGGCATCAAAGCAATAAAGATAGACAAGGACGACGAGCTGATCGACGTCCAGGTGACCAGCGGCTCAAACGATATCGTCTTGGCGACGCGCCACGGGCTGTCGGTGCGCTTTCACGAGATGGACGTCCGCGAGATGGGCCGCGATACGACCGGTGTCAAAGGGGTCGAGCTGCGCGAGGGCGATTCCGTAATCGGGATGGTCGTCGTCAAGCGCGACGCGACGCTGCTCGTAGTGACCGAGCGCGGCCTTGGGAAGTGCTCCAACATCGGTGATTACCGGGTCCAGAAGCGTGGCGGGAAGGGGATCATCACTGTCAACAGAACCGAAAAAACAGGTGATGTCGTTGCCCTGATGGAGGTTCTGCCCGCGGACGAGATAATGATCATCACAAAACATGGTGTAATCATTCGCTCCTCCGTGTCACAGGTAAGGGTGACCGGGCGTATCGCGCAGGGGGTCAAACTCGTCAATCTCGACGAAGGCGATCTCGTGACCGCCGTCGCCCGTGTCGTCCCTGAAGAAGAGGGCGAAGGGGTGGAAGATGGCACTCCCGCCGTCGAGACCGACCAGGTCGAGGCCCTCACAGACGAATGATGACAGAGCGTCCCGACGTAGCCCCCGAGCTCGAGGAAACAGAGAAGCTGCGCGCGGCTTTGCGTCAGGCTGAGGCCGAGGTTCGCCGCCTGCTCGAGGAAGCCGCCGCGCGTGGGGCGCTCGTGGATATTCTTCACGACGTCATGGGCTCGCTCTCCATGGGAGAGCTGTTTCACATGCTCGCTCGGCGCCTCGCGCGCGCTCTCAATCTCAGCCATTCATCGGTGATTTTCGCGAAGTCCGGCGACCAGATGGGAACCGGTGCCGGCGCACGTCGCCCCGGGAGTCGTCGGGCACCCGCAGCTGGTCGTCGACGCGGCAGGTGATCACGCCGCGCGAG
>JANMMF010000280.1:0-14014 GCA_031372985.1 Gemmatimonadota bacterium
CCGTCACCAGTTTCTTCAGACAGGAACGCCCCGAGATTGTCTTTCTCGCGGCCGCAAAAGTCGGCGGAATCCAGGCCAATAACACCGCGCGCTGGGAATTTCTGTACGACAATCTTCTGATCCAGACGAACGTGCTAGGCAGCGCGATTGAGAACGAGGTCAGGCAGGTTGTCTTTTTCGGAAGCTCCTGCATCTATCCGAAGCTGGCCGACCAGCCGATCCGGGAAGAGTATCTGCTTACCGGTCCCCTCGAACCCACCAACGAGCCCTACGCAATTGCGAAGATCGCCGGACTGAAGCTCGTTGAGGCCGCGAACCAGCAATACGGCTACCTATGGCTATTGCTGATGCCGACGAATCTCTACGGGCCCGGCGACAGCTTCGACCTCGAGACATCACACGTGCTCCCGGCGATGGTCCGCAAGTTTCACGAGGCCAAGGTTCGAGCAAGTCGTGACGATCTCCAACCGGTGAGACTATGGGGCACCGGCAACGCGCTCCGTGAGTTTCTTCACGTCGACGACCTCGCCCGAGCCGCGTGCGACCTGATGAGCGCAGACCAAAGTGGACTGTTCAACGTGGGCAGCGGAGAGGAGCTTTCAATTCGTGAGCTCGCCAAGCAGGTCGCCGAAGTCGTGGGTTATGACGGTCCGGTCGAGTGGGATTCGACTCGCCCTGACGGAACGCCGAGAAAGCTCCTCGACTCGAGCAAGGTGCGCGCAACCGGATGGACCCCTCGGATCAATCTCGCCCAAGGTCTGAAGCAGACGTACGAATGGTATCTGGCCAATGCTGCCGGCTAGGCACTCAGGCTCGCAGCGCCGCGACCTCTTTCGTCTCGCCCTCGGCCGGCGCCATAGGCGGCGTGGGATGCGGATGGAAGTCCGGAACGAGATTGCGAAGCAGCTGCCTTAACTCCTCATCCGGATGCTCCGCCCCAGCGGCGTCCACCAGACTCTCAATGCGGCGCATTACACCGTCGGGCAGGATCCCGTTTCGCGCGCGAAGCACCTTCGGGTGATCCGTGGTGAGGACGTTCTCTGCGCTGAAGAACATCTCTTCGTATAGCTTTTCGCCGGGACGCATACCAGTGAACTTGATCTCAATGTCTGTCCCCACGGCCAGACCCGAAAGTCGGATCAGATCCGTTGCGATATCCACTATTCTGATCGGCTCACCCATGTCGAGCAGAAAGACCTCACCACCGCGTCCGAGCGCGCCCGCCTGGAGCACGAGCTGCACTGCCTCAGGAATGGTCATGAAGTAGCGCTGCATCTCCGGATGCGTAACAGTCACGGGGCCGCCCGCGCGAATCTGGCGAAGAAAGGTTGGAACGACACTTCCTCTGCTCCCCAGCACGTTTCCAAACCGGACGGAAACAAAATTCCGATCGTGCTTCATGGCTGCGCGCTGGACGATCAGCTCCGCGATTCTCTTCGTGGCACCCATAACGCTTGTGGGCCGGACCGCCTTGTCCGTCGAGATGAACACGAAATGCTCGCACCCAGCTTCCAGTGCGGCGTCCACGACGTTCAGCGTTCCGAACACGTTATTCGTTATCGCTTCAATGACATTCTCTTCCATGAGCGGCACGTGCTTGTGGGCCGCCGCGTGAAAAACCGCGTGGGGTTTGTGCAAAGCAAAGGTCGCGGCGATGCGCTTCCGGTCGCGGACATCTGCGATGACTGGCAAGATCGCAACGTCCGGGAAATCAAACTTGAGCTCGTGAAGAATGTCGAAGATGGAGTTCTCGCCGTGCCCGAGCAGAACGATGCGAGCCGGAGCAAGCCGGGCAATCTGGCGGCAAAGCTCGGCGCCGATCGAGCCACCCGCACCGGTTATCAGGACCGTTTCCCCCGTAGCCAGCTCCGCCACCGCCGCCAGGTCGGTCTCGACCGGCTCTCGCCGCAGCAGATCCTGGATCTCAACCTCGCGAAGCCTCGTTCCGTTCGTTTTCGCGGAGATGAGCTCCGGCAGACTTGGAACGGTGAGAGTGGGAATTCCGCAATCGAGCCCGGCGCGCACAACCTTTCGCACCACATCGCCGTGCGCCGAAGGCATCGCGATGATCAGCTCGGATACGCCGTGCTCCCCCACAATGCTCTTTATCGCGCTGAGCGGCCCCAGTATCGGCAGCCCGAGGAGCATGTGATTGTGCTTGGTGCGATCGTCGTCCACGAAGCCGATTGGCTCGAACCCGAGATTCTGGTTGGCGATCAGCTCTTTGGCCACCAGCTTGGCGGTATCGCCCGCGCCAACGATGAGAGCCGTGCGGGCCGGTGCCCCAGCGAGTCGGCGGCGGCGGCTCCTGGGCCGCATCGTCCTCGCCAGGAGTCGGGGTAACGCTATCGCCGCGGTTGTAAGAAGGGCGTCGATAAATACGACGGAGAATGGGACCCGATTCGGGGTGATCTGAGATACGGGGAGAAGCCAAAGCCCGATCAGCGCGGAAAAAAAGGCCGCGGCGACGCCCGCGACCAGAATCTGCTTCAGCTCACCGATGCTCGCGTGTCTCCAAAGCCGCCGGTACATCCCGAAATTGTACAGAACCGCGAGTCGAACAAGGCCGGCGATCAGGACGTAGGGGAGGACCAGCCGGAGGTTCTGGCCGATCCAGCCGAAGTCCTCGAACCGGACGGCGAACGCGATGACCGGCGCAGCCACAAGTGAGGCCGCATCTACGAGGAAGAGATGCCGGTTTCTAATCCGCTTGGGGAGTAACGTTTTCGGTTGTTCTGTCACTTGCGGGCTTACGGTTGGTCCAAGCGGACGTTGTAGGTTTCGATGGCGCTCAACGGCAGGATGTGTGCGAGATAACCGGGGTCCAAAGCTAGTAGTCCGAGGTCGGAAGAACTAGTAAGCATCACTCGGGCCACGACAGCGGGATTGCACGCGCCGCCGACAGACTACCCGGTCCGAGCGGCACGGTTTGCGCTACCCCACGCGTTGACTCCCATGTTCCTGAGCCCTAGGTTCACGGGTTCCACCAGGGTCGATTCGCGCTCGGGCTGCAAAGCGCAACTTTTCACATTTCTGCCGTCCAGGGGACGGATTCAATGGCTGATATTCGCGGCAAGAACATCCTGGTCATCGGCGGCGCTGGATTCATCGGATCACACGTCGTCGACGAGCTGCTCAAGGAGGATGTGAAGCAGGTAATCGTGTACGACAACTTCGCCCGCGGTGCTCGCGGCAACCTCGATGACGCGCTCAACGACCCGCGTGTGCGCATATTCGAGGTTGGAGGCGACATCCTCCACACCGACATCCTGGCCTCAGCGATAGCCGAGTCCGACCAGGTCATCCACCTGGCGGCTCTCTGGCTGCTCCAATGCTATGACTACCCGCGCGTGGCGTTCGATGTCAACATCCGTGGGACGTTCAACGTTCTCGAGGCCTGTCAGCAGAAGGGTATTGAGCGTCTCGTCTATTCGTCTTCCGCTTCCGTCTATGGAGACGCCGTCGAGCTCCCAATGACCGAGAATCACCCATTCAACAATCGCACGTTCTACGGGGCGACGAAGATAGCCGGCGAGGCGATGTGCCGGGCCTTCAACGACCGATACAACCTCCCGTACGTCGGCCTCCGCTACATGAACGTCTATGGCGCCCGGCAGGACTACAAGGGCACCTACATCGCGGTGATCATGAAGATCCTCGATCGCCTTGACCAGGGATTGCCACCGATCCTCTATGGCGACGGCTCACAGGCCTACGATTTCATCTACGTCAGCGATTGCGCCCGCGCCAACGTCTGCGCCCTCAAGAGCAGCGCGAGCGACTCGTTCTACAACGTCGGCAGCGGCACCAGAACCTCGCTCAAGGAGCTGTGCGAGCTGATTCTCGATGTGACCGGGTCGTCGCTCCCCATTCAGTACGAGCCCGCCGGGAAGACGTTCGTCACCAACAGAATCGGCAGCACCAGGAAGGCCGAGAAGGAGATCGGCTTCCGCACGACGATCGAGCTGCGTGACGGGCTTGAGCGGCTCATCGAGTGGCGCGATTCACACAAGCAGCTAGTGGCCGAGCGCGCGCTCTTCGCTTAGCGAGGGACAGCCCGCCGGACGGTCCCATGTGCGGAATCACTGGAATCTTCAACGTCAATGGAGCGCCCGTCTCCGTCAGTGTGCTCAAGCGCATGACGGACGCGGTGCAGCATCGCGGACCAGATGGCGAAGGCGTTTGGACGTCGTCGTTCGTGGGGTTCGGCCACCGGCGGCTGGCCATTCTCGATCTCTCGGCGTTCAATCACCAGCCGATGGCGTCGAACGATGGTTCTGTGGTTCTCGTGTACAACGGAGAGATCTACAACTTCCAGAACCTGCGCCTCGAGCTGGCAGCGAAAGGGTACCAGTTCCGGTCAACCGGCGACACGGAAGTGCTGCTCAACGCATACCACGCCTGGGGAGACGACTGCGTCAGCCGCTTCAACGGGATGTTCGCCTTCGCGATCTGGGATCATCGCCGACACCGGCTCTTCATCGCCCGTGACCGCTACGGCATAAAGCCCCTCTACTACCACTTCGCCGACGGAACGCTGCTCTTCGGCTCGGAGGTCAAATCCCTCCTTTGCCATCCCGGGATGTCGGCGCGCGTCGATCTGGCCGCCCTCAACGAGTACTTCTCGTTTCAAAACATCTTCACGGATCGGACGCTGTTCGAGGGAGTCAAGCTGCTGCCAGCCGCGCACACCCTCTCAGTCTCGCTCGGGGATCCGGCTTCCCTGGCCGTGAAGCGCTACTGGGATTTCGAGTTCGCGGATTCCGATGCCGGTTCGGAAGCGGAATACCTGGAGGAGCTTCACCGCCTGTTCGACCAGGCAGTGAACCGGCAGCTGGTGAGCGACGTCGAGATCGGCTCATACCTGAGCGGCGGGATGGATTCGGGAGCGGTGACGTGCGTCGCGGGCAAGAACTTCCGAAACCTCAAGACCTTCACCGGCGGATTCGATGTCTCGTCCGCATCGGGGCTCGAGGCGGGGTTCGACGAGCGCGGCAAGGCCGAGTTTCTCTCGAACAAGTACAAGACCGAGCACTACGAGGTGGTTCTCAAGGCAGGGGACATGGAGCGAGTCATGCCCAAGCTCATCTGGCATCTCGAGGATCTCCGCGTCGGTCAGAGCTACCCCAACTACTACGTATCCCGTCTCGCGTCGCGGTTCGTGAAGGTCGTGCTGTCCGGAGCGGGAGGCGACGAGCTCTTCGCCGGCTATCCGTGGAGATACTATCGGGCAGTCGTCAACGACACGCCCGAACACCACCTCGACAAGTATTACAACTACTGGCAGCGACTCATTCCCGACAACCTGAAGCCGCGCTTCTTTCAGGAAAACCTTCACGCTCAGATTCTGGCGCGCGACACCAAGGACATCTTCCGCTCGGTGATGAACGGCCACTATCAGGCCGCGAGCACTCCGGCTGACTACGTCAACCGGTCGCTCTACTTCGAGATCAAGACGTTCCTGCACGGCCTCCTCGTGGTGGAGGACAAGCTCAGCATGGCGCACAGCCTCGAAACCCGGGTACCATTCCTCGACAACGACCTCGTAGACTTCGCCCTGCGCGTTCCGGTCAAGTACAAGCTGCGGAATCTCAACGAAGTCGTCCGGCTCAATGAGAACGAGCCGGGGCCGAAGACGCTTCGCTACTTCAACGAGACCGGGGACGGGAAGCTGCTCCTCCGGAAGGTGCTCCGCAGCTACGTCCCCGAGGACTACGCCAACGGCGCGAAACAGGGCTTCTCGGCGCCCGACGCGAGTTGGTTCAAGGGTGAGAGCATCGACTATATTAAGGACGCTCTCTTCGACAAGCGCGCACGAATCTACGACTACATCCAGCCCGAGACGGCGAAGAGCCTGCTGCAGGAGCACTTCTCGGGCGCGCAGAACCACCGTCTGCTGATCTGGTCACTCCTCTGCTTCGAGTGGTGGTGCAAGATCTTTCTGGATGGGCAGTCTCCCGAACAGTCCGCATAAGGTCTGGTTGATGATCCCAATTACGAAGGCCGTTTTTGACGAGTCCGACTTCGAGATCATTCAGGAGCCGCTGAAGTCCGGCTGGGTGGTGCAGGGCAAGTTCGTAAAGGAGTTCGAGGATCGATTCGCCGAAATGGCAAAATCCCGGCACGCCGTGGCGACATCGTCGTGTACGACGGCGCTCCACATTGCGACGGCGGCCCTCGGGATCAAGCCGGGTGACGAGGTGCTCGTGCCCGCCTTTACGTGGATCGCCACACCCAACTGCGTCGAGTACATGGGTGCGCGCCCGGTATTCGTCGACGTCGACCTTCGCACGTTCAACATCGACGTCGACCAGATCGAGCGACACATCACTCCCCGCACCCGCGCGATCATTCCCGTCCACCTGTTCGGCCTTTCCGCCGACATGGCGCCGATCATGGAGATCGCCGCCAAATACAACCTCCGCGTGATCGAGGACGCCGCGTGCAGCTTTGACAGCTGGTACCGCGGACAGCACACGGGCACGTTCGGCGAGCTCGGCGCATTTTCATTCCATCCCCGCAAGGCGATCACGACCGGAGAAGGTGGAATGATCACGACGCAGAGCGACGAGCTCGCCGCGCTCGCGCGCACCCTCCGGGATCATGGCGCCAGCCGGTCGGATCTCGAGCGTCATCACCAGAAGTACTCTTTCCTACTGGCCGAGTATCATCACCTCGGCTACAACTTCCGGATGACCGACATTCAGGGAGCGCTCGGAGTGTCGCAGATGCGGAAGTCGGCGCGGATCATGGCGTCGCGCCGCGAAGGTGCAGTCCGCTACGACGAGCTGCTGCGCGACCTCGAGTGGCTGGAGCTGCCCTATCGCCACAAGGACTACGTCCACGGCTACCAGTCGTACGTCTGCCTGTTTCGCCCCGAAGAGCCGGACCTCGCCGTGTGCGAGCGGCTATTCGATCTCAGAAACGCGATCATGGCATCGCTCGAGACGAAGGGGATCATCACGAGGCAGGGCACTCACGCGCCGCCGCATCTGCATTACTACGCCGAGAAGTACGGGATCAAGCCTGCCGACTATCCCAACGCGTACATGGCCGAGCGACTCTCGCTCACGCTGCCGCTTTTCGCCGGCATGACCGAAGACGAGTCGGAGCAGGTCGCCGGCGAGCTCGCGACGGAATTCGAGAGTCGATACACGCGGCCATCGTCGCTGATCGCGTCGAACCCGGTCCTGTGACCGACAGGAGCCTAGCGGAGCTCCGATCCGAGCTGGCGCAGCTCCACTGGGAGCGCCAGCGTGAGCTCCTGGAAAAGTGGAACCGATCGCTGCCCTTTGGCGACGGAATCGTGGATCGCTGGGAGCGGGCGAAGTTTCTCGGCTTTGGCGACGGAGCGAGCATCTACGACAGCGCGGTCGTTATCGGCGATGTAAGAGTGGGAGTGAAGACATGGATCGGACCATCGACCGTGCTCGACGGGTCGGGGGGCGGACTCACGATCGGGAGCTACTGCTCGATTTCGGCGGGGGTGCAGATCTACACGCACGATTCCGTCAAATGGGCGCTCTCGGGCGGAATGGCCGAATACGAGCGCGCTCCGGTGAGCATCGGGAGCAGCACGTACATCGGGCCGATGACGATAGTGGGCAAAGGCGTGCGAATTGGAGAACACTGCCTGGTCGGCGCGAATTCAGTCGTGAACAAGGACCTGCCCGATTTCTCCATAGCGTACGGCACGACTTGCCGTGTCGTTGGGAAGGTGCACGTGAGCGGCAAGAAGGTCGACCTCGTGTACGATGAGGACGCGTAGGTGAACTCGGAAGCGCAGCGCCAAACGCGATCCACGTTCGGCTTCAAGTGGGCAAAGCGCGAGACGTACGAGTCGGAAGCAATGCGCAACACCGCTCGTGACTGGCTGTTCGAGCGCTATTGTGGCGGAGACCCAGCGAAGGTGGACGAGTGGCTTTCTGGCGGGCGCAAGAAAATCCTGGACGCCGGGTGCGGCGCCGGTTTCAGCGCGATGCTGCTTTTCGCCGACCACCTGCGCGATCACGACTACATCGGTGCCGACATCTCGGATGCCGCGGATGTGGCGCGCGAGCGGTTCATGGAAGCGGGATACCCGGGCACGTTCATGAAGCACGATCTGCTGGATCTTCCGTTCGAGGATGGATCGCTCGACATGATCTTCAGCGAGGGAGTGCTCCACCACACTGACAGCACGGAGCGCGCACTCAAGACGCTCGCTCCCAAGCTGCGGGAAGGCGGCCGCTTTCTCTTCTACGTCTACGCGAAGAAGGCACTCGTCCGCGAATTCACGGACGACGCGGTTCGCGAAGCCCTGCGACCGCTGAGCGACGAGGACGCATGGAAGTCGCTGGAATCACTCACCAGGCTCGGAATCGCGCTCGGCGAGCTCGGCGTGGAGATCACTGTGCCCGAGGACATTCCGTACCTGGGTATCAAGGCCGGCCGTCTCGACCTGCAGAGATTCTTCCACTGGAATGTCTGCAAGATCTACTACCGCCCCGAGTTCACGCTCGACGAGATGAACCACATCAACTTCGACTGGTTCCGGCCGCTCAATTGCCACCGCCAGACTCCTGAAGAAGTCTCTGTGTGGTGCAAAGAGGCGAATCTCGAGATCGAGCGAATGGACGTTCAGGATGCCGGGATCACCGTGGTCGCGCGCATGAACAAACGGGCCGGGCAATGAAGTACGTCCGCCGGCTGAACAAACGGGCAGGGCGATGAAATTTGTTCGGCGGCTCCTCTTCGCTGTCGGAGACGATTCGCGGCAGCTCCCGTGGCTGGTCGCCCAAATGAGCGCGGTCGCCTTGCTGGAGCTGCTCACCATCGGCGGGATACCACCCCTGGTGTCGCTGTTGACGCGCCCCGAAGAGGCGGTGAACAGCCCGGGCATCCGCACTCTTTATGGATTGACAGGCGTCAGCAGCGTGGGCGCGTTCATCTGGGTATTTGGCTTCGCGCTGCTCCTGCTGTTCGTGCTCAAGACAATCCTGAGCGCCGCGACCAGCTACCGACAGTTCAAGTTCAGCTATCGCGTTCAGATGTCACTCGGAAAGAGGATGCTGCAGCGGCTTCTCGCGCACGACTATTCCTTCTTCCTTCAGCAGAACACAGCGATTCTGTTGAAGAACGTCACGACAGAAGTGCTGTTGTTCACGGGCGGTGTGCTCATTCCGTCGCTTCAGCTCGTGACGCAGGCGATGATCACGGTAACCATCGTCGGTCTTCTCGCCTGGGCATCGCCGGCGACCGCCGCGATCACGGTCGTGATTATCGGCGGCATGATCGCGCTCCTTTACATGAGCCTGCACCGAAAGTTGACGGCGTGGGGCCTCGTCCGTGAAGTAAAACTGGCGGAGCTGAATCGGACAACGCACCAGGCACTGGCCGGCGTCAAGGCGGTCAAGACCACAGGATCGGAGCGCCTGTTTCTCGATGAGTTTGAGCGCCACGGTATTGCTTACGCGCGGTCGAATACGCTGTACCAGACCGCGGCGGTCACCCCGCCACTTATCATCGAGCTGGTGCTGTTCGGCGGAGGCATTTGCGTCCTGCTCTACTACTCAGCGCGTGGTCAGGACATCAGGGCGCTCCTGCCCCTTGTCACTCTCTTCGGCGTGGCAGCGTACAGGATACTTCCGGCCGCACGCCAGATTTTCACCCACGTCGTAACGATTCGCTACAACCTTCAGTCGCTCAACGTCATCACGGCCGCGCTGCGCGATTGGAGCGGAGCCCCGGGTCCCGGCGTTCAACCGCCGGCTGAAGCCGTCGAGCCCCTTCGCCTGCGGAATGAAATCGGGCTTGTAGGGGTGAGCTATAAATATCCGGGATCGAATCGTCTTGCCATCGACAACTTGTCCGTGTCGATCAAGGCGGGAAGCCACATTGCGTTTGTCGGCAGCTCCGGTGCCGGAAAGACCACAGTAATGGACCTCATACTGGGGTTGCTTGCACCAACGGAGGGCGCTATCGAAATCGATGCCCAGGAGCTGACACAGACGCTGCGCCCGCGCTGGCAGCGAGCCATTGGTTACGTCCCGCAACAGGTCTTTCTGGCCGATGCGACGCTTCGGGAGAATATCGCGTTTGGTGTTCCGAAAGCTCTCATCAACGATTCTACCGTGATTGAGGCGGTGGAGCGTGCGTGTCTCACGGCGCTGGTTGCGCGACTTCCCGACGGGCTCCATACGGATGTGGGCGAAAATGGCGCCCGGCTCTCCGGCGGCGAAAGGCAGCGTGTCGCGATTGCGCGCGCACTCTATTCGTCGCCGAGCGTGCTTATTCTCGACGAGGCGACGAGCGCCCTCGACTCCGTTACAGAGCGCGACATCAACGATGAGCTTCTTCGGTCGGCGGTAGGGCTGACGATAATTATTGTGGCGCACAGGCTGAGCACGGTGCGCAATTGCGATCGGCTGATTCTGATGAAGGATGGCCGAATCGATGCGGAAGGGGCCTACGACGATCTCGTGCGCGAAAGCGAGGATTTCGCCGAGATGGAGCGGCTCGCGGTTGGATCGTAATTGATCACGATATTCTACGCCCGGTTCGCATTTATCAATCCGGGGGTCCCGCTCTTCCTGAAAGGGCTTCAGGACAATCCTCCCGAAGGGTTGCGCGCGGTGAATGTGTCGGAGCGAACTCCGGACGAAGTCACGCGTCTGGCCCGGGAATCGTCGACGATCGCCATCGATCAATCCATCGAGAATGCGGCGACTTGGGCAAAGCCCAGCGACTTCTCCATTTACCGTATCCGCGGGAGCCATCCCGTTTCCTTCTTTGCCGAGATTTCGGATCGATTGTGGAGCTCCGATGCGCGGCGGGTCTTCATGAGCAATTTCGATCTTCACGACCTGCGCCTCCCGGCGCTGATAGAGAAAATGCGGGGGAAGATCGATGCGATCTCGTGGATGTTCGAAAAACGCCCAGTGACCATGGCCGAAGTTCCGACGCAGTACCGCGATCGCTGGATGACGCCGCAACATGATCCTTTGGGGACCTGGAGTCTCATTCGCGAGATCGCGCCCGTCAGAATCGAGTTGCCCTTTTCCATATCCCCCGATGAATTTGCAAATTCATCGGGTCACAATTTCTGGGATGCCTGCGTTCCCGGCACGTCGTACGCTACGAGGACAGTTGCCACGAGCGCCATCAAGAGAGAAGGCCTATCGTGCGCACCGGCCAGACTCGTGGGCCGATTAGTCGCAGGGTTGTCTGTCGTGGTCGGCAAAGTCGCGCCGCCAGAGCCAGCGAGTCTGGCATCAGTTCGAATGTACCAAGTGTCTCAGCGTCGGTTGGTTGAGAAGTGTGGAACCGTGTTTGTATGCGGAAGCGGCGTCGCCTTCGCGACGCGAAAATTCTTCGAGATTCCCGCCCTGCAGATACCCGTCATTGCATACCCATGCGTGGGGTTCGCGGATTACGGGTTTGCGGATGGGATCAACGTGCTGGCGACAGCTCCGGAGGACGCTGGAAAACATGCAAAATGGCTGCACGATCACCCGATTGAAGCCGCGCGGATTGCGATGGAGGGTCAAAAGCTGGTCGAACGACTGCATTCCCTTGAGACTCGCATCGCTCAGTTTGCCGAATGTGTTCGGAGGGTTGATAAGGCGTCCCTGCGAAGCGCGGAGTTTCGAGCCGGCACGTTCGAGATCCACTAGCCGAACACCCGTTCCGTTTGGGCGAGTATTGGGAGCGTCCCTACATTTAGGAATTCCTTGCAGAAACCTGAAGCGGTCAACATGAAGTCAGAGAGCGCGCAGTCCACAATCGAGGAAGGCCCTGATCAGCGCAGATTCGGGTTTGGAGACAACTGGGCGGGGTTTCTTCCGCACATCGATGAGCAGCGCGTCAACGCCGCGATACAGTCTCTTCGCTCAATGCTTGGAGTCGATTCGCTCGCCGGGAAGCGCGTCGTGGACGTTGGCTCCGGCAGCGGTCTGTTCAGCCTCGCGGCGAGAAACCTCGGCGCGTCCGTGCACAGCTTCGATTTTGATACCGTATCGGTGGATTGCACCGCGGCCCTGCGCAGCAAATACTTCCCGGACGATTCGCAGTGGATAGTAGAGCAGGGCTCGATTCTCGACGCCGGCTACGTGACGTCGCTCGGACAGTTCGACGTCGTCTACGCGTGGGGAGTACTGCACCACACGGGTGACATGTGGTCCGCGATAAAAAACACGCTCCGCCTGGTAGCGCCCAGTGGCGCGGTCTTCATCGCGCTGTACAACGATCAGGGTTGGATCTCGCGATATTGGCACTCGGTCAAGCGTCTCTACGGTCGCGGCCCGATGGCCCGCACGGGGGTCATTGCCCTTCATTGGCCCTATCTCGTCGGCCTGAGGTCGACCGCTCGGTTCCTCTCGGGGCGGCCGCAGAGCGAGCGAGGGATGAATCTGTGGTACGACATGAAGGACTGGCTCGGAGGCTGGCCGTTCGAGGTAGCGACTCCCGCTCAGGTCCGGCAGTATTTCGAGGCACGTGGCTTCGAGCTGAGCCGCGTTTCGCTTTGCGGCAAACGCCACGGATGCAACGAGTTTGTCTTTGTGTCGCGAAACGCGGCGACCGATGAGCCCGGATAGTCTCTCGCCCCGCATCGTATTCCTGATTCGATCTCTCGGAGTTGGTGGTGCCGAGGCCCAGCTTGTCCACGTGGCGACGGGGCTCGAGGAGATGGGATTCGGGGTGACCGTGATGGCGATGTACCCGGGAGGCCCGCTCGAGACCGAGCTGCAAACACGGAAGCGATTCGACTACGTGATGCTCGGTAAGGGCGGCAAGAGCGACGTAGTTGGGTTCGGGACCAGGCTCCTGAAAGAGGTGAAACGACGCAGGCCGGCCATCGTGCATGGATACATGCCTTTCGGAAACCAGCTGGCGCTTGCGGCCGGGCGCACGGTGCGCGCGAAAGTCGTTTGGGGCATACGGTCGTCGTTCGTCGACTTCCGGCACTACGACGCGTCCGACCGATTTCTATTTGCGACGGGGCGCATTCTTTCGCGCTTTCCGGACTTGATGATCATCAACTCGTGGGCAGGACGTGAGTACCACGAAAAAGCTGGATACCACGCGTCGAAGATGATCGTAATTCCCAACGGAATTGACAGCGCGCGCTTCCGGCCCGATCCCGTGGCGAAGCTCAGGATACGGAAGGAGTGGGGAATTCCCGCGGATGCGCCGGTGGTGGGGATTGTCGGGCGCCTCGAGCCGATGAAGGGCCACGTGACATTCCTCGCGGCGGCCGGAATCGTGGCCGCGGGGAGCAATGCTCACTTCGTTTGCATCGGCGACGGTGCGCCGGCCTATCGGCGCGAGATGGAGGCGATCGCAGCCGGATGGAGCGACCGTGTCCACTGGCTCGGCGTCCGCGATGATATGCCGGCTGCGTACTCCGCGCTGGATGTGCTTGTCTCGGCGTCAGTGGGCGAAGGATTCAGCAACGTTATCGGCGAGGCTATGGCTTCCGGCGTCAAATGCGTGGTTACAGATGTCGGCGATTCGGCACGAATCGTAGGAACGGCGGGCACAGTGGTGCCTCCCGCCGATCCGAGCGAAATGGCCCGGGCGATTCTGGATCTCATCGATGGGAATCGCAGATCCTTGAGTGATCCGCGCGAGCAAGTGTCGAAGAACTTCAGCCGCGAGCGCATGATTACAGCGACGGCTTCCGCACTCCGGAGCCTCGTTTGATACCGCCTCTAACCCTCACTCGGGATTATTGTTACAGGTGATCAAAACCTCCGAGGGCCCGCGCTAGTGTGTGGCATCTGCGGCATCTGGGATCCGAGTGCATCGGGTCAGGACGTGTTCGACGCCTTGCCGAACATGACGTCGGCAATTCGCCATCGGGGGCCTGACGACGTTGGCACCTGGGCTTTGCCGGACAGCGGCGTCGCGTTTGGGCACAGGCGACTCTCCATCATCGACCTGTCCTGCGAAGGCCACCAGCCCATGACATCGGTCGATGGCCGCTACACGACTGTCTTCAACGGAGAGATCTACAACTACCTCGAGATCCGCC
>JANMMF010000324.1:0-2158 GCA_031372985.1 Gemmatimonadota bacterium
ATCGCGTCAGGACCACCGGTCGATTGGCGAGATAGGGCAACAGCCACTTCGACACCGCGCGGTAGTAATCGATGAGGTCGCCCTTCGTGTACTTCTCCGCCGGCCAGTAGATCTTTTTCACATTCGTGAAAGCGATGTTCTTCTGCACCGGTATTTTGGCGGGCGGCGTCGGTGGTTCGTGCGCTGCATCGGCGATGCCGCCGCCGTCAGCGTCTACCGCCTCGACTTGCTCCGAGGGCGCACCGTCGACCTGCGAGCCCCAACCCTGGCGCTCGCATTCGTGCGGCCGCTTGTCGTTCCGGAGTCTTGCGAAGGTCGCATGTCGGAGCAGTCCATCCGGGGTGAACTCCCGGTAGCGCACCTCGCACACGTGGACAGCGTCCGTCCAGATCGTCGTGCTCGTCTCGGGAATCTGCTCGCTCTTGAGCGGTTCGCTCCCCGGTCCGTGCACGGGCCCCGCGCACAGCGGATCGTCACGCACTATCGGGTCGAGCAGCCCGTGAAGCTCAGTCAGAAGAGCATCGTCGAACCCTGTTCCCACCCGACCCGCATACACCAGCGTTCCATTCACCCAGTCAGCGAGCTGCAGCGCGCCGAGGTGCGACCGACTCCCTTTGGGCTTCGTGAATCCGACGATCACGAAATCACCAGTTCGCTCGGCCTTGATCTTGAGCCACTTGTCGGAGCGACCCTTCCCGTAGGGAGAATCGGACTTCTTCGCCACGATTCCCTCGAGGCCCATGGCGGTCACCTGCTCCAGAAATGCTTCGCCCTCGCGCTCGATGTGATCGAGGTATCGCAGCGCGCCGAGCGCGGGAACTACGTCCTTGAGCAGCTCTTTGCGCCGCAGGAGCGGGAGGGGACGCACGTCGAAGTCTTCGAAAGCGAGGAGATCGAAAGCGTAGAACGTCGCGGGCAGCTCCACCGCCGCCCGCCGAATCTCCATCGGCGACGATAGTCGGCCGCGCTGCTGCAATCGCGAAAAACTCGGCAGCCCCTTCGCATCGCACACCACGACCTCACCGTCGATGATGCACTCATCGAATGGCAGCGCCTTGACGGCGCGAGCGATCTCGGGAAAGACGTCCGTGTAGTCGTTGCCGTTCCGTGTGAGCAGCAGCGCTTCACCATTCGTCTTGCTTGCGATCAATCGATAGCCGTCGAGCTTGAGCTCGAACAGCCAGTCGTCGCGGGTGAAAGCTTCGTCCGCGGTCTCACAGTGCATCGGCTCCACTGTTTTGGGATCGACGCGCACACGCACCGCATTTTCTTCCCGCTCGAGCGCCCTCAGGATCTCGGCGCCCGGGCCCTCACCTGACTTGATCTCTTCGACGGTGAGCCCGGAGAGCACCGATTCCTCGGAGAAGTTGTCAGGATCGCCAGGCGAGCTTAGCCATTGGTCGCGCTCCTTGATCAGCAGCCAGTCTCTTTCGCTCTTCTTTATCTTCACCAGCGTCCATTTTCCGTGGAGCTTGTAGCCCTTGAGCTCGAACAGCAGCTTCCCTTTTTCCAGTCCCTCACGCCACGGCTCGAGTGGCACCCACTCACCGCGGTCCCAGACGATCACTCCACCCGCGCCGTAGTTCCCCGCCGGTATCACGCCCTCGAAGTCGCCGTACTCGATCGGGTGATCTTCGACTTTGACCGCCAGTCGCTTCTCGGCCTGATCGTACGTCGGTCCCCTGGGAACTGCCCACGAGCGTAGCACGCCATCCATCTCGAGGCGAAGATCAAAGTGGAGATTGCGCGCCGCGTGTTTGTGTACGACGAATAGATTTCCGGGACCGGGCACGACTGGCCCGAACGGCTCGGGCGTTCGGTCGGGAGACCGCTTGGCCCGATAGCTGGCGAGGTTGTCTGCTGGTGACGCCGAGTTCGCTGTTGCATCCTTCGGTGACATACGTAAGAATAGGGTAGAGAGAGTTTTCCACGCAAGAAATATTTGTGACCCCGCAGAAGAGCCTTAGGCAACGGGGCCGCCGAACCTTTTCTTCTCCCAGCTCATGCCAGCTCGCTCAATCGGCACCGCCACGATCTCGTTCGGCCTCGTGTCCGTCCCCGTCAACATCTACTCGTCGTCCGAGTCGAAGGCGAGTGTGTCGTTCAACATGCTACACAAGAAGTGCGGCACGCGTCTCAAGCAGCAGTACACCTGCCC
>JANMMF010000327.1:0-3662 GCA_031372985.1 Gemmatimonadota bacterium
CTTCACCATGCCGGCCTGCACCAGGTTTCTGGCGACACTTCGCATGTCTCTCGATTGACCACCAGCCGTGACACTGAATAGAACCGCTGTCGCTGCGATACAGCGTCGCAGCCATTTCGCGTCAACCATCAGCACCTCCCGCGTATCGTCGCTGGGTAAGAGTGAGCAGGGCGCCAACGACCGATGGTAGATGTTGCGTCGGCCGCCGGCAAAATGCCTCGAGCCAACGTAGGACTGAGACGTGAAGACAGCAATAGCGCCTTCAATTAAACCCCGCTGCGCGCCATATTTGTGCACCGATGACTACTAAAACAACGACGGTCCTCGACGCCCGGGCCGTCGAGCGCACCCTGAAGCGCATGTCGGTGGAGATCGTCGAGCTCAACCGCGGCACGGATGATCTGATCATCGTGGGAATTCAGCGCCGCGGTGTGCAGCTCGCCGACCGGCTCGTCAAGATGATCGAAGGCGGGGAAGGTGTCATTGTGCCGCAGGGCTCCCTCGACATTACGCTCTACCGGGACGACCTCCAGACGGTGGGACCGCGGCCGGTCGTAGGCCCCACGCACCTGCCGTGGGACCTCGAGGGCAAGCACATCGTGATCGTGGACGACGTGCTGTACACCGGCCGGACCGTGCGCGCGGCTCTCGACGAGCTGGCGGACTTCGGACGGCCCGCCAAAATATCACTCGCGGTGCTGATCGATCGGGGCGGACGGGAGCTTCCCATTCACGCCGATGTGGTCGGAAAGAAGGTTGAAGTTGGCTCCGATGAAAGAGTCGATGTGATGGTGGCCGAGCTCGACGAGCGCACCGAAGTCGTGATCGTTCCCAAATCGGCTACGTGACGAGGGCCCTCGGCAAGGATCTACTCGACCTCGAGTCGCTGTCGAGCGACCAGATTCGCCTCATTCTCGACACCGCCGAGCCGTTCAAGGAAATAAGCGAGAGAGCGATCAAGAAAGTCCCGGCGCTGAGGGGCTCAACGATCGTCAATCTGTTCTTCGAGAACTCCACCCGCACCCGGATTTCCTTCGAGTTCGCGGAGAAGAGACTCTCGGCGGACACGGTCAATGTCTCCGTCGCGGGCTCGAGCGTGTCGAAGGGAGAGACCCTGGTCGACACCGCCAGGAATCTCGAGGCGATGCGAATCGACATGGTGGTGATCCGCCATTCGGCGTCCGGCGCCGCGCATTTTCTCGCCAACAGAATCGAGTCGAACGTCATCAACGCCGGCGACGGGACCCACGAGCATCCTACACAGGGGTTGCTCGATATCCTCACGCTGCGGGATCGTTTCGGCGACCTGAAGGGCCGCCGCATCTGCATCTGCGGCGACATTCTGCACTCGCGGGTCGCGAGATCGAACATCTGGGGTCTCACGAAGCTCGGCGCCGAAGTGGCGGTGTGCGGACCCAGGTCGCTCCTCCCGAACGCGATCGACGAGATGGGTGTCCGGATCTTCGACCGGGTGGAGGAGGCGATCGAATGGGCTGAGGCGCTCAACGTCCTCCGTCTCCAGTTCGAGCGAATGACCGCCGGATACATACCATCGGCCAGAGAATACAACCGGGTCTTCGGCATCTCGCGCGAGAGACTCGATCGTGCGCCGCGGGATATTCTGATCCTTCATCCTGGCCCGATGAATCGTGGCGTCGAGATCGACTCGGACGTCGCCGACGGGCCGCACAGCGTGATCCTCGATCAGGTCACGAATGGCGTCGCGATTCGGATGGCGGTGCTGTATCTGCTCGCCGGCGGGAAGCCCGAGCTAGCCGAAGCGGCCAAGGGCGGCAGCGGTCGCGGGCGAGAGGAACGCGAATGAAGCCGTTGCTACTCAAGGGTGGCAAGCTCGTGGATCCGTCCCAGAAACTCAACAAGATCGGGGATCTGTTGATCGTTGACGGGCTGGTCTCGGGCGTGGGCGGCTCGATCGCGGGACCCGAAGGTGCCGACATCATGGACTGCGATGGGCTCATCGTTTCCCCGGGGTTCATCGACGTGCATTGCCACCTGCGGGAGCCTGGTCGCGAGGATGTCGAGACGATCGCCACGGGCGCCCGCGCCGCAGCTGCCGGAGGATTCACCGCCGTGTGCGCGATGCCGAACACGGACCCCGTCACCGACAATCAAGCGGCGGTGGGATTCATTGTCCGGCAAGCGCAGCGCGCCGCGGCCGCGCGCGTCTATCCGATCGGTGCGATCTCGGTTGGCCAGGAAGGCAAGGCGCTGGCGGAATTCGGAGAGATGGTCGGCGCCGGCGCCGTCGCCGTAAGCGACGACGGAAAGCCAGTCGCGAGCGCGCAGCTGATGCGAACGGCTCTCGAGTACGCGCGCACCTTCAAGATCCCGGTCATCGACCATTGCGAGGAGCCAACGCTGGCGGCCGGCGGATCGATGAACGAGGGAATCGTCAGCGCGCAGCTTGGCCTCAAGGGAATTCCCGCCGAAGCCGAGGAAATCATGGTGATCCGCGACATCCTGCTGGCCCGGTTGACAGGCGGTCACGTTCACCTCGCGCACATGAGCACGAAGGGATCCGTCGAGCTCATACGGTGGGGAAAGGAGCGCGGCATTCGGGTGACCGCCGAGGTGTGCCCGCACCATCTCTCGCTCACGGAAGAAAGCGTGCGCGGTTACGAGACGAATGCGAAGATGAATCCCCCGCTCCGGACGGCGAAAGATGTGGAAGCGCTGGTGGCAGCGGTGAAGGATGGGACGATAGATCTGATCGCGACTGATCATGCCCCGCACCACTACGACGAAAAGGAGCGCGAGTTCGCGGACGCGCCGAATGGAATAATCGGTCTGGAGACGGCGCTCGCAGTAGTCGTGACCAACCTGGTCGAAAAGGGAGAGCTCGATTTTTCCGCGCTGGTCGATCGCATGGCGTGCGCACCAGCGCGTCTGTTCAATTTGCCCGGCGGTTCGCTCAAGCGCGGCGGAGTAGCCGATGTGACCGTCTTCAATCCCACAGAGCGCTGGAAGGTCGACCCCTCGCAATTCCTGTCGAAGGGACGGAACAGTCCCTACACGGGAATGACCCTCGTTGGACGTGCGGCTTGTACTATTGTAGCGGGGTCAGTCGTCTATCGATCGGGGAATTCTGCCCACGGTCGTGAGAGCACGAAACGAGCGAGGAGATAAGTAGGATGCCTGAGAATGAGCCGTTCGGGATGAAGTACGATGGCTGAGAAGGAGCCGGTCTCGCTGGACGCGCTCAATGGACTGCTCAAGGAGCGCCAGAGATACGAGGAGTGGCTTGCGGCGCTCGAAGCAAAGCGCGCCAGCACTTCCGAATCCGTGTATCAGCGAGTTCAGGCGGACTATCAGACCCGACTTCGTGAGGTCTCCGGGAAGCTGGCCGAGCGCGCCGGCGAGCTGCGCGAAAACATCGATGCCTTGACGCTCAAGCTCGAGGACGTTTCGCGTCAGGAGACCCAGCAGCGCGAAGCGCGCCAGGAAGCCGAGCTCCGCGCGGCGGTCGGCGAGTACACCGACAAGCAGTGGAAGGAGATCGGCGGCGCCTGGGACAAGGAGCTTGGCCGGCTGGTGAAGGAAAAAAACGCGCTCGACGCGCAGCTCATCGAGCTGAATCGCATCTTCGCCCTGAGCGTCAAGGAGAAGCAGTCCGCCGCGGCCATGCAACGGTCCGGACCCCA
>JANMMF010000312.1:0-3080 GCA_031372985.1 Gemmatimonadota bacterium
GCGAGCGTACGTTTCCGGCCAATCATGATGACGACGATGGCGGCACTGATGGCGACGCTGCCGATAGCGATCGGTCAGGGCGCCGGTGCCGAATCACGTCGACCACTCGGAGTAGCGGTTGTTGGGGGACTGGCGTTCTCGCAGCTCGTGACGCTTTACGTCACGCCTGTGTTCTACACCTACTTCGACGAGCTGCCTGCCCGGATGCGCGGCCTCACAAGGAAGGCGGTCGCGAGACTTCGTGCGCGCCGCCGACCGTCGCTCGCTCCCAGCGAACCGTGAGGGAATACCTGACACGATGCTGAGAGGCCATTGCCGGCAGGCGCAAGACAAATGATTTCGGGACCGTTAAATGCGCGGTTACCAGCGCATTTAGGGGCTCGTCATCCTAGCGAGTCTTCGACTGAGCACATCGAGTTTCAGCTCGCGCCCTTCTCATCATAGAGGTCATCATGTTTCGCGCTCCTCGTACGCCGCGGCGGATCCAGCTTGCGGCATTACTGCTCGCTTTCGGCACGCTCTCCGCTTGTGGCAGCGACCCACTGGGACCGTTTCAGCCACAGATCAGCAACGCTGCGGACAACTTCCAGCTCCAAGCCACGAACGTCGCAAACGTGACCACAACGGTCAACTACGCGTGGACCAACTCGGGAACGCGGGCGACAATCAACCATTCGACCGTTACGTCGGCCGGTACGACGCTCCTGGTGATCAAGGACGGTACCGGGGCGACGGTCTACAGCAAGGCCCTCAGCCCCAGCCTCAACGAACCCACGATAGTCGGTCAAGCCGGGATGTGGTCGGTTCAATTAACGATCACGAATTACTCAGGCGATCTGAACTTTCGTGCGCAGAAGCTCTAGGCTACTAGAGTATTAGTAACGCCGTAACTCTTCGGGCTGCACGGGGGGCGAAAACGGCAGCGGGATCAGACCTCCCGCTGCCGTAATTTGTTGTAGTAGCGAAGAGCATTTGCCCTCCAGGGGTTCCCGCACTCACAATACCCGGGACGAGACTCGAACTCGTAAGGCCATAGGCCGAGGGATTTTGAGTCCCTTGCGTCTACCGATTCCGCCACCCGGGCACGCAGGCAATCTAGCCGACCGACACCGCTGCTACCAAAGCGCGGCCGATTGATGCGGGGAGAAGAATCTACTGCTTTGAACCGCGGTTGTCGCGGCGGATTTTCGGTGATTACTCGCTAGGGCCGTCTGCCAAATGGCGCCCTACCGCGCTGCCCCTGATTCGGCCGAGCACCCTGTCCCGAAAGTTCCTCTGCGCGCTTCCTGAACTGCGCCTGCAGCGCTATGTAGCGCGCACGTTGGACCGGAGTCAGAAACGTGGCAAGCTCCTTCTGCTCCACTTCGACTATCGCGATTCGCTGTTTCTGGACGCGCACCGCTCCGTCCAGCAGATCGCTCACGTGCTGCTGGTTGGCGGAGTTTCCAGCCATCATCTCCTGCCTGAGCTGTTGGCGCATCTCGCGCTCCTGCACGCCCAGTTGGCGAAGCTGCGGGGCAAATCGCGCATTTGTTTTTTCGAGCCTGTCGAGCTGCGCGTCGGTCAGCCCCAACCTCTGTTGAATAAGCTTGGCTGTGCGCTCTCGGAACTGCTGCTCGAGAGCGGCCCTGTTCCCCTTTGGCGCAGCCGTCACCGCTTGCCCATGGAGAGCCACGGGCAGCGCGACCAGCGCGAGCATCGTGAGTCGCAGCATTCGCTTCATCATCTCGAATCCTCATCAAGATTGTAGCTGCTGTCCACAAAGATCACCGGATCCCCTTCGGTGGCGGGAAGCGCGTCGAAGCTGGCCATCTCGCTCATAAGCTGCTCCAGATTACCATCGCTCAAGCCACCGACATCGGCGGCGAGCGCCAGCGCGGGCGTGTGCGCCTGCGGCGCGATCGCGACGACAGTCTCCGTTGGCGAAACGGACTTCAGCGTTCCAGACGGCTCGGCGGTCGGCTGCGATGGCCCAGGCAGCGGAGTCTTGGTCGTCACCACTGGACGCGGAGCAGTCGGGACTTGACGCCGTGTCAAGACCAGCGATCCACCGCCAACGACTGCGATAGCCATGGTTGCCGCGAGGAGCCATGACACGACACGCGTCGCCGCCGGACGCTCGACGACAGGGACAATAGTCCGATATGGTGGGATCTGTCGAACTACATGATCGACGTCGATCACCGGAGCGAAAACCGCGGCGCTCTTGACGGTCTGGAGAACCTCCAGCTCCTCCCTGCACTCCTCGCAGGACGCGAGATGAGCATCAACGCGCGCGCTCGCGTCCGCGGTGAGGGTGCGATGCAACAGATCCGGAAGCATCTCCTTGATCTCGTTCTCGATGCACTCATTCATCTTTCAAAAACTCCTTTACCGTCTGGATCGCGTTGTGGTAATGAACCCGGGCCGCGCCTTCGGTGGTGCCCACTACGTCGGCGATCTCTTTATATGACAAACCCTGCTGCACCCTCAGCGTGAAGACTTCCCGCTGCGTCGGAGAGAGCGCGTCCAGCGATTTCCTCACCCTTTCCTGCGCCTCTTCCGCGATCAGCGAATCGAGGGCGCCGTACTCACTCACGTGATCCGACTCTTCCACCGGCACCGTCTCCCGGCTCCGGTGTTCCGCCCTTCGTCGGTCGAGCATCAGTCTCCGCTCGATCGTGAAGAGCCAGGTTCTGAGCGTGCTCGCCCCCCGAAACGAATCGAGCGACGCGAACGCCCTCACGAACGTGTCCTGCACCAGCTCGTCGATCCCATCCCTCTCCCCCGCGCTCGCGGCAAACCGCGCCAGCGCCTGGGAATGGCGGCCCACCAACCGCGTGGCAGCCCGGCTGTCACCGGCCTTCCAGCGGTCGATCAGCTCCATATCGGTCTCTTCGAGCCTTTCTTCGGGGCTTGGGATCATGGAGCCTCATCCGGTAGACGCTCCAGCCCCCCATCCGTTAAGGCTGATTGACCCCGTCCCGTGGTGCTCATAGCTTCGCGCTCATCCAGCACAAAGCTACTACCGAGAGGAATGCCTGACCGTACGCCGACGCCGCGATCCGCCGGAGCGAATCTCCCACCGGGGCGCGCACCAG
>JANMMF010000353.1:0-6220 GCA_031372985.1 Gemmatimonadota bacterium
CTCGCCGGCGCCGGGGACGTGCAGCTGCCGCGCCTCGTTGATGTACTTGACGACGTTGTCCGTATCGCCGATCTGCGATGACAGGAGCGCCGCCATGAAATCAGCGGGAAAATGCGTCTTGAGCCAGGCGGTGTGATACGAGATGATCGAGTAGGCGACGGAGTGCGACTTGTTGAATCCATAGCGGCCGAAGGTCTCGATCTGGCTGGCGATCTCCTGGATGATACCGGGATCGTAGCCGCGCACGACCGACTTCTCGATGAACTTTCCCAGCTCCTCCCGAATCAGCTCGGCGTCCTTCTTACCGACGGCTTTGCGCAGCACGTCCGCTTCGGCAAGCGAGATTCCCGCCAGCGTCTGCGCGATGCGCATCACCTGCTCCTGATAGGTGATGACCCCGTAGGTGCTCTCGAGGATGGGCTTGAGCTCGGGGAGGATGTACGACACCGGCTCCTCACCGCGCTTCCGGCGCATGTACACCTTGTGCATCCCGGCGTCGAGCGGACCAGGGCGCATCAGGGCGTTCGACGCGACGAGATCGTCGAATCGGTCGGCGCGGATGCTCTTCAGCATGTCGGTCGCGAGCGGGGACTCGAACTGGAACACGCCGGCGGTCTTTCCAGCGCGCAGCATGCGGTAGGTTTCGACATCGTCGAGTGGCAGCGAGTCGAGATCCGGCGCCGAGCCCGTCCGCTCGCGGATCCCGTGAATCGAGTCGGCGATGACAGTGAGGGTGGTCAGGCCGAGGAAATCCATTTTGAGCATGCCCGCCTTCTCGAGGGCGTTCATGTCGTACTGCGTGACGACGATGGATTCTTCGCGCTCGCTGCCCGATCCTCTGGATGCCTGTGTACAAACCGGGACGTATTCGTTGAGTGGACCCGGCGCGATCACGACTCCAGCCGCGTGCACACCAGCGTGGCGCGACAATCCCTCGAGCTTCATCGCGTAGTCGAGGAGCTGGCGGTAGCGCTCCTTTCGATCGCGGACTTCGCGCGAGTCGTCCTTACGCGTCGCGTAGAACTCTTTGATCTCGGGGATGCGGTCGATCGCTTCCTTGACGGTGAGCGAGAAGTTCGGGTGATTGGGGACCAGCTTGGCGAGGTAGTCCGTCTCGGACGGAGTGAAGCCCAGAGTTCTGCCTACGTCCTTGATGGCTGCCCGTGATTTCAGCGTTCCGAACGTGATGATCTGCCCGACTGAATCGCGACCGTACTTCTGGCGGACGTATTCGATGACCTCGCCGCGGCGCTCGAAGCAGAAGTCGACGTCGATGTCGGGCATCGACACCCGCTCGGGATTCAGGAAGCGCTCGAAGAGCAGGTCAAACCGGAGCGGGCAGACATCGGTGATGCGGAGCGAGTAGGCGACGAGCGAGCCGGCGGCCGAGCCGCGGCCCGGGCCGACTGGAATTCCCTTCTCACGCGCGGCCTTGATGAAATCCGCGACGATGAGGAAATAGCCCGCGTAGCCCGTGCTGGTGATGACTCCAAGCTCGTAGTCGAGCCGCTCGCGCACATTGGCGGGCAGGGGGGTGCCGTAGCGCTCGACTGCGCCTTCCTCGGCCAGCCGCACCAGGAGCTCGTTTTCCGTCTCGACCCCTGAGGGGAGGGGGAAGGACGGGACCCGGTACTGCTTCGAGAACGTGATCGCGGATTCATCCGCGATGCGGAGGGTATTCTCGAGCACATCCTTCCGACCGGGGAACGCTTCCGCCATCTCGGGGGCGCTCTTGAAGTAGAGGCCCTGGTCGTAGTGCATCCGGTTGGTGTCGGAGAAGTCCTTGCCGAGCCCGATGCAGAGGAGGACGTCGTGGGCGTCGTGGTCGCCCTTGGTGAGGAAGTGGGCGTCGTTGGTCGCCAGCACCGGGATGTTCAGCTCTTCGGAAAGCTGGAAGACGCGACGGTTCAGCGTGTCCTGGTTCTCGGAGGCGTGGGCCTGGACCTCGAGGTAGTACCGGTCGCGAAAGACGTCGGCATACCATGAAGCTGCGCTTCGGGCCTGGTCGTACTCGTCGGAGAGGAGGTGGTGCGCGATCTCGCCCGCCATGCATGCGGACGAGACGACGATGCCCTCGTTGTACTTTGCGAGCAGCTCCCGATCCATGCGCGGTTTGGCGTAGAAGCCTTCCGTGTAGGCGAGGGAGGATAGCTTGACTAGATTCTTGTACCCGGTGGCGTTCTGGGCGAGGAGGACGAGGTGGAAGTAAGGTTTACCCCGGTCGCCGCCGACGCGGTCGCGGGCTCGTCTGTCGCCCGGGGCGACATAGGCTTCCATGCCGATGATCGGCTTGAGGCCCGCCTTCTTCGCCTTTTCCTGGAATTCCCAAGCCCCGTGAAGGTTACCGTGATCGGTTATCGCGAGGGCCGGCTGCTCGAATTCCAGCGCCTTCGAGATCAGGTCACCGATCCGGTTTGCACCGTCGAGAAGGGAGTATTCGGAATGGCAATGGAGGTGGACGAAGGACACATGATAAGAATATGCGACGCGGTTTCCTCGCGATAGCGGCTGCGCTCTCGGGTTTGGCGCTAATCTCTGCTCCGACAGCCTGTTACCTGAGTCGGGGAGCGTGGGAGGAGGCCAAGATTCTGAGCCGGCGGCAGCCAATTTCGGAGCTGGTGGCCGCTCGGAGCACGCCAAAGGAGACACGGGAGAAGCTAAAAGTCGTTTTGGCGGCTCGCGAGTACGCCAAAGACAGTTTGCGACTAAGAACCAAAGACAGTTTCACGACATATTCGCGCCTAGATCACGACACGCTGGTTCTAGTTGTGTCCGCCGCGTATCGTGACACCCTCAAGCCATATACGTGGTGGTTTCCGATCGTCGGTCGCGTCCCATACAAAGGCTACTTCGACTTCGACGCCGCGCGTCGCGCGGCGAAAGGTCTCTCGGCGGAAGGCTTCGATGTCTACGTCCGTCCCTCTGATGCGTTCAGCACTCTTGGATTCTTCAACGATCCGTTGCTCAACACTACCCTCAGAGGGGACTCACTCGACCTTGCGAACACGGTAATTCACGAGGTCACGCACAACACCTTCTACGCGTCCGGTCAGGCGCCTTTCAACGAGTCCTTTGCGATGTTCGTGGGGGCACGGGGCGCTGCCGCGTTCTTCAGATCGCGCGGTCAAGAAGCCGCAGCTGCCAGGCTCGACGCGCGTTGGGAAGACGACAAGCTGCTGGCGAGGTTCTGGAGCAGAGTGATCGGGTCGCTGGACTCAGCCTACGCCGCGCATCCGGAGAGCAGGGAAGCGAGGATCGCGGTGCGGGATACGATCTACATGCGCACCCGAGCGGCGCTCGTCGGAGAGATTGCACCGCAGTTCAAGACAATCAATCCACGATACGCGGAGCGGGTCCCGCTCGACAACGCGTCGCTGCTGGCGCGGCGGGTGTACGCGAGCGATCTCGACGGGTTCGATCAGGTCTACGAGAAGGAGGGGCGGGATCTCAAGCGCACGATCGGACGCGTGATCGGACTGGCGAAGGCGAACCCCAAGGCGCCTTTTGCTGCGCTGAGGCGATGGGTGGGTGTGAGAGCTGATTCTTTAGTCAACTCGCACTAGCCGCGCTAAGTGAGCGGCAGGCTACGGGGCTAGGTCGCGCTGAATCTAGACCGGAGAAGTGCGCGAAGATCGAGGAGTGGCTGTTTCGGAACTTCTTCTGCCGCGGCGGGCGCGTTGTTGGCGCTCAGTGCGACGCGCTGCATGTTGTCGCGAACGCCACGGTCGATGAACCGGCACAGCTGATCCAGCGAGTACTCGGCGCCCCTTCGCGACGAATAAGCGTTGAGAGGATACGTGACGCTCAGATAGTTGCGCGGGCGAGTGAGAGCGACGTACATGAGCCGCCGCTCCTCCTCCGTCTCCTCGTCGCTGTTGAGACAGCGCGCGGATGGAAACCAGCCGTCGACTGCCCAGATGACGAACACCGCATCCCATTCCTTCCCTTTCGCGGAGTGCGCGGTGCTGAGAACCAGGCAATCGTCATCCTCCTTGTTTCCGCCGGGCAGATCCTGCGTTGCCTGCGGTGGCTCGAGCGCCAGCGCGGACAGAAAAGTGGCGCGATCCGGATAGCCAGCGGCGATGATCTGGAGCTGGTCCAGGTCGGCGAGACGCGGCTCGACTCGATCATATCGCTCGCGAAGGATGCTGTCGTACAAAAGCCTCACCCGCGCAATGTCCGCCGAGACCTGCGGTGCATCCAGGACCGGGGCGGATCTCAGGCCGTCGAGGAGAGCGACAAGCGCAGCGTGGGCCGCGCGCGCGCGCGGTGGCGGATTGTACCTCCCAAACGACGTCGACTCCCACGCCGCGGCGACCATCGAATCGATCGCCGCGCGCGCCGTCGCGTCGCCGATTCCCGGCAGCAGCAGCAGCAATCGATACCAGCTCACCTCGTCGCGCGGATTCTCCAGGATGCGGAGGAACGCAAGCACGTCCTTCACGTGCGCTGCCTCCAGAAACTTGAGCCCGCCCCATTTCTCGAATGGAATCTTTCGGTTCGTCAGCTCGATCTCGAGGTCGGCGGACATGTATCCGGCGCGGAACAGCACGGCGATCTCGCGAAGCGGCGTTCCCTCCTCGTGGAGCTCGAGGATGCGATCCACGACGAACTGAGTCTGCTGCTGCTCGTCGCGCGCCGCGACCAGCCATGGCGTCTCGCCTCCCGTCCTCTCCGTCCACAGGTTTTTCGTGAAACGCTCGGCGGCGCGGGAGATCAAGGTGTTCGTGACGCTCAGGATCGGCTGCGTCGACCGGTAGTTCTGCTCGAGAGTGACCGTCGTCGCGCCCTCGAACTGTTTCGGGAAATCGAGGATGTTTCGGAAGTTGGCGCCGCGAAACGAGTAGATGCTTTGCGCGTCGTCGCCCACCACCGTGATGTTGCTGTGGCTACTACACATTCCGCGGAGGATCCGGGCCTGGAGGATGTTCGTGTCCTGATACTCGTCAACGAGAATGTGATCGTACATTCCTGAAATCTTCTTCGCCAGCTCCGGCGCGGCCTCGACCAACAGCGCCCAGAAGAGGAGCAGGTCGTCGTAGTCGACGAGATTCCGGTCCTGTTTCCTCCGCGTGTAGTCGGCATAGATCTTCCCGAAATCCTCGAGGTAGTCGACGAACTGCGGGTAACCGTCGCGGATTATGTCTTCGATCGAGATACCGGTGTTGAGGTGCCTCGAGTACACGTACTGAATTGTCTCCTTCTTCGGAAAGCGTCTGACCTTGGCGGCGTATCCGAGCTGGGCACGCGACAACTGCATCAGATCAGCCGAGTCGCCCTGATCCATGATGGTGAAGTCCTTGGGCAATCCCGCGGCCTGCCCGTAGCGACGCAGAAGCCTGTGCGCGGTCGCGTGGAAGGTTCCACCGTGCACCCGCTTGCTGTTGCTGCCGACGAGTCGCTCGGCTCGAGACAACATCTCCTGAGCGGCTCTGCGAGTGAACGTCAGCAGCAGAATCCGTTCGGCCGGCACTCCGCGCTCGATCAGATGGGCGACCCGATAGACGAGTGTTCGCGTCTTGCCGGTGCCGGCGCCGGCGATGATGAGCAGCGGACCATCACCGTGTGTGGCTGCTGCCGCCTGCTGCGGGTTGAGCTCGGCGGCGAAGTCGCGCGGTGCCGCGACCACATCCGCTCGCGGGCGCGGCGGATAGACCTTCATGGTCTCGGTCACCCGACGCCCTGAAGCAGCGCCGACCGCGAGGTAACCACCGCGGTGAGGTCGAATACGTCCGCGAACTTGGCGGTAACTCTCTCGATTACATCATGGGCCGAGACATCTTCAACGCCGAGCTCGCGGGCAATCGAGGTCATGACGACGCCGTCGATTCCGCAGGGAACAATCAGATTGAAATACGAGAGCTCGGTCGTGACGTTGAGAGCGAATCCGTGCCAGGTGACCCAATCGCGCGCGTGGACTCCGATCGACGCGATCTTCTTGCCCCGCGTCCACACGCCCGTGTAACTCGTATTGCGCTCGCCCGGGATCCCGTAGTCGGCAAGGCTGTTGATGAGGGCCTGCTCGAGGCTTCTCAGGTACCAGTGCAGGTCCTGACGGTGTCGCTTGAGATCGATGATTGGATAGCCAACCAGCTGTCCCGGCCCGTGAAACGTGACATCTCCGCCTCGCTCGACCTCGAATAGTTCGACGCCCCGGCTCTGCAGAAACTCAGGAGAAGCCGTGAGATTCTTTTCCTTCGACGACCGTCCGAGGGTGACG
>JANMMF010000388.1:0-4686 GCA_031372985.1 Gemmatimonadota bacterium
CCCGCCGCGCACGACCGACCCGTCCTATCCTGCGTATTACCACGCGGCGTATGAGGCGACCAAACGCTCCGGCGTGAAGTTCTGGCCGGACGTGGTGGGAAAGGACCTGATCGTGTCCTGCGTCGTCGTGGTGGGTCTCATGCTGTTGGCGCTGACCTTCGGCTCCCCGCTCGAGGCGCCCGCCAATCCGACGGACAACGCGTACGTACCGACTCCAGAGTGGTACTTCCTTCCGTTTTATCAATTGCTCAAGCTCTTTCCGGGATCGCTGGAGAGCACGATCGCCGTGGGCGTGCCGCTGCTCCTCGTCACGGCCTTGCTCGCGCTGCCGTTCTTCGATACGCGCAGCCGGCGCAACCTCCGTCATCGGCCGGTCGCTTTGGCATCGCTCAGCATCCTGCTCGGGGGATCCGCGATCCTCCTCGGCGCCTCGGTGCGCGGACAGCCGCCCGAGGTGCCGAAGGAGGTGGGCCGCCCGCTCTCGTCGGCCGAACGCGCCGGCCGAGCACTGTTCGAGCGACAATGCGCGAGCTGCCATGTCGTCGTCGGACTCAAGGCCAGCGAAAACAAGGAAAAAGGGGAGGACACCGGGCCGGCGCTCACAAGCATCGGTCTGCGCCATTCCGCCAGCTGGCTGCACAGCTTCGTGGAAGATCCGACGCGGTTCCATGGGGACACCGCGCGCATGGCGGCGTTCGGGCCGCCGGTTCTCACGCATCAAGAAATCGAAGAAGTCGCCTTATACTTGAGCAGCCTCCAGGGGGTGCCGGGGCATGCGGTCCGGCCGGACATCCAGGACACGTTCCCCGAGATCAAGAAAGGCTCACCAAAGGATGCAAGGAGGAGCCCGTAGGAGCGGCGGTCAGGGCCCGCGGGCCGGATCGCCGTATTGATGGAGGGTGGTGAAACCGCTTACAGTTTTCAGGAGATTCCCAATGCGTACAACACGGTGGGCTATGACGCTCGTTCTCGCGGCGGCCGTACTGCCGGTGAGCGAAGCACAGGCCATTCCTGCGTGGGCCCGGAAATACAACTTGAACTGCTCCGGATGCCACGGACCGGCGGTTCCGCGCCTCAATGCGAAAGGCTTCGCGTTCAAGTGGGCTGGTTACCGACTGCCCGAAGAGATCGGCGAGAACCAGGAAGTCAAACAGATCTCAGAGTATCTCGCGGCCCGATTCAACATGCAGTACGTCTGGCAGAAGACGCAGTCGCAGCCGGCCGACGTGAACTCGTTTGTCCTCGATAATGCGACGATCTTTGCCGGCGGGCCGATCGGCAAATCCTTCGGCGCATTCCTCGAGTTCGCGCACACGGCGGACGGAGTAGAGTTGGTGAACAACGTTTACGGTGTGTGGGGCAAGCCGAACTCGTTCGGCGGTGCCCGCGTCGGCCAGATGCACTGGCTGCTCGAAGGCTCCGTCGCCGGCTTTGACCGGGCGACCGGTATTAGCCTGCCATCCCCGATAGACGATCCGCTGACGGACGGCGGCGTGCCGTTCAACTTCGGGGCCCACCAACTGGGATTAGAAGCGTTTTACGTCGCCGGCAAGAACCGACTCTCGTTCGAAGTGCTCAATGGCGTCAACGCCGAGGGAATGGGAGACGCGGGCGGGTCTCCGCGCCATAAGGACTTCGCAGCCATCGACCAATTCATCTACGATAACAATGGCTCTGGCCTCACCGCCGTCGCTTACTTCGGCTCGATCGACGGCCTTGATCCCACCAGCGGCATCACCAGCCACTTCAACCGCTTTGCCCTCTCGGCCAACAAGATTTTCGGCACAGTCGAGTTCCTCGGCGGGTACGTGTACGGCAAGGACACCGATCTCCCGGTCGGACCGACGTTCAGTGCGACCTCGGTCAACGGGTCGGGCTTCTGGGGCTATGCGGGCTACACGTTTCCGAGCGCACTGACGGCGTTCGGACGGCTAGATTACGTTAACGCCAACCGCGACGTCGCGAACACGGGCAACACACGCTATGTCCTGGGAGGCGTACTCCCGATAAGCCTGCCCGAGTACCTGCGCATGGCAGCGGAGTATACGCTCGACAGTCCGCACGCGCCGGCCAGTTTGAAACGGCACGGGCTCACGCTGGAAGCAATGCTCAATTTCTAGTCGGCGCCCGCGACCGCATGGCGACGGCATTTCATCCGTAGAAGAGAGATTCACCTGAAGAGGAATGCACTATGAGAGTTCCGTATCCTATCATCCTCGCCGCGGGCGCGGTCTTGGCGATCGTATCGCTGAGCTCAGCGTGCAGTCGAACTCCGCGTGCGTTTGGCTTCGCGGCCGCGCCGCAGGCGGATCCCGATGGGCGCCCGCTCTACCTCAAGAACTGCCGGCAATGTCACGGCGCGACCGGCGAGCCGTCGTCGGAAACGAAGCACAAGTACCCGAAGATCAAGGCGCTGAATGACTCGGCCTTAATGGCGCGGATCCCCGATGATTCGATCCTCGCCGTGATGAAGAACGGTGCCGGGAAAGACATGAAGTCGTTCGGCGACCGATTGAACCACGAGGAAATGGAGGCGGTGCTCAAGTACGTCCGCACGCTGCCATCGAAAAAGAGCAAATAGCAACCACGATGATGTGACGGGCGCCCGGCGCGCGGTTGCGCGCCGGGCGCTCTGCTCTGCATGAGCTGTATCACAATCGGTGGGCGAAGTATCCGTACTCAGGTCTACTGTGTCAGTTAGAAGACGAGGTGCCAGTCGGCGATAGAAAACGGTCACCTTTTTGATCTGGGCAGGCAGAAACCTCTCGCGCCGCTGAGCATGCCGCGCCCACCCTTCCCTTGGAATCATTAGGTCGACCGAGCAGGTAACGCGATTGACGCGCATCGGTAATGCCGGGGGACCGGACGCGCTCGACTAACTCATCGCAGGGAAGTTCGGATTGGAGAAGTCGCTGCTTCACCCAACGACGCAAGCTGTGGTGGAGTAAATCCACACGCTCGAGATGAAGTGATACGTGTTGCAGTGTGCGGGATTGCCTGACGAATGGGGCTCGATTCCCCGACTGTGAGCCGCGGTGCAGGGGTAGTATCATCCCAGGGACATTGCGTGAGAATTCGATGAAGCACTCCGAAAATCACGCTTGTTCACACTCACCTCGATCCACGGAGCTTCACGTGTCACACTATCGGACCTTTCTCAAACTGGTGGCGATCGCCGCTCTGGCGATTGCCACGCCCGTCGCCGCACAGATGCCGGGGATGATGCAGGGAACGCAACAGCAGCACATGCAGCAGCACATGGGGCAGATGCAGGACATGATGCGTCAAATGTCCGACATGGGCCAGCGCTCACAGCAGATGCAGCAGCAAATGAAGCAACAGATGGGACAGATGCAGGGCGGGCAGATGGGCGCCGCGCACACTGCGATGCCGCAGATGGCCGATCACATGAGCGCCATGACGACGCAGATGAAAGGGCTCATGGGACAGATGCAGACGATGATGAAGGATCAGCAGATGATGAAGGATCGCGCGATGCAGCACGACATGGACAACATGCAGGAGCACATGGCGGCGATGTCCAAGGACATGGGCAAGACGCTCCAGACGATGGAGCACATGCAAAAACGCATGCACCCTGCCCCGCCGCAACCCAAAAAACCGTAAGCCAGGAGACGCCGATGTCGAACGTCGCGTGCTTTGCGCGCCGCCTTGCGCTCGCGGTCGGGGTGTTGGCGGTCGCGGCCGTAACGACGCCCGCGCAGTCGCTCTCCTATGTCGGAGGGCTGCAATACGCCACCGGCGATTTCATCTTCACGCAGCGTACGTGGAGTGCCTATCTCTCGAACGGACTCTCGTGGTCGGCAGGCCGTTTGCGGGCGTCTGCGAGCGTCCCTCTGGTGATGCAACCGGCAGGATGGCTGCAGTACAGCGGGGCCGGGATGATGGTGCCCACGGGCGGGATGGCAGGAAGCTCGGCGGGCACCACGAGTAGTAGCCCGGGCATGGGAAGCGGCATGAATGGTGGGACCATGATGCCCTCGAGCAGCATGCCGTTCAGCAGCGTCGGCATCGGCGATCCCATTGGCCGAATCGACGTGGCGTTATCGCGGGCTGATGTCGAACATCCAGTGGTGAGTCTTGTCGGCGCGGCGAAAGCGCCGCTCGCGGACGTGAGCCGTGGATTCGGCACAGGCGAATGGGATGTCGGCGCCGGACTGTCCAGTGCGATGAAAGTTGCCGGCATCTCCGTGTTCGCAGAGGCCCTGTACTGGAAACTCGGGAATCCCCCCGGCGGCTCGGTTCGCAACGCCGTGGCGTGTGCGCTGTCGATCGGACGAACATTTCCTCGTAGCCGCTGGTCCGTCCTCGGCACCGTGTCTGGCGCAAGCAGCCTTTGGACGGGGCTCGAGGCGCCGGTGCAGGCGGGGATGGGCGTTGGGTACCTGCTCGAATCGGGGAGCAGTGTTTTCGCGACAGCCGCAGCCGGCCTCACGCGCACGGCGCCAGCGATTTCGACAGGACTCGGTTGGCGGGTGCCGCTCGGCAATACGCGCTAGGCGTGAATCAAAAACCGCTAATCATACGCTGAAGGCGCTCGTTGACTTCACTGGCGACCTGATCGAGCGTCGGGTTTTTCCCGACGACAGAGAGCATCGCTTTCGCATCGACGGCTGAGATCACAGACTTATTCGCATCGTCGGCTTCGTAAACGATCACGTTGCA
>JANMMF010000410.1:0-1976 GCA_031372985.1 Gemmatimonadota bacterium
GTGTCGCCGTGGGTGAAACCGGCGAGAAGAAGAAAACCCTTCCCGATGCTCCCTGCTTTTTTGTCGCCGATGCGGACTTCTGCCCGCGAGACCCGCTGGAGTAGAACTCGCAGCTCTACTCCACCGTGACGGACTTGGCGAGATTGCGCGGCTGATCCACGTTCGCGCCGCGCTTGACTGCGATGTAGTAGGCCAGGAGCTGGAGCGGAACGGACGCGAGCACCGGCGTCAGCATGTCTTTGGTCTCCGGGATGCGGAACTCGTAATCGAGCTTCCCTTCGAGGGATTCCTCATCGCGGGTCGTGATCGCGATCACGCGGCCACCGCGCGCCTTCACTTCCTGCACGTTCGACACGACCTTCTCGAATACCGAGTCGTGCGGGGTGACGAACACCACCGGCATCTTCTCGTCGATGTGCGCGATTGGTCCGAGCTTCATCTCCGCCGCGGGATACCCCTCGGCGTGGATGTAGCTGATCTCCTTCAGCTTGAGCGCACCCTCGAGCGCGGTCGGGAAGCTGTAACCGCGGCCCAGATACAGGAAGTTCTGTGCGTTCTTGAAATCTTCGGCGATCGTCTCGATCTCACCGGCGCGATCCAGAATGTTCTGGATCTTGGCGGGAAGCTTCTGCAATTCCTCAATGATCTCCTTGCCGTCGACCATGGAGAGGTTGCGGAGCCGCGCCAGCTTGAGCGTGAACAGCAGGAGCGCGATCACCTGGCTGGTGAACGCCTTGGTCGAAGCGACCCCGATCTCCGGCCCGGCGTGGACGTAGATTCCGCCGTCGCTCTCGCGCGCAATCGTCGAGCCGACGACGTTCACGATTCCATAGGTGCGGGCGCCGCGCGACTTGGCTTCGCGCATCGCGGCCAGAGTGTCGGCCGTCTCTCCCGATTGTGAGATCACGATGCAGAGAGTCTTGTCGGTGACGACGGGGTTCCGGTAGCGAAACTCGGAAGCGTACTCGACTTCTACCGGAATGCGCGCGAGGCTCTCCAGCATGTGCTCGCCGATCAGCGCCGAGTGCCAGCTCGTGCCGCAAGCGGTGATGAGGATGTTGTCGAACTTGAGCAGCTCCTCGTCGGTCATGTTGAGGCCGCCCAGCTTCGACGTTCCCTGGTCGGGCAGGAGGCGTCCGCGCATGGCGTTTTCGACCGTCGCCGGCTGCTCGAAGATCTCCTTGAGCATGAAGTGGTCGAACCCACCGCGCTCGATCTGGTCCAGATCCCAGTCGATCTTGCTGACGCCGCGCTCGAGCTGCTGCGCCCGCTGGTTGAGAATCGTGTAGCCGTCGCGCGTCAGAACCGCGACATCGCCGTCGTCGAGATAGACCACTTCGCGTGTCTGAGCGAGGATCGCGGAGACATCGCTCGCCACGTAGTACTCGCCGTCGCCGAGCCCGATGAGGAGCGGGCTTCCCTTCCTGGCGGCGACGATCTTGTTCTTGTCCTTGCCGGAGACGACCGCGATCCCGTAGGTACCCTCGATCTGCCAGAGCGCTTCGATCACCGCATCCTCGAGATTCCCGTCGAACGCCTCCTCGATGAGGTGGGCGATGACTTCAGTATCGGTCTCGGATGCGAACTCGTGCCCCCGCGCTTCGAGTCCCTTCCTGAGCGTGCCGGAATTCTCGATGATACCGTTGTGGACGACGGCAATGTCGCCCTTGCAGTCGACGTGCGGGTGTGCGTTGCATTCGTTGGGAACGCCGTGGGTGGCCCAGCGGGTATGGCCGATTCCGGTATCGCCTTCAACGGGGCTCGTCGCGAGCGCACGCTCCAGCATCGAGATCTTCCCCGCCGCCTTGCGCGTCTCGACGCCCGTCCCGTTCATCACGGCAACGCCGGCCGAGTCGTAGCCGCGGTATTCCATCCTCTTCAGTCCCTCGAGGAGAAGAGGAGTCGCGCCGCGCATCCCGATGTAGCCAATGATTCCACACATATGAGCTCTTGTTGACTGTACGGTTACTTGCCCA
>JANMMF010000428.1:0-3071 GCA_031372985.1 Gemmatimonadota bacterium
CGCAAAGGCCACCGCCCCGATCACGCTTACCTACTGGCCCGCTGCAAATCCCGCCGAGACTCGCCTCGCCATGCGCCTGACGGCGCAGTGGAACGCGGAGAACCCGGACGTTCAGGTGCGAGCGCAGCCATTGCCCGCTGGTCGCTCCTCCGAGGAAGTCCTCCTCGCCGCGATTGTCGCCAAGGCGACACCCGATGTCAGCTCCAACGTTTCGTCGGCACTACTGGCGCGGCTGGTCCGGGCGGGCGGTGTGGTGCGCCTCGACAACCGCGTCGCGACGTCGGCCCGCCTGAACGAGCGCACCAACTCGGCGATGCTCTCGTCGTTGCGATTGCCCGACGGTGGGATCTACGCGTTTCCCTGGAAGACGAATCCAGAGATGCTGATGTACAACGTGGACATGTTCAAGGCGGCGGGGATCGAGCCGCCCCGCACTCACAGCGAGCTGCTCAACGCGTGGCACAAGTTCGCCCGGGATACCGACGGGGACGGTCGCCTCGATCGGTGGGCGATGTGGGCGACGCTCAAGACCACCTGGTACGAGCGCTTTTACGATTTTTACCCGCTCTATCTGGCCAGCTCCGGCGGCAAGACGCTCGTAAACGATGGGAAAATCGTTTTTGAGAACGACGCTGCGGTGTCGGCATTGGATCTGTTGCGGCGCGGGTTTGCGGAGGGCGTGCTCCCGAGCTCGAACTTCGCCTTGGGACGGGATCCGTTCATGGACGGAACGGTCGCGATGAAGATCATCGGCCCGTGGTTTGTGAAGGAGCTGGACGAGCTCAAGGTTCGCGACCTGCATTTCGACGTCACGCCCGTTCCGAGCGCCGATAACGCCGACCCCGGCGATAGGTTTGCGTTCGCGGATTTACGGAGTATTGCGATCTTTTCGACGACTCGGCATCCCGATGCCGCCGCGCGCTTCGTCGCGTACCTCACTTCCCCCGCCGCTGACCGCCTGTTGATCGAAGAGGCGAGTCAGCTGCCGTACCGTCGCGATCTTGCCTCCGATCCACGGTTCAAGGTCTCCCTGGCACGGTGGCCGACGCTGTCGACGTACGCGACCTACGTCGAGCGCTCGCGCGACGTCGATATCGACCCCGATGTGGTCGAGATCTTCGATATTCTTTCAGAGGCGTACGAGGAGTCCGCGATCTACCGGACCACTTCGGTGAGCGATGCATTGAAGAAGGCGGCAGCCGAGGCGAGGAACGTGGTGAATGCGCGCTGAGCAGAGGTCGGGCTCGCTGTTGGCGGCGCCGTATGGCGTCTTTCTGCTCGTGTTCGCCGTTTACCCGATTGCCTTCGCGCTCGTGCTCGTCTTCCTGCAGTGGGACCTCGTGACTGCGCCGACGTTCGCTGGAGCCGACAATGTGAGACTGCTCGTCCACGATGGACGTTTCTGGCGCGCTGTCGCCAACACGTTCGTGTTTCTCAGCATCCACGTCCCGCTTCAGATTGTAACGGCACTAGCGCTCGCGCTCGCGCTCAACCGCCAGCTGGTAGGTCGTTCGTTCTGGCGGGGGGCGTTCTTCCTGCCGGTTGTCATATCAGGAGCGGTCGTCGCCATTCTGTGGAGTAATCTCTACGCCACCGACGTCGGACTGATCAACCGCCTGCTCGTGAAGATTGGCCTGTCGCGTGTGCCGTGGCTCACCGACCCGAGCACGGCGATGCCGGCGATAGCCGTGATGGTGACGTGGAAGAATGTCGGATTCTACGTGATCATCTACCTGGCCGGACTGCAGTACATCCCTCGCAGCTGCCAGGAAGCAATCGAGATCGAAGGCGCGTCGGCCTGGCAGCGTTTCCGGTACCTGACGCTGCCGTCGCTGCTGCCGCAAACGATTCTCGTCATCACGCTCTCGACGATCAACGGCTTCCAGCTCTTCATCGAGCCCTACGTGATGACCGGGGGCGGACCGCTCAGGCGCACGTACTCGGTCGTGCTCTACCTGTACACCAACGCCTTTGCGTACCAGAAGATGGGTTATGCCGCCACGATCGGTGTAGCACTGGCGCTCATCATAGGCATCGTCGTCTTCGTACAGCGCCGAGTGATCGGCAAGGCAGAAGCGCAGTGAGGATCCTCCGCCGGATCGGTTTGTATGGGGGACTCGCTCTGGCCGCCCTGACTTTCATCTATCCATTTCTCTGGATGGCGTCGAGCACGTTCAAGCCTCTCAGCGAGGTTGGCACCCTGGGGCTTATACCGGACCATTTCACGCTCGACAATTACCGCACCATGTGGGCACGGGCGCCATTCGGACGCGCGCTCCTGAATAGCACGCTGGTGGCGACGACGATCACCCTCTCGGTTCTTGTATTCGGGTCTATGACGGCCTACGCAATGGCGCGGCTTCGCTTTCGCGGCGGTGCCGCGCTCAACGCCGCGACGCTCGCGGTGCTGCTCGTTCCAGGCCAGCTCACGCTGATTCCGCTGTACACGCTGATCGTGCAACTCGGTTGGACCGACACGTACGCGGCGCTCATCGTGCCCTACCTCTTCAACGCTACGGCGATCCTGATGCTGCGGCAGTTTTTTCTTCAGATCCCGCAATCGCTCATCGATGCCGCCCGCATGGACGGGATGAGCGAGCTGCGGATTCTTTTCACGATTTTCTGGCCGCTCTCCAAGCCAGTTCTCTCCATTGTCGCCATCTTCACGTTCATGGGTTCGTGGAATGAAGTTTTGTGGCCGCTGCTGGTCGTGCGGGATCAGCATTTGATGACGCTGCCGCAGCTGCTAACTGTCTTTGCGCTCGGTGGTGGAGCGGGATCGGTAGGTGTCTCGCTCGCGTCGGCTATGGTCTTGGTCGTACCCGTTGTCGTTGCGTACATGTTTTTGCAACGCAACTTCATCGAGAGTATGGCGGGGGCGGGGATAAAGGGATGACACATCCGGGAGGCTGTATTGGGAACGGTTCATCAACTTCCGTCTCGGTAGCCAGATGAAACGGAGTACATAACTAGACATGCCATCAGTCACGTTCGAACATGTGAGGAAGCAATTCGGCGACGCTATAGTCGTCGAGGACTTCAATCTCACAGTTGAAGACGGTGAGCTCCTG
>JANMMF010000065.1:0-5448 GCA_031372985.1 Gemmatimonadota bacterium
CGCAAGCGCAGCTACGGTCGTCAGGTGCAGCACGCGCGCGACGCCGAGCGCCTTTGTTTCCCCAAAGGCGGCCGGCACCGAGTACAGCCCATTCTCCCGATCGAATGACACGTCCTGTAGCGCGTACAGGATGTCGAACCCCCCGACCCAGGTCGCCACCGCGATCGCGAGCGCGATCAGCATCCACCACGGCTCGCTCCAGCTCCCGGTAATCGCGAGATATCCCCCAACCGGAGCGATGGACAGGCCGACTCCGAGGACAAGGTGGGACCAGCGCGTGAATCGTTTGGTGTAGCTATAGAAAAGAACCCAGCCGAGCGCGAGGGGCGAGAGTAGCAGGCAAAGCGGATTGAGCTGCCACGCGGCGATGAAGAAAATCAGGGACGCGATCGCCACCGCCACGCCAGCCTCACGGACACCCATCGCGCCCGAGGGAATCTCCCGGGACCGCGTGCGAGGATTGCGCGCGTCTATCTCTCGGTCGACGATGCGGTTGAATCCCATCGCCGCGAAGCGGGCACTCGTAAAGGCGACGACGACCCACACCACGTCGCCTGCTGTAATTGAAGCGACGTAGCTGGCTAGAACGACACCGACCAGCGCGAACGGCAGCGCAAAAACGGTGTGAGGAAGCCGCACCAGGTTAGCGTGGCGAAGGAGCACACCCGTTCCACGCAGCGTTTGCCCCTCACTCATTGGGCTTCAACCCGAGCTTCGACCACATCGCGTCCACACGTTGCTTCGTCGCGGGATCCATCTCGATCAGCTTCGGCCAGTTGCGCGTGAATCCCTCCTCAGGCCATTTCCGCGTCGCGTCGATCCCCATCTTCGATCCATACGTGAATGCGCGGCTCGAGTGGTCGAGCACATCGATCGGCCCCATCGAGAACCGCACGTCGCGCTCCGGATCGATGTGGTTGAGCGCGACCCACCACGCTTCTTTCTCGTTGCGCACGTTCACTTCCTTGTCGACCACGACGATCACTTTGGCCAGCGACATCAGACCCTGGCCCCACATCGCGTTCATCACCTTGTATGCCTGACCCGGATACTGCTTGTCGATCGAGACGAACACGAGGTTGTGGAATATCCCTTCGGCCGGCATGTGGTAGTCCACGATCTCGGGGATCGTTAGCTTGAGCAGCGGCAGGAAGATCCGCTCCGTCGCGTGGCCGAGGTAATAGTCCTCCATCGGTGGCCGGCCGACGATCGTCGTCGCGTAGACTGGATTTTTCCGCATCGTCAGCGCCGTCACGTGCACTTGCGGATATAGATCCGCCTCGGAATAGAAGCCGGTGTGGTCACCGAACGGTCCTTCCACTACCAGCGGGTCCGCGGGATCTATGTAGCCCTCGATCACAAACTCAGCCTCGGCCGGAACTTCCAGGTCGCAAGACACCGCATTCGCCAGACTCACCGGAGCCTTGCGCAGGAATCCCGCGAACAGGAACTCGTCGATGGTCGGCGGCAGCGGCGCTGAAGCGGAGTACACTGAGGCGGGATCAGCGCCGACGGCGATGACCACGGACATGCGCTCACCCTTCTCCGCCATCTCGCGCCAGTGCGCGGCGCCCACCTTGTGACGCTGCCAGTGCATCGCCAACGTGCGCGGACCAAGCACCTGAACGCGGTACATCCCGACGTTCCGAATCCCGCGCTTGGGATCCTTGGAGATCACCATCGGCAGCGTGATGTACGGGCCGCCGTCCTCCGGCCAACAGGTGATGATCGGCAGCTTCGACAGATCCACCTCGTCGCCCTTCAGCACGATCGCCTGGCAAGGTGGCTTTCCGCTCCGGACACGCGGCGGGAATTTGCCCAGCTCCAGGAGTCGCGGCAGCATCGAGAGCTTTCCCATGATGCCCTCGGGCACCTTGAGATCGAGCATCTCGGTGATGCGCGAGCCAACCGCGTCGAGATCGTCGACGCCCAGCGCCAGCGACATCCTCCGCATCGAGCCGAAGAGATTGATCGCGACCGGATGCGGAGAGCGCTCGCCGTTATCCAATATGACGTTTTCGAAGTACAGAGCAGGTCCGCCGCGGGGTTGCTTCATCACCCGGTCGGCGATCTCGCACAGCTCGAGTCGCGCCTTGACCGGCTCGCTGATGCGCGAAAGCTCGCCGATCCGATCGATGGCGGAGAGGAATTGTGAAATGTTGTCGAGGCTCACTTTCTTACCGATATGGGACGCTCGCCGACGTGGATCGCGGCGACTCCGAACGACAGGTTGGACCAGCTCACCTTCGTGAATCCCACCGCTTCCATCCTCCGCGCCAACTCCTCCTCGACGGGAAAATTCGCGACCGAGCGCGGCAGGTACTGGTAGGCGGTCCGATGCCCGCTGATCAAGCGGCCGATCAGCGGGAGCACGTGGTGGAAGTACAACTGGTACAGCGCGCGCAGAATTCGCACGCGCGGAGTCGAGAACTCGAGTATCACGAGGCGTCCGCTGGGGACTAGAACTCTCAAGGCCTCCCGCAACGACTCGTCGAGGCCAGCGACATTTCTGATCCCGAACGCGACGATCGCACCTGCCAGCTGTCCGGAAGCAATTGGGAGCTGCACGGCATCGGCCGTGACCGGAGCGATCGCGGATCCCTTTATCTTCTGCGCGCCGGCCCGCAGCATCGGCTCGGCGAAATCGGCACCGACAACCATTCCGCGAAACCCTGGCAGCCGGGAAATCTCGGCGGCGACGTCCATCGTCCCGGCGCACAAGTCCAGGTACCGTCCGGACTGATCCCGTTCGACGCCAAGGGTGGCGATCGCCTTGCGCCGCCATCGCCGGTCGATGTTGAGGCTGAGGACGTGATTGAGGAGATCGTAGCGTGGAGCGATCTCGGAGAAGATCCGCTTGACGTAGGCGCGCTTCTCGGCGCCACCGGCAGCAGCGGCACTCGCGGTCGCGCTGTCGATGTCGGTGGCCAGCATCCTCGAAAGTTGCCGGGCAACACTGCGCGGGGCAAGCTATCTTACCCGCGCTTGCCTCTCATGACGCCCAAGTCCTACACCGACGTTTCCGACCAGCAGGTGGTCGTCTTCGCCCAGGAAGGGCGCGAGGACGCCTATCGCGAGCTGATCAAGCGGTATGAGCGACCGGTTTTCTCGCTCATCTACCGGATGGTGCGCGACAACGAGACCGCGGAAGACCTCGCGCAGGAAACGTTCATAAAAGTCCTCAACAACATCGATCGTTACCGGCCCGAGTTCAAATTCTCGAGCTGGCTGTTCAAGATCGCCAACAATATCACCATCGACCACCTGCGACGGCGGCAGGTGGATACCATCAGCATCGAGGGCGCGCCCGATGCGATCACCGCCGAGCGCGCGCGAGCGACAGCGGTGACGATAACGAGTGGCGGTGAATCCCCGCTCGAGGAGCTGGAGTCCCGCGAGCTCGGTGCGTCGATCGAGAAGGCGATTGCCCGCCTCAGGCCTGAGTACCGTGCCTGCATCATCCTGCGCCACGTCGAGGACTACTCCTACGACGAGATCGCGGAAATTGTGAAGCTGCCGCTGGGCACGGTGAAGACCTACATCCACCGGGCGCGGCAGGAGCTCCGAGAGTACCTGGGGGACCTCCGATGACCTCGGTAAAACCCCTGTTTTGGCAAGCAAAAAAAAAGCCCGAAAAAGGCTGAAACTTCCGTTGTACCAAGGACGTAGGTCATCACGTGAGGAACCCATGATCGAGCACGATTTCCCCGAAGAATTCGTTCCTATCGCCGCCGAGCTGCAGCGACTGCCATATATGTCGCCCTCGCGGGATTTTGCCGATCGCGTCATCTCCAGAATAGACCGTCTGGCTCCGGCCCGGGACGCAAATTCCATAGTCGCCTCCAGGCACCATCTGGAACTGCACCAAGGCGGACAGCAGGCGGTTGCCCGGAGACGCCCCATGGGTGTCGTGAGGGCTGCCGGACGAGCGTCGGTGGGCGTCGCCCTCATTGCAGCGGCCGCGTTCATGTTCTTCGAGGTCGATGTCCTCACCGCGATCCTGGCGGCCGCCTCGACGCAGTATGCCTTTGCCATTGCAGCCGTAGGGGCCCAGGTCGGCGCCGTCGTGCTTGGCCCCGAAACCATCGCTTTCCTCCAGGCCGGCGCGCTACAAGCCGTTCTTCTCTATCTGACGCTCGCAGTCGGATTGTTCGGCGGTTATGCCGCGATCCGGACCGCGGCACACATCGCCAAACGCAAGGCCGCGTAATGAAATCGATCCTGCTCGGAGCGTCCCTTTTGATTGCCGCCGTTTCCGCGCAGGATGCATACGCCCAGCACCGAGAGGGACACCTCGCGGGGCTCAGGAAGTATGCGCAGGTGACGACGGGTGATCTGGTCGTCCCGGCCGGCACGACGACGTCCGGCTCGGTGATGGTGATTCGCGGAAATCTCGACGTCTACGGCAACGTGGATGGCGCGGCGACCGCGGTGGTCGGCGACGTGATCGTCCACGAAGGTGGACGCGTGCGCGGCGGCGCAGTCGCCCTGATGGGCCACGTGCGCAACGAAGGCGGCTCGATCCTCGGCGTGATCAAGGACGTCGGGACGACGCACAACAGATCCACCGTCAGCTTCGGCGGACGACCGCGGACGACTGTTGGGTCGCTCGTGTCCGCCGTGATCTGGCTCGTCGTTCTGCTTCTGCTTGGCACTTTCGTTCTCTTCTTCATGCGCGACTACTTCAAGCGGGCAGTCGAAGTCGTCACCAGCGAGACCGGTCGCTCGCTCTTCACGGGTGTTCTGGCGGGGCTCGTGACCGTGCCTGCTGTCGTAGCGCTCTGCATCGGGCTGGCGATCACCATCATCGGTATCTTCCTCATCCCGATCGGCGTCGGCGCTTTTCTCGTCGCTGTCTCCGGCATTGCGATTCTCGGATTCCTGGCGGTCGCGCACGTTGCCGGAATTGCGATCTCGCACAAATCGAAGAGCGAGACCCCCGCTGGCGAGGAGCTTCAGTACCTCTTCACCGGAATCCTGGCGTTCAGCGCCCTCTGGATCGTCGCCGCGGCTTTCACCTGGTTCCCGATTCTCGGATCGCTGCTTCGCATGCTGGCGTTTTCCGTGACCTTCGTCGCTGTTGCAACCGGATTCGGCGCCGTGATCCTCTCCTGGTGGCGCAGCAGATCGAAGAACAACGCCGTAGCAGTCTAGCTACGTCTCGCGGCTTCCGTGCGGGGGAGCAACCCGCTCAACTTTCCAGCGAGATCCAATAGCGCCTGCGCCGCGGGCGTCGTTGGCTCGGCCACCACGATCGGCTCGCCTCGATCTCCCCCCGACAATACAGCCGGAAAGAACGGGACCTCCGCCAGCAGCGGCACGTTGAGCTCGTCGGCGAGGTTCTTTCCCCCACCCTCCCCGAAAATGCGGTGCTTGTTCTGGCAGTGCGGGCAGATGAAGTAGCTCATGTTCTCGACGACTCCGAGCACCGGCACCGCGACCCTCTCG
>JANMMF010000070.1:0-4613 GCA_031372985.1 Gemmatimonadota bacterium
GGCAGGCGCTCGAGCGTCAATCGGAAGCTGACGCCGCGGCTGCGGTGGCGCGGCACGGGCTCGCCATCGCGGAGGCCCGTCATGCGTGATCCGAAAGGATTTCTCACGCTCCGTCGAGCGACACCCGGGCGACAAGCCGTCAACGAGCGCGTGCGCCACTGGCGGGAATTCTATGGCCCCGTTCCGGAAGCAGCGGTTCGCGCTCAGGGAGCACGGTGCATGGACTGTGGAGTGCCGTTCTGCCAGGGCGACACTGGTTGTCCGGTGCGAAACATCATTCCGGAATGGAACGATCTTGTTTCCCGCGGCGAGTGGCACGACGCGCTCGAGTCACTCCATGCCACGAACAATTTTCCGGAGCTGACAGGACGGCTGTGTCCGGCGCCGTGCGAGTCGGCGTGCGTGCTCGGTCTGGTCAACGACCCCGTTGCCATCCGGCACATCGAGCAGACGATCGCGGATCGTGGGTTCGCGGAAGGCTGGGTTGTGCCGCGGCCGCCGCGGCGCGCTAGTGGATACCGAGTCGCCGTGGTTGGGTCCGGGCCCGCTGGCCTCGCTGCCGCGCAGCAGCTGCGGCGCTTTGGGCACGATGTCGTTGTATTCGAGAAGAGTGAGCGCGTTGGGGGACTGCTTCGGTACGGGATACCCGAGTTCAAGCTCGAGAAGTCGGTGCTCGATCTCCGACTTGATCAACTCGAGGCGGAGGGAGTTCGATTCCGCACCGGCATCACTGTTGGGGAGGACGTTACAGTTGGCGAGGTACGAGCCGAGTTCGATGCGGTTTGCGTCGCTACGGGCGCTGGTGAGGCGCGGGATCTTGACGTTCCCGGGCGCGAGCTCGCGGGGGTCTATCTCGCGATGGATTTCCTGACGGCGCAGAACCGGAGGCTCGAGGAAAGCGCGGTGCCCGATACCCGAGGCCCGGTACCCGGTACCCGGTACCCGGTAGCCGAAAACGATTACGACGCTCGGGGGCGGCGCGTTGTCATCATCGGTGGAGGTGACACTGGATCCGATTGCGCGGGGACGTGCGTTCGTCAGGGAGCGCGCAGCGTCAGACAGTTCGAGCTGCTGCCGCAGCCCCCAGCTAATCGCGCGGGGACAACGCCCTGGCCTCTTTGGCCGATGCAGCTTCGTACGTCCCATGCGCATGAGGAAGGTTGCGATCGAGAGTGGAGCGTCGCCACCACTGCGTTTTCCGGTGAGAACGGAAGAGTGCAGAAGCTCCACGCTGCTCGACTGGAACGCCGCGTGTTCGCCGACGGGCGCACCGATTTCGGGCGCATGCCGGGGACCGGGTTCGAGCTCGAGGCCGATCTTGTATTGCTCGCGATGGGGTTCACCGGTCCCGTGAAGAGCAAGATGCTGGTGGACCTCGAGGTCGAGCTCGACAGCCGGGGAAACATTGCAACCGATGCCGCGCATCGCACCAGCGTGCCCGGAGTTTTTTCGGCGGGGGATGCACGTCGAGGTGCGTCGCTGATTGTTTGGGCGATACGCGAAGGGAGAGACGCCGCGGAAGGGATAGACAGGTGGTTGCGGGCGGGGGCTGATTAGTGCTGCAGACTGCCTCGACGCAAACTTGTATTGACTTACCGATAGTTCAGGAATACTGTTGCCACTTCGAATCGATCATGTTCTCGCAACCCAATATCTCAGTCATGCTTTCTGCTCGCCGCGTCTCTCTTTCCAATCCAGGGAATAATCGCCCGCTCCCACAGATGCTGTGGGGCGTGATCGAACGTTCCGGGTAGAGCCGCCAAGAGCTAGCACTACAGCTCATTTCCAATGCCCTCGCGTTTCGATCGATGAACGCGGGGGCTTTTTGTTTTCGAATGCCAACGGATTCCGCTGTACCGCACGACTCACCCTAAGGAGGTAGAGATGCTTCGTCGAATACCATCAGTTGCTCGCGTGTCGGTCCACCCTTCCAGAGCTGCCCCATCGCGATGGATCCTCTTCGCTGGACTGATGCTCGCGCTGGGTGTTCTTGCCGCGACCGCCGGCGGTCAAGAGGCGAAGTCGAAGGGGACCGATTGGTTCGAGGAGATCGCGCTCAACGCCTTCGTGTCCACGGCCTACGTGTACAACTCCAACCGTCCCGCGACCGGTAACAGCAGTTATCGCGTCTTCGACTTCATCGATAACTCCTTCAACCTCGACGTCGCCGAGGTGGTGGCGCAGATCGCACCCACCAAGCCAAAGGATGGCGGCTTTCGCGTGGACTTGGCCTTCGGCAACTCGGTTCCGCAGATCTCGAAGGCACAGGATCAGACCGTCGCCCAGTTCGACGTGCAGCAGGCGTTCGTGAGCTACATCGCGCCCATCGGCTCCGGCCTGCGCTTCGATGTGGGGAAGCACATCACCCACATGGGCTACGAGGTGATCGAGGGGTATGACGGCTACAACGACAACTACAGCCGGTCGATTCTCTTTGGCTACTCCATTCCCTTCACGCACACGGGCGTCAAGGCGAGTTACGCCTTCTCGAGCAAGGTGGCCGCGATGGTCGGGGTGGTCAACGGATGGGACCTCGTGGGCGACAATAACCGCTCGAAGTCTCTCATGGCCCAGGTCACGCTGATACCGGTGGCGCCGCTAAGCGTGGTGCTCAACTGGATCGGCGGGCCGGAGATCGCGGATGACAACCACACGAAACGCAACGGGTTCGACGTCGTGGCCACCTTCAAGCCGACCAAAACGCTTACGCTCGGCGTGAACGGCGACTATGGGACGGAAGACGGCACGAGCGCCGTGAATCCAGGGTCCGACGCGACTTGGAAGGGGATTGCCGGCTACGCTAGGCTAGCGTTTACTGACAGGTTTTCCGCCGCGTTGCGCGGCGAGACATTCCACGACGACGATGGTGTGCGTCTCGGGACGGGCACGAAAGCGACGTTGTCGGAGTTCACGTTCACGCCGGCTTACAAGATTACCGATCACGTCCTGATCCGGGGTGAAGTGCGATACGACAAAGCGAATCAACCGATCCTCGCCACGCGGGCCGCGTTCGCCGACAAGCAGACGACCGTAGGCGCCAACGTGATTTTCGTGTATTGAGACAGGAGCGGAAGGAAGCCGGACGCTCTCGCCGGCTCTCCTTCTCCTTCACAGCATGTTGACGGCGCGGGCAGTGAGAAGAATCACGACTCCAAATGCGATTAGCGCCTGCACCATCATCATGAGTTTGGCCCATCGCGTGAGCACCAGCACGTCGGTCGGAGAGAAGGCGGTTGCCGTATAGAAAGAGAGCGCGAGGTAGTCGATGAAGCCCGGCCGCCAACCCTCAGCTTCCGCGAGCGACACGCCTTTCCTTCCGGGCGCGTCGACAGACATCTGCGGAAACAGAAACGCACCTTCCATATGGGCCTTGCGCCCATCACGGGCGTGCGGACCGCCCGCGTCGAGTCGCCAGTACCATGCCGCAAACACGATGACGTTGGCGACCCAAAGCGCGGCCGCCGACTGCAACAGCCTGGGCGCCTGGTCGACGTGCCGTGACAAGCCGAGTACGAGCGTCGCAAGACCGTAAAGCATCGACAGAGTCAGCAGGCCAAGGTTGGCGTAGCTAAAAAAATCGGTCAGTTTGATCCGATCATGCTTGTGAGCGAGGATTGCGCCTGTCAACAGAACGACGTTCGCCGGCACCAGGACCCACGCTGGCGCGAGAGTGAGCGAGCGTGGCAACGCGAACGGCAAGGATGCCGCGGCAAACAGGGCGAGTGCGGCGGGCCAACGCGGTTCGGGCTTAAGACCAGGTTGCGCGGTCAAGGGGCTCCTCAGAAGTTGCGGTGCGCTCGAAAGGGAAGACAACTAATTTAGGCAGGCATGACTTCCCAGGTCATCTTCCTCTTCGGCCGCCCCGGCGTCGGCAAGCTCACCGTGGGTGAGCTGCTCTCGGTCGAGACCGGCTACCGCCTTCTCCACAATCATGCCGTAGTCGACCTCGTCACGTCGCTCTTCTCCTTCGGCTCGCCTCCCTTCGTCGTTCTCCGTGAGAAGCTGTGGCTCATCACGATCGACGCCTGCCTCGCCGCTAAACAGTCCGGGGTGATCATGACCTTCGCCCCCGAATCGACGGTCACCGACGACTTCATTCCAGCGCTCCACAAGCGCGTCGTCGCCCGCGGCGCCGCGCTCCACTTCATCGAGCTCCGCTGCTCCGACGCCGAGCTCGAGAGTCGACTCACGGAAGACTCCCGCGAGCGGTTCGGGAAGCTCCGGGATGTCTACCAATTCCGGAAGCTCGACAAGGCCGGCGCCTTCGACCGCCCCAAGATGCCGGAAGCCGAGCTGGTGGTAGATACCACGAACAGCAAGCCGCTCGAATCCGCGCGGGCGATTGCCAAACATCTGCATCAGGCGCGGTCCCGCTAGCTCCATGTAACAGAAAGTCGCCAGCACCCCTTCTGAGCGTTACGTTGTTGCGACCATCAAAAGAGATTTTTTCTCTTCGAGTCAGCTGCCGAACTCATTCTGGGGATGCCTCTATGAAGTGGCGCGCGCTCTCACCATCGCTGCGATTCGCTCTCCTGCTCGCGGCGCTTTCATTCATTCCATCGATTCTTTTCGCTCAGGCTCAGGCGACCACCGGCGTCATTCGCGGTACCGCC
>JANMMF010000109.1:0-2380 GCA_031372985.1 Gemmatimonadota bacterium
GGCCGCGGAAGTGGAAGAGCTTGCCGCCGGCGTGAGCGATACCGGTGGCGTCTACCTCGTCCCCGCGTTCGCCGGACTCGGCGCGCCGCACTGGGATCAGTACGCGCGCGGAACGATCGTCGGACTGACCCGCGGCTCGACAAAAGCACACATCGCCCGGGCCGCGCTCGAGGGAATCGTACTTCAGGTGATGGACGTCCTGAAAGCGATGGAAGCAGATTCCGGGATCAAGCTGAAGGAGCTTCGCGTCGACGGCGGCGCGAGCGCGAACGATCTATTAATGCAGCTGCAAGCCGATCTGATGAATGTCCCTGTCGTCCGACCGAAGGTCGCCGAGACGACGGCGCTCGGCGCCGCGTATCTGGCGGGTTTGGCCGTCGGGTATTGGAAGAGTCAGGCGGACATCGCGCGGCAGTGGCAGGCCGACAAGCGCTTCAAGCCCGCCATGAAGTCGGCCGCCCGAGACCGAATCGTGAAGGGATGGGTGCGCGCGTTGGGTCGGGCGAAAGCGTGGGAAGATTCGTAGACAGCTAGACGCCGCCGCTTCTCCTACGAATGACGACAGCCGCGCGATCGTTTCGCTGCTCGCCTAGGCCGACCATGCAATTCACAATCGCGTAATTTTGTTCTTTCTGAACGAACAACGAAGGAGATTCGGGTGAAAGTTCGGCTTCTATTTTCGATAACTGGCGCAGTGCTGCTGTCCGCCGCAAGTATTTCCGCGCAACAGTCCGCTGCGGCGCGGCACACGATCACGCATGAGGACATCTTCCTCATGAAGCGAGTCGGTGCGCCGACGCTGAGCCCAGATGGTCGCTGGGCGGTCTTCTCGGTCACCGATCCCTCCTACGTCGAAGCGACCCAGGTCAGCGACCTCTGGCTCGTACCCACCGACGGGAGCGCGGCACCCAGGCGTCTCACCAACACCAAGAGCGGTGAAACCAGCGTCGAGTGGAGCCCTGACGGACGGAAGATCGCGTTCGGCGCGCGACGCGAGGACGACTCGACATCCCAGATCTACGTCCTGGGGATTCTCGAGGGTGGCGAAGCCACTCGCGTCACCAACGTCTCGACCGGAGCGTCGACTCCGCGCTGGCGGCCCGACGGCCGCGCGATCCTGTTCACGAGCATGATCTACCCGGGCGCCAGCACGGATTCTGCGAATCGCAGCGCAGCGGCGGATCGGCGCGCGCGCAAGTACGTCGCGCGCGTTTACGAGAGCTCGCCGATTCGACTCTGGGATCGCTGGCTCGACGACCGGAAACCCAGCCTGTTCATTCAACCACTCGAGCTCGCCGCTCCGGCGAAGGACATTCTCGCCGGCTCGCAGCTCGTCGCCGGCGCCGGGTTCGGCGGACAGCTCGGAACTGGCGGTGAATCGATCTCCGCATCGTGGACGCCTGACGGCACCGGCGTCGTGTTTGCCGCTACCACCAATCGCAACCAGTGGACGTACAGCGATGTCTCGCAGGCGCTGTGGCTCGTCAGCGCCGCCGGTGGTGAGCCTCGGCGCATCACGTCAGACGTTGCCGACTACGGCGCGCCGCGCTTTCGTCCGGATGGGCGGGCGCTGTACGCCATCATGACGCCAACCAACGAACGCACCTTCAACAATCCACGTCTCGTAATGTGGTCATGGCCTGCATCCGGGGCGCCACAGGTCGTCGCAGGCGGCAGCGATCGTTCCGTCGACTCATGGACCTTCAGTCCCGACAATCGAAGCGTTTTTTTTCTATCCGAGACCGAAGGCCATTCCAAGCTGTACCGCGCGCCGGCGAGTGGTGGAGAAACCCGCGAGGTCGGTGCTCTCCGCGCAGGGACGTACGGTGGCCTCAACGTCGAAGGATCCGGCGCGGTGCCAACGATCGTCGCGACGTGGGAGAGCGCGGTCAGCCCCGCGGAGGTCGGACGAATCGACCCTGCGACCGGGCGGTGGACGGCGCTCACGCGCTTCAACGCCGAACGCATAACGCGAATCGATTGGCAGCCACTACGCGAATTCTCGTTCACGTCGAGCCGCGGCAAGCGCATCCACAGCTTCATCGCGCTGCCTCCGGGTTTCGACTCCACGAAAAAGTATCCCCTGTTCGTTCTGATCCACGGCGGCGCGGCCAACATGTGGACCGACAACTTCGGGCTGCGCTGGAACTTCCACCTGTTGGGGTCGCCGGGCTATGTCATGCTGATGACCGACTACACCGGGTCGACGGGCTACGGTGAGCGCTTCTCGCAGGACATTCAGTTCGATCCGCTCGCCGGTCCGGCGAACGACGTCAACGAAGCGGCCGACGAGGCCATCAAGCGGTTCTCCTTCATCGACGGATCGAGACAGGTGGCCGGTGGCGCGAGCTACGGTGGCCACCTCGCCAACTGGCTTGCG
>JANMMF010000222.1:0-4451 GCA_031372985.1 Gemmatimonadota bacterium
ATGAGGAACAGCACCAGTGTCGACGTCAGACGCGCATCCCATACCCACCATACACCCCAGGCCGGGCGCCCCCAGATCATGCCCAGCATCAGTGTGAGCCCGTTGAACGTCGCACCGACCTCGGCCGCCGATGCGGCGATCAGGTCGTCGTTTTCCCTGCGTTGCCACAGATAGCGCACGCTGAAGACGAGCACGACGAAGAACGAGAGGAACGTCATCCACGCCGCCGGAACGTGCACGTACATGATCTTCTGTAGATGCCCCATGTCGCCTTCGGCGGGAGACGTCAGGATGGCATACGTCTGGGCGGCGATCACGGCGCCGAAACTGACAAACGCCAGCCAGACACTGGTGCGTGGCGGGCGAACAGGGGGTGGGTCGCGCGAACGGTCGGAGGCGGGGGTCAATTGGCCTTCAGGCTTCGATGACATGTTCAAAAGCAATGAATGTGGCGATGAGGAAAACTAGGTCGTATGCGGCGAGCAGTCGAATCCAGGCGCCCGCTTCGTGCATCAGGTCATCGCCAAGCAGTGCCTTTGACGCCGTCGTCGCCGCAATCAGGATCGGCACCAGCATTGGAAAGAGCAACAACGGAAGCAGAACTTCCCTTGCGCGGCTGCGGCTGGCCATCGACGCGTAGAAAGTGCCCAGCACAACCAGACCCACGATGCCGAGCGCGAAGACGCCGAGCATGGATGGCCAGTCAGCGGGGATCAGCACGCCGAACAAAACGATGCCTACGACCACGATGACCGCGAACATCAGCGTGAGGAAGATCAAGTTGCCGAGCAACTTTCCGGCGAAGATCGTCCAGCGCGGCCCTGGGTACTGCAGCAGCGGTTCGAGTGCGCCGCTCTCGAGCTCCACCTGGAAGGATCGATTGAACGCGAGCACGCCGGAGAACAGCGTGGCGAGCCACACCGCCCCGACCGCTGCGTTGCGCAAGGCCTCTGCGTCAGGGCCGAGCGCCAAGCCGAGAAGAATGAGGATCGTCACACCGAGCGACGCCACGCTGTTGAACCCTGCCTTTGCGCGGAGCTCTGTGGTGACATCCTTTCTCGCGATCGCCCGCACACGCCGCCAATCATCTCGCCACGCCATCAGATCGTTTCCCCGATACGCCCTTCGACGAGAGTGAGCGTGCGATCGAGCATCCCTTTGGCAGGAGCGAGTTCGTGCAGCGCCACGAGCGCTGCGCCCCCAGACCCTACGACACCCGCGATCACGGAGTTCATGAGCTCGACGCCCTCGGAATCGAGATTGCTATACGGCTCGTCCAGCAGCAGAACCCGAGGGTTTCGCAGGATGAGCCGCGCGAGCGCGAGCCGGCGCTGCATCCCGGCCGAAAAGCCCCGCACCCGGTCGTCCGCAACGGGCGCCAACCCAACGCGTTCAAGGCTGCCCTCGACCGCCGTGTGCGGCAATCCCAGCATGTCTGCCGCGAACGACAGGTTCTCGCGTGCCGTGAGGTCGTCGTACAACCCGGGGGTGTGCGCCAGGTAGCCGACTTGGCCGCGTACGCTGTTGGCGTCGTGCACGATATCGTGCCCGTTGACAGAACCGGTGCCGGCGTTCGGGTTGAGCAGCGTCCCGAGGATCCGGAGTACGGTGCTCTTTCCACTGCCGTTCGGTCCCAACAGTCCTACGCCTTCGCCGCGCTGCACTTCGAGCGATACACCACGCAGCACCCATCGGATGCCGAAGCGTTTGCCAAGACCACTGACGACGATCGCTCGATCGGGCTGGCCGTTGAACATCGGGATGAAGCTGTGGGCGGGGGTGACAAGCCGTCTCTGGAGCACGATCGGGACGCCCGAATATAAGCGCGATCGCTCTGTTGGGGTCGGACCGAGAGCGTCCGGCCGGCCTAAGGCGTCGATCTCCACTAAGCCGGGGGAAGTCCATGGCCGCCAGTGCCGCGTAAGGAAAACTCCCACAAATAATCAGCACATCGCCGACGGACGCGGATCGCTTCCTGTTGCACCTTTTTATCATGGGATTCTACGGAGATAGCCCTCCACGTCACGGACACCGCAGTCCGTCTGAGTTGGCTGAGGATGAGGTCCTTTCGGCTGTCCATGGGGATTTCTGTGGGATGCCAGCAGATCCCGAAGAGACAGGACCAACGACAGCCACCGCATGCGTGCGTTTGACACGCGTCTCACTACTCCCCTGGGCTGACGCGCACCCGTTTGAAACCGCATTCGGTAATGCAGCCTCGCGGTAGCGCGGGAATGCCAATCACCAATCGAAGTCTTGTGCGGGCGAGGGCGCCCAAGGAGCAGAGTCAACCATGACAACGCAGACAGCTGAGACGCCAGCCGCAAAATCAAGAACTTCCCCGGGCGCGCGAGGATTTCGCCATCTGTTTCGGCCCGCTACTTCTTTCAAAATTCTGCTGGCAATCGAAAATGATGACAATGCCCGAGCTGCGATTCGGGTCACCGATGCTCTGACCCTGCGTGGAGCGGTCCCGAGCGTCATCAGCGCGACCGAGCTCATGATGTCCGCTCCTGGTACTCCCGACTCGATGATGTTTTTGGCCGAGTCGGCTCTCGGCGAAGACTTCCATGACCAGCGGCGAAGTTCCCTGTTCGCTCTGATCGCGGCGGCGACTGGCAAGAACCAGAATTGGCCGATCAAGAGCGTCGTCGGAGATTCTGCTTTCACCATTGTCGATGAAGCGGAAGCTCAGAATTCCGAGCTCCTGGTGATGGGAATCCACCAGCACGGCATGTTCGACCAGGTAATCGGTGACAACACTGCCACTCGCGTGATGGCGAGGGCAGCCATTCCAGTGCTTGGCGTGCGTCCGGCATTGTCAGGGTTGCCGCGGCGAATTATGGTTGCCACCGACTTCGGGAACGCCAGCCGGGAGGCTGCTCACCTCGCCGCAAACCTGGCTGACCCCGGCGGTTGCGTAATCCTCGTTCACGCGAGTCTGCCTACGCCGATAGTCGAAGAGGGCGACGAGGGTCTGGCTCTCGTACAGCGTGAGGGAATCGAGCACGCCTTCCTGCACCTTACCGACGAGATCAGCGAAGGCAAGTCGATTCGGGTTGAAACCGTTAGCCGCACTGGCGATGCCGGCGCGCAGCTGTTGGCCGCGGCCACGCAGGTAGCACCCGATCTAATCGCGATCGCGAGCCAGCGACACCATCTCATCACACGCCTGATTCTCGGAAGTGTGACCCGCAAGCTTATGCGGGAAGGCTCCTGGCCGATGCTCATCATTCCACCCGCCAGAAGTTGAGCGCAACTGCACTGGTGCCAACATGAGCATTGTACACATTCATCTCCTTCTGAGCCACGTTCCAGTAGTCGGAACACTGTTCGCGCTCATTCTCTTTGCCGCGGCGATGCTCCTTGGTGAGACCGTGTCCCCCAGGTTCGCACTCGGGTTTTCGGCGGCGCTTGCTGTTGTCGCCGTCGCCGTCTACTTCACGGGCGGTCCGGCGGAGGAGGCGGTCGAGAAGCTGGCGGGGGTGACCGCAAGAGCGATCGAACAGCATGAAGAAGCTGCCGAAGTGACGACCATTGCCATGAGCATACTTGGCGCTCTATCGTTGGCCGCGCTCGTGACGTTCCATGGAAAACATATGCCAAGATGGGTAGCTGTCAGTGGCGTCCTGGGTACCATTGTACTCGGCGCACTCATGGGTTGGACCGCGAATCTCGGTGGACAGATTCGCCATTCGGAAATCCGAAGCGCGTTCCTCCAGCAGGGCGGCAGCGAGTCAGACGACTAGAGGCGCTATGAGCCCGGTCGTAGCAGAACGGGTTCTCCTCCAGCCTTCTACTGAGCCGTGTAGCCACCGTCGATCACCAGCTCCGTTCCGGTGACGAACTTTGCCTCGTCTGATGCGAGGTACAGGACACCGTAGGCAATGTCATCGGGGTTCCCCGACATGACCGATTGGGTGTAGCTGTCCAACAGCTTGCGACCTTGCGCGACGATCGACTTGTAAGGTTTCCCCCTATGAGGGGTGCGAGAATCAGGAAAGAATTCGCGGCGATGCGCTGATTCATCCATTCCCTCGATGCAGGAGATTCCACCGGATCGTCAACCCTCACCCTCCACCAATACCCCAATGAAGAGTCCCCTTTCGACAAAAGCGCTGTTAGTCAGTGCAACAATCGCTGTCGTGGCCGTCGGAGCTTTCTACTCGTGCACTACTACTTCGGGTGGAAACGACAACGTATTGGTCGGAGACGCAGCCTCAAAAGTCTACGTCGCACCGGGAAAGTACGACGAGTTCTACGCCTTCCTTTCGGGCGGATTCAACGGCCAGATGATGGTTTACGGCCTTCCCTCCGGTCGCCTGCTGAAATTCGTCGCGGTCTTTTCGCAGAATCCGGAAACCGGATACGGCTACAACGAAGAGACGAAACCAATGCTCCAGACGACCTACGGGTTCATCCCGTGGGACGACGCTCACCATACCGAGCTA
>JANMMF010000354.1:0-6777 GCA_031372985.1 Gemmatimonadota bacterium
CTGTCGTAATCATGATTCCCGGGACTTGGGCGAATGAGACTCATGATCCGCGTGGTGCCCCACGACGGAGAAAAACAGCGCCCGAAATAATTGTTCACCCCGCCCGCGCCCGATGGATAGGCGTTGTCGCCGGCTGTGAAAACGACACTGATGATCGTCGCCGCGCTGTCGGCCGTGAGCACGCTGTCCACGAGCCTGGCGGTTGCCTCATCGCCACTCGTTCCGCACACCGCGATGTCACCCGCACCGATCACCACCGGCGCCCCTGGCAGCGCGACTTCCTGAGTAGCTGCACCCGTTTGCGGGGGAGTGGGGCGCTCGTCTCGCGAGCACGCGACTACCAGGCTGGATAGCGCTGCGAACCCTAGTGTGCGCGGGAGGCCATGCCGTCTGTATCGCTTGCAAGGGCCGCTGGAGCAGGCCACCGAGACGGAAGTTTCGTTGGGATGAGCCGGATTTTCCGGATTACTCGGATCTATCCGTCTTGCGCTCAAGCTCATATCGCCGGCACTGTTTTTCTTATTGTTGTTGTTTCCGGTACGGCTCCGCGAAGCCCGAGCGGCTCTGAAGAAGAAATCCCAGCCCTGATGTTAGGCACCGTAACGCGGCTCCGGAGCGATCCGAGTAATCCGGAAAATCCGCTTCATCCGGTCGAAACTTCCGTCTCGGTGGCCAGACACAGCGGCCCTGTTACCCAGCAACCGTATCGTGAAAAGTTCCTGGTAGTATCACGGTCGCCAGCGGTAGAGCGTGATCGCGGCCGGTTTGTGCCTCGCCTCATCGCTGATGATCAGGATGCTGTCATGCGTGATCGCCACGCCCTCAGCCTGTTGGTGGCCTCCTGGCAGCGGCTCCGAGCGCACCACGTCGCCGCTGGGCGTGATCACCGCAATTGCCTTTTCCTGCGACGCGATCAGAACGTAGTTGCCGGTGGCCGGATCGACCGCCATGTCGGACGGGTGGAAAGCCTTCCATCCGTTCAATCCGATCACTTCCGCCAGTGGGACAGTGAGCATGGTCACGCTCGACGAGTCCGTTATGGGGAGTGGCAAGCGGTAGATCACGAGCTGGTCCTTCAGGCTCTTCGTTGTAACCGTTTTGCACGCGAGGAGAAGCCGGGAGCTGTCGGGCTCGTACGCCAGACTCTCGAAACTGCACTCGTGCCCAAGCTTCGTATCGTACTTCGCATAGGGAACACGCGCGTCCTTTGGTCCCTCCCTGAACATGAAGAGCTTGCCGTTGCTTTCGAGCAGGTAGAAGTCTGTCCCGACAGCCGCAATTGCCTCGAAGTCGCCCTTGGGGTTGCCTTCGGGTGCGAAGCTCTTGACGACGATCCCGGTTTTGGGGTTGATCTGATACACCGTGGCATCTTCGTCTTCGTGTGTGAACATGCGGTCGTCGGAGGTCAGCGTGAGACCCGAGATCTCTCGCAGCTCCGGTGGCAGAATCCACATCGCGATCGGACCTTTCTGCCTTGGACTTGCATCCGCTATCGCTATTCGACGAGCGAGCTGGTGCTTCCGCGCCACTTCGAGCGCGCGTAACTGCTCGGCCTTCGCCCGCGGCGTTTCGCGGCACGACCCGGCGCAGGCGACCAGGGCTGCAATCAGTGCGAGACCGCGCGCGATGGTCATGCCTTTGAGGACTTCACTCTCGTCTGGCCGCCCGTCTCTAGATCGGCAGAATCGAGGAGACCCTCCGTTCCCTGATGGATCCCGGTGAGCAGCTCATCTCGGGGAACGGACTTCTTCATGCGGATGAGATAGTACATCTCCGACGGTTTGCCGGTGTTGGTGACTACTTCGTCAAGCTTCCAGCGCTTCGTCATCTTATTGAGGACCTGCTCGATCTTCACTTGCGCATCGGACACGTTGTCAGTCGTGACCGTCAGGACTGAGTTGTAGCGAGGCTTCTTTTTGTTCTTCCCGAGAACGTCGCTCACCCTCCCGAAGCGATCGCTGAGCGCTTCCGCTTTCTCTGGAGTCAGAGATAGAACCAGATCCCGATCGGGGATCTCCAGCTCACCCGTCGGACTGGCGAGGGTATGAAGAGGACCAAGCCACTGAGAGCTCGCCGTCGGCGTCAGGAGGCTGCGTCCATAGTCGTAGCGCCACGTGAAAAGCAGCAGGTAATTGAAGAAGATGGAAACGATTGCCCCCACCATCAGCGACTGAACCCCGGCGGCGAAACCGACCACTATGCTCAGAAAGATGTAGACGAGATCCCGTGTATCCCGAAGAGTGGTCCGGAACCGAACCGCCGCCATGATACCGGCAAGGCTGAAGGCCAGGGCGAGGCTGTTTTGAACGATGAAGACGATCCCTGCCACCACCGGCGGCAGAATGATCAGAGTTTGTACGATCGTCTGACTGTGTCCGGGGAGGGGCCGCGCCGACATGTATACCCAGCTCACCGGGAGCATCAGCACCAGCGATCCGAAAAGGAGGAGAACCAGCGTTAAAGCGGTGTCGGCCAGAGTGCCAACCCCAAGGCTCAATACCGCCGGCTGCGCGTTTAGTGCGTCCAGCAGGGCCGTCGGGTTCTCCGAAACCTCGCCCAGACCGGTCGCCCCGATCCGTAGGGCGACGCGCGGGAAGAAGTACGCGAGCAGGAGAACCACCACCGTCACGATGCCGTAATACGCCAGAAGTCGGCGCATCGGGCGGGGCGACTTCATCGTAATCACGTCGATCAAACGAGCTAACATGGGCATGCCGCTCTCCCGTGCAAAATGAACGCCTGAGCTGAGACAGTTGTCGCGGCCCGGCCCTGCTCCTCTCTCAATACTGCCCGCTTGAGTCTGGCGGTGTAACCCGCGACTTTACAAGGCTATGCCGGAAGAATCTCTGATTGTACGCGGCGCCCGCGAGCACAACCTCCGCAACATCGACGTTATCATACCACGCGATCGGCTCACAGTCATCACCGGGCTGTCGGGATCGGGGAAGTCGTCGCTCGCGTTCGATACCATTTATGCCGAAGGCCAGCGCCGTTACGTGGAGTCGCTGTCCGCCTACGCGCGGCAGTTCCTCGGCCTGATGGAGAAGCCCGACGTCGATTCGATCGAAGGACTCTCGCCCGCGATCTCCATCGAGCAGAAGTCCGCCGGCCATAACCCGCGATCGACCGTCGGGACCGTCACCGAGATATACGACTACCTACGGCTTCTCTACGCGCGAGCCGGCACCCCGCACTGCCCGAACTGCGGTCGCCCCGTCGAGCGACAGAGTGCGGGACAGATCGCCGACTCCATTCTCACCTGGCCGGAAGGATCGAAGATCGAGATCCTCGCGCCCCTGGTGCGCGGCCGCAAGGGAGAATTCCGCGAGCTGTTCGAGGCCGCGCGCAAGCAGGGATTCGTGCGCGCTATCGTTGACGGCGAGCTGATCGAAGTCGCTGACCCGCCCAAGCTCAATCGGCGCATGAACCACACGATCTCGGTGATCGTCGACCGTCTGGTCGTCCGTCCCGAGGATCGCGGACGCATGAATGATTCGGTCGAGACCGCGCTCAAGCTGGCCGAGGGTCTCATCGAAGTTCAGCGTGCCGACGATCGCAGCGTGCACCTCTTCTCGGAGAAGTACGGCTGTCCCGAATGCGGCATCTCGCTTCCCGAGCTCGAGCCCCGACACTTCTCGTTCAACTCCCCATTCGGTGCCTGCCCAGCCTGCGGGGGCCTCGGCTCCCGCCGGGAGGTGAGCGAACAGCTGATGCTGGGAGATCCAAGCATCAGCATCCTCGAGGGCGTCGTGCTTCCGTGGGGCGAGCCCGATGGCTATCTGAAAAAGGTGATTCTCCCCGGCCTGGCGAACCAGTTCCAATTCAACCTTAACTCTCCCTGGGGCAAGCTTAGTCCGGAGGTCCAGGAGAAGCTTCTCTATGGTACAGGGGGTAAAGGCGGACGCCGCACGGATACCTCCGGCACCCACTGGGAAGGAATCATCTCCAACATCCAGCGCCGCTACGATGAGACGGAGTCCGACTCCGTTCGCGTGGAGCTCGAGGAGTACATGCAGCCGCGCGCGTGCACGACCTGCGGCGGCCGGAGACTGAAGCCGGAATCGCTTGCAGTGACACTTGCCGGGCGCAATATCGGTGACGTTGTCCAATTGTCCATCACTGAGGCGCAAAGCTTCTTCGAGAACGTTCCGGTGCGCGGCAACGGCAAGCCGGGGCTCGACCCGGAGATCGCCGCGCCCATTCTCAAGGAAGTGCGCGAGCGGCTGCGGTTCCTCAACGACGTCGGTCTCGAGTACCTGACGCTCGGGCGGTCCGCCGAATCGCTGTCCGGCGGTGAGGCGCAGCGCATCCGTCTCGCAACCCAGATCGGCTCGCGCCTCGTCGGCGTGCTCTACATCCTCGACGAACCGTCGATCGGCCTCCACCAGCGTGACAACGCGCGGCTTCTCAACACGCTTCGCCAGCTGCGCGACCTCGGCAATACTGTCATCGTCGTCGAGCACGACGAGGAGACGATGACTGCCGCCGACCACTTGATCGACCTCGGTCCGGGCGCGGGCAAGCACGGCGGACTCGTCATCGCCGAAGGCACCGTCGATGAAGTGCGCAACAACCCGGAGTCCATCACCGGGCGCTACCTGCGCGGCGAGCTGGAGGTTCCGATTCCGGCGGTGCGGCGCGGCGTGAATCGGGGTCGCATGATTCGCATCGAGGGCGCGCGAGAGCACAACCTGCGCAATCTCGACGTGGAGATTCCGCTCGGTCTTTTCGTTGCCGTCACGGGCGTGTCGGGCAGCGGCAAGTCGACGCTCATCGAAGACGTTCTGCATCGCGCGATGGCGAGGCATTTCTACCGCGCCCGGGTAATCCCTGGAGCACACAAGCGCATCACCGGCTTCGAGCACCTCGACAAGGTCATCGACATCGACCAGAGTCCGATCGGCCGCACCCCGCGCTCGAACCCGGCGACGTACACCGGACTCTTCACCCCAATCCGCGAGCTGTTCGCCGAGCTCCCGGAAGCCAAGATCAGGGGCTATGGTCCGGGGCGATTTTCGTTCAACGTCAAAGGCGGGCGCTGCGAGGCGTGCGAGGGCGACGGTCTGGTCAAGATCGAGATGCACTTCCTGCCCGACGTCTACGTTCCGTGCGACGTCTGCAAGGGGAAGCGCTACAACCGCGAGACGCTCGAAGTCCGATTCCGCGGTCTCAGCATCGCCGACGTGCTCGAGCAAACGGTGGAAGACGCGCTGGCGTTCTTCGAGAACCAGCCGCGCGTTCGGCAGAAGCTCCAGACGCTCTTCGATGTGGGCCTCGGCTACATCCACCTCGGACAATCGGCGACGACGCTGTCAGGTGGCGAGGCGCAGCGAGTCAAGCTTGCCGCCGAGCTGTCGAAGCGCGATACCGGCCGCACGTTCTATATCCTCGACGAGCCGACGACCGGACTTCATTTCGAGGATGTTCGCATGCTCCTGACAGTGCTGCACCGCCTCGTTGATCGGGGAAACACTGTGCTGGTGATCGAGCACAACCTCGACGTCATCAAGACAGCCGACTGGATCATCGATCTCGGTCCCGAGGGCGGGCTTCGCGGCGGAGACGTTGTTGCTGCCGGGACACCCGAGGACGTTGCAGAAGTTGAGGCTTCGTACACTGGGCTGTACTTGCGGACGATGCTCGAACGACGTCGTGTCGGGAGTGGAGAGGCGGTGGCGCTCAAGGCCGGGTAGAGAACGTCGCGAGTCGGGTACCGGGTTTCGGGTTTCGGGTTTCGGGTTTCGGGTTTCGGGCCTCGGGCCTCGGGCGTCGGGTTTCGGGTTTCGGGGATCGGACACCGGGCATCGGTAGTATTTTCAATCCTATGGTGTCACTGCTCGACATAATCGGCCCGGTGATGGTGGGGCCCTCATCCTCGCACACAGCGGGCGCCTGTCGGCTCGGGCTACTCGCGCGCGGGCTTATCGGCGGCACCCCGCAGACCGGGGTCCTGCAGCTTCACGGCTCCTTTGCCCGGACCGGCGAAGGACACGGCACCGATAAGGCGTTGGTCGGTGGACTTCTTGGCTTTCGTCCCGACGACGAGCGGCTTCGGGAGGCGCTCGCGATCGCCGAGCGCGAAGGCCTGGACTACAAGTTCGAGAAGGTGACCATCGCCGACGCCGCGCACCCCAATACCGTCCGGATCTCCGTCGAGCTCGATGGCAACACGGCAACAATGCTCGGCTCGTCTCTCGGGGCCGGCCGCATCCTGGTCCAGGAGATCGACGGCTACCCCGTCGAGGTGACGGGAAACTTACACACCATTGTTCTCGTAGCTGAGGATAGGAAGGGCTCGATCGCCCGAATCACCGGGATCCTGGCCGAGCACGACGTCAACATTGCAACGCTGAGGGTGTCGAGACAGGAAAGGGGTGGCGACGCATTCATGGTCATCGACTGCGACCAGGAGCCGGACAAGAAAGCGGGCGAGGAACTGAGAGCGCTCGACTGGGTCCGATGGACCCGCCGGCTGCCGAAGGTGAGTGGAGGCTGATTGTACAAAGCGCTCGCTGACGCCATTCGGGATGCGGAAAAAGAGAAGAAGACGCTGGCGCACGTTGCCTTGGCGACCGAGGCCCGCGATCAGGGTCGACCGGTTGAAGAGATTCGCGCGGCGCTGCAGCGGGCCCTCGTCGTCATGCGCAGCGCGATCGAGAAGGGACTCGTCGGCGACCTGTACTCGGCGTCGGGTCTGGTGGGTGGCGATGCCGCGAAGCTGCGGATGAATCCAAACGGACCGCTCGCGCAAACTCCCTTCCGCGACATTCTGACGCG
>JANMMF010000277.1:0-4064 GCA_031372985.1 Gemmatimonadota bacterium
TGGAGCGGGACCTGGGCGAAGTCCTGGAGCGAATCGTCGGCGAGATCGAGCGCGCCAAACCGGGAATTGTCGTCGTCGATTCGTTTCGAACGATCGCGGGTCATCGTCCAAGCGCCGGCGTGGGGACGTTCGACCTCGACCAATTCGTTCAGCGTCTCGCTTTGCAACTCACCACTTGGGAAGTAACGTCCTTCCTGCTCGGCGAGTATGCCGCGGAGGAGCAGCGCAACCCCGTCTTTACCGTGGCTGACGGCATACTCTGGCTCACGCAGGCGACGGATAGAAACTCCGTCGTTCGAAAGCTTCAGGTGGTCAAGACCCGCGGCCGCGCCCCCATGCCTGGGTTGCACACCTTCCGAATCACCGACGATGGGCTCCAGGTCTTTCCGCGGATCCCCGAGCAGACGCTGAAACGCACGCTGCGCAAGCGCGACCGACAGCCAACTGGAGTGCCCGGCCTGGACGAGATGATCGGTGGGGGAATCATTACCGGCGACGCGGTGCTGCTCACCGGACCCGCCGGAAGCGGCAAGTCAACGGTCGCCACGCAATTCATGGTGGCTGGACTATCGCGAGGAGAGACCGGCGTAATCGCGGTATTCGAAGAGTATCCGGAAGAATACATTGCCCGCGCCAGCGCGCGACATTCCGACATCGCAAAGATGGCCAAGGCCGGGAAGTTGGAGATTATCTATCTCCGTCCGCTCGATCTGTCCGTCGATGAGGCCCTCTTTTCGATTCTCGAGGCAGTGGACCGGCTCGGTGCAAAGCGTGTTGTCATCGACTCGCTGTCGGGGTTCGAGGTTGCGCTCGCTCCGACCTTCCGCGAGGACTTCCGTGAGTCGCTCTATCGTCTGGTGGGGACGCTGACGGCAACCGGTGTCACGGTTTTCATGACAGCGGAAGTCTCAGAGGCATTCCGCGAAGCTCGGTTTACATCGGAGAACGTGTCGTTCATCACCGACGAAATCATCGTCCAACGGTACGTCGAGATCGAGGGAGAGCTCGGGCGAGTAATGGCGGTGATCAAGATGCGCGGGAGCGAGCACAGCCATGAGTTCAGGCGCTACGAGGTCACGCCCAAGGGGGTGGTGGTGGGTGGCCCGCTTAAGGAATATGACGGAATAATTACCGGTGTGCCCACCCTGCGGGCGAACCCGGCTAAGGCAAAGCGACGCAACTAGCTGGAATGAGATCCGGAGAGCGGCCGGCCGCCGCACGCATGACCGAGCTTTCCCTGCAGGAAGCGTTGCGGCGAACCATGCAACAGGCCCCGCTGCCGTTCGGCATTACACGCGGCGCGGACCACGCACTCGTCTACGGCAATTCCGCCTTCTGCCGCCTGGTCGGCGTTGCCAACGCTGACGTGCTGGGTGCACCGATCGATACCGTGTTCACCGCGACTGAAGGGCGAGCGCTCAGAACAATTCTCGATCGGGCATTTCGAGATGGCGTCGAGATATTGGATGTACGCATCGATGCGTCGGGCGAGACAGCAAGGCGCTGGCACTTCAGTGTGTGGCCGGTCATCGCGGACGACGGGCGGACCGAGGCTCTCGGCATCGAGATTCGCGAGGCCAGCCCTCCGGATGCCGCGCTCGACCTTCAGCGGCAGGTTGCCGAAAAAATGCTGCTCGGTGCGCTGCGCGAACGCGGTTTGGCTGAGGATGCCGAGGCCGCACGCCGTCGCGCGGCATTCCTCGCTGAAGCCGGCCGCCTGCTCGCCGAATCCGTGGATCAGTCCAGTACGCTGGTCGCCCTTACCAGGTTGGCGCTTCCCACTCTGGGGGCTTGGTGCATCGTGGACATTCTCGAGGCAGGCGACTCCATCCACCGCCTTGGCATCTATCATCCCGATCCGGAAAAACAGAGGCTCGCGCAGAAGCTGGAAGCAAACTGGGTGCCCGAGCCCGACGATCCGTTCGGCGCACCGGCGATGCTTCGCGACGGGCGCACGATCGCCATCACCGACGACATCGAGGCGACGCTCGCCGCAACTGCGCACACTCCGGAAAACTTGCACATCCTCCGTCAACTAGGGATTGGATCACTGCTCACGGTTCCCCTCATGGCGCGGAAACGATTGCTGGGTGCGATCACCTTTGTCAGCGCCGAACGCAGTCTCTCGTACAGCCCGGAGGATATTCAGCTCGCTGAAGACGTCGCGGCCCGAGGGGCGCTCGCGCTCGACAATGCGCAGGTCTATGACCTCGCGCTGGTGCTTCAGCGGAGCGCCGAGACCGCGAACCGGGCAAAGACAGCATTCCTGGGCGCAATGAGCCACGAGCTGCGCACACCGCTCAACGCGATCGGCGGGTACATCGATCTTCTGGACATGGGCCTGCGCGGGCCCGTGACCGAGACCCAGCACGCCGACTTCGTGCGAGTGAAAACCAATCAGCAGCACCTCGCCCTCCTGATCACCGAAATCCTCAACTTCGTGAGGGTCGGAAGCGGCCGCCAACCCTACGCGATCAGCGACGTCAAAGCGTGCGAGGCCATGCAGAACGCCATAGATCTGATCGAGCCCCTGTTTGGGCAGAAAGGGATTGCGTTCGATGGAATCGTTGGGGATCCCAGCATCGTTGCCCGCGCTGATCCTGAGCGAGTGGCGCAAATCCTGATCAACGTTCTTTCCAACGCCATCAAGTTTACGCGGACGGGCGGCCGCGTCAGCGCCACCTGTGGCGCCTCGGCTGACACTGTCACCATACAGGTCAGCGACACCGGGATCGGCATTGCCGTCGAAAAACACGAATCCATCTTCGAGCCGTTCATTCAGCTGAGGGAGAGCCTCTCCGACCGTGAAAGCGGCGTGGGGCTGGGGTTGGCGATAAGCCGCGATCTCGCTCGGGCAATGAGTGGTGATCTCACGGTGGAGAGCGTCGTAGGGAAAGGCTCGCGCTTCACACTCTCGCTCCCGCGAGCGAAGGAGCCGAAGGAGTCGAAGGAGCCGTAGCGATTTCTGACGCCGAAGGCGGGCGAACGGCTTCGATCGCTTATCTTTGTTCCCAATCTGACTTCGTGGTGAACGAGTGAGCGAACAGAATGGCGCGTCCAATGAGACAGCGCGGATCGAGGCGTTCAGCGACGGCGTGTTCGCCATCGCTATTACGCTCCTGATTCTCGAGATCCAGGTTCCGCCACAAACACCGCACGGTGGGCTCCGCGCCGCCCTCGCGGGCCTATGGCCGTCGTACCTCGCTTTTCTGGCGAGCTTCATGACTATCGGCATCATGTGGCTCAACCACCATCGGCTGTTCACACTGATCAGCAAGAAGGACGATGGCCTGATCGCATTCAATCTGCTGTTGCTCCTCGGCATCACCTGGCTGCCCTTCCCGACCGCGCTCCTGGCCGAGCATCTCGAGGGCCCACATGTCGACCAGCAAACGGCTGCTCTCGCGTACGCAGGATCATTTTTCGCGATTGCGATTGTCTTCAACGTGATGTGGCGCTACGCGTGTCGAGCGAAGATCGTCTATGATGACCTGAACGTGATTGCAATTACGAAGCAATACGCGGTTGGGCCCATCCTGTACGCCGTGCTCGTAGTAGTCGCGTTCTTCAGCGCCGAGTGGTGTCTGGTCCTCAGCATACTTTTCGCGCTGTATTTTGCGCTTCCGCCTTCCCTGTGGAGCAGAGACAGCGCCGCATAGACTCGGCGCCAGCTACCACGAGGTGCTGTTCGCGCGCCACGCCAGGACAATAAAATTCCCGCATCAGCGACAAGCCAATGCGGGACAATTGGTGAAAGGATTGATCCCCTCCGCGTTCAGACAGTCGGCAGGATCGGCGGGATTGCTGGGCTCATTTCCCCGGGCTGAACAGGCCGCTCCGGCTTCTTCCAGACAGGCCTCTGATAAGCCGGTCTGGCCGCAATGGCCAGGAGCTGCTCGTAGTAGGCCACGATCCGCTCCTGAACTGACTGCTTCGTGTCGTTGGCCGACGCCTCGAAGGGAGCGTAGCGCGTGCTTTCCCCGGTTTCGAGCCGGAACCACCACCACGGGGGCATCCCTGCCTGCTTGGGCACCTCGACCGAGCAGAAGAACTTGCGCCCTGCA
>JANMMF010000292.1:0-1774 GCA_031372985.1 Gemmatimonadota bacterium
GGTCGAGGTCGAACGTCCCCACGCCGGCGCTTGGACGATGACCCGCGATCGTTCGAAACGAATCGACGACGACAATTCCCGGTTTGGCGCGCTCGATCTCGCCGACGATTCGCTCCAGGACTTCGCCCAGGTCCCGCTCCATGACCTCCACGCTCAGGTTTATGAAATGGATCGCAGAGCCGGCCAGCTCGGGATCGAAGTAGCTGAACTGGCGCTGATACCGCAGCATCTTGAGCGTCGGCTCGCCGAGCACCGTGAAATACAGCGAGGGTCGCTCGGTCTTTGCGTTCGCGAACATTATCTGGTGCGCAAGCGTTGTCTTCCCCGAACCAGGTCCACCAGCGATCAGGTTGAAAGAGTATTCGGGAAATCCGCCGCCGAGCACGGTATCCAGTCCTGGCACACCGCTGGGAAGACTCCGAATCATGGGTCGCGCTTCTCCGTTCCCGAGGGTCACGCTTCCTCCCGTCGGTCACTGGAGCCCGGCTCGGGTGCCGCCAGACTTCGCTCGATCAATTTCATTGCCATGTCCTCTCCAATGAGTCGCCCGAGTAGCTCGGCCAAACCTGCGAGCATCGATTCAAGAGCCTCGGCCGTCGCAGAGTCGCCGCGCGCCATGATGGTTTCCGCAACGCCGTCGATATGTGGCTGCGCGCGCGCGCGAATCTGAATCTGCCCCAGCGCGGGGAGCTCCGTCCCGGCGTGGGCGAGAGCGCGCGAGAAGAGTGCATAGCAGCCGTCGAGGCCGACCCACCGGGATAGCTCACGATAAAGTCGGTCGGACGCCGAAGCGGCGGCGCGCGCGACGGAGTCGCCCTCCGATCGTTCCGAGCGCCGAGCTTCGATCAGGCGGCGCGCGAGTTGTCGATTCGGCGACTGACCTTGCGGCAGCCCTTCCTTACCTTGGTCGGCCGTGGTCATGGAACCCGGCGCCGATTACGCGGCGCTCAACCGGCCTGCCAGCGGCACCGCGGAAAACTGAGAGCGTGCGGAATCCCCTGTTGGTCTTCCCAGCCAAATTATCCCGTGATTGTACGGTATACAACCAGCAGTCGTAGCTGTACAAACATGCGGCGGGTCTCAGTAGTTCCCTCGGGGTCCTGAAAGAGCCCGCGCGAGCTAAACGATGCGGTGCTCATCGCGGGCCGGCTCGCCCTGCGCGTGCTGGGCATCTATTCTCGCGACCGTCAACTGTTGTCCCGAGAACGTCAACTATCGCCGAACACGCGCCCGAGGACGCGTTCGCCGCGCAATTGTTCGCGTGTCATTTCCAGAACGAGGCCTTGGAAATCCTCGGTTGACATGCTCCCACACACGCTCTTCAAGCGGCGCGTCAGGTCCTTGCGCACGCAGCTCTCCCGGCTTTCGGGATGGAGCACGGGCCAGCTCAAAAAAATCTCTTCACCAGCCCGAACAGGTTTTTCCGTTTTTGACATTTGCCTCGTGGCCGCGGAGGCGTCGCCATAGCGCCGAGGCATAAGGGTGGGAGCCTTGCGGCTGTGCTGCCTCGCCTGATGGGCGCCTGACAGCACTGAAGTCGGTAGCAAGGATGCAGCCAAGTGTGAGCGCTAGTTCGAGCTCAACCCCAACTGTAACCACTCTTCAGTCGGAAGTGGTTAGCTTTAATGCGGGTTCAGCAAGTTGATCATGTGCGGGAGTTTCTCACCAGCCGCACTTTCGATCTGCCTCGATCCAGGGGGCAGTATCCTGGCGCTTCTGGCGACGCCCTCCTCTCCGCCAAGGCGCTACATGAAAGATCCGAATGCGGCAGCCG
>JANMMF010000331.1:0-1896 GCA_031372985.1 Gemmatimonadota bacterium
CACAAAGCGGGTATCGAAATCGGGGCCGCCGTCTTCCCCGCCCTCGTAGTAGCGCTCGATGCGGATCCACGCCATCTCGCGACTGCGCAGAATATTGGCTCCGAATCCGGTGCGGTCGGGCAGGACTTTCGCTCCCTGCCATTCCGCTCCCACCGTCGGGATGTTGTTCTCCGCGTAGCACGCGCTCACGCAAGCCGAGCAGCCGGTGCACCGTGCGAGATCGATCGTCATCGCCCAGCGGCGCTTCGCCATGCCGCTCCAGTGATTCGGATCGTACATCCCCTTGTCGTTCGCGTTGGAATTGCCTTGCTCGCCCTGCGCATCGTTGGCGACGGGAGCGCGAAGTCCGGGAAGGAATTCGTGGGAGACATCTCCCGGCATCACCGCGCCGTGCCCACCCTCGGCACCCTCGCCCCCATGGACGATCTTTCCCGAATCGTGGCCAGGTCTTCCAGCTCTGAGATCTGCGATCGCGATGCCCTGACCGATGCCTCGCCCGTGCTGGCGCGCCGAGCCTTCGGTGGTGACGATGAGCGCGTGACCTGCTGCTTTGGAGACGTTCGCTTTGGTCGAGACGAAAGCAATTCCGCCGGCCCGGTTCTCCGCGACAGGGAGAATCTCGAGCGGATTGAGTCCAGCTATCGCGTAGCGGCCGGAGTGGGCGTGCCCGCGGCCCGTCGCAATTGCCACGGTGTCACGCTGGGTGCCAGGGTAGCGCAGTACCGGCAGCGTCAGGCCTCCCGCCGATGTCTGCACCGTGACGTGATCTCCGTTGGCCAGACCCATCTTTTCGGCCGTCGCCGGATTCATTTCCGCTACGGTCTGCCAGCAGGTCTTGGTTACCGGATCGGGAATCTCCTGCAGCCACGGCTTGTTGGCGCCGCGCCCTTCGCCGAGCAGCGGATGCGAGTAGATAACCAGATACATGTTGCCGCTCGATTGGCTGATCGGCGCCGCAACGCGCACGGGTGGAACCGGCCGCGAGGTCGTTGGCTCACCGAGCGATCCGGCGGCGATTCCGCGCGGCAGCGCCGCGGTGAGTCCTGCGGCACCGCCAGGAAAGCGACTGATCAGCCAGCTCCTGTAGTCGGTCATCGCGTATCTGGCCGCGCTGCCAGGATCCGTTTTCGCGACAGCGATCAACACATCTGATGTCGCGCGGGTATCGAACACGCGATCCATCGTCGGCTGTTGTAGCGAGATAGTTCCGCGAATTGGCTCGGCATCGCCCCACTGCTCGAGTGTGTGATCGTCCGGCAGGATCAGATCGGCGAGCTCGGACGTCTCATCCGGATAGCTCGAGAAGCTGACCTTGAACGGCACCTTTGCCATCGCCGCGGCAAACGCCGCTGACTTCGGAAGCGTGAACGCCGGATTTGCTCCGCGCACCATCAGCAGGGAAACGCTTCCAGCATTCATTCGCTCGGCCAACGCGCGCAGCTCGGCGGGCGACGCCATTCGGTCGAGTCCCAGATACCCTTCGTTTGGCTTGATGGTCACGCCGACGTTGCCCTGCGACTGATTCAGCGCGTTCGCGGCGAGCACGAGCTCGAGACCGTCGCTACCGCGCCCACCCGCCACAACCATGTTTGGCTTGCTGAACGCGAACTCCTTGCCAACCGCGTCCAGGACCGACGCGCTGACGCCGGTTTCCAAGGCAACGGCTTCGATCGGCATCTGGCCGGCGAGCATCCGAACGATTGCCATCTCGCTGCCAGGTCTGCAGTCGATCCACTGGTCGGCGTTGAGGCCGGTGAGCGAGCGGCGCGGTCCCACATAAATGAGTCGCGGAGAGCTCTGGTGATTCGCACGGGCGTCGGCGAAGTCGAGCTGCTGTGGAACCGTCGCGCCCCAGCCATCGAGGAAATCCGCTCCGATCGAAACGATGAGGCGCGC
>JANMMF010000364.1:0-5623 GCA_031372985.1 Gemmatimonadota bacterium
CGGGATGCTGCCGCGTACTACCAGCGCGTGTTCGCGATCGACATCGACTTCCGCGACGTCAGCAACCGCCTCAAGCAGATGACCAAGGCCGCTGCGAAGTGATATCGGCCCGATCCGACGACAAACGAAGCTTGAACGTTGCACTGGCGCTGGCGCCGTCTCTCCAGGCGATCCAGCTCCCGATACGCGACAAGCTCGATGATGTGTCTCGCGCGATGGGAACCATCGTTTCGAGCGAGCTGCCGCTCGTCGGACAGGTGAGCGCGCACCTGTTGGCAATGCGCGGCAAGCTGTTCCGTCCGACGCTCCTGCTGCTGTCGAGCGAAGTGGAGGGGACGCCGAAGAAGCAGGCGGTCACCGTCGCCGCCGCTCTCGAGCTGATACATCTCGCGACACTCGTCCACGATGACGCCGTCGATCATTCGGCGCTTCGTCGAGGCATGCCGACGGTGAACGCGCTGTTCAGCCACCAGATCTCCGTCATCATGGGAGATTTCCTCTACTCCACCGCGCTCACCCACCTCGTGCAGCTGGGCGATCTCGCGGCACTGCAGGCGCTGACGCGCGCGTCGACCGAGATGACGCTTGGCGAGATGCGGCAGCTGGCGGTGACAGATCCGCTGAACTTCACCGAGCGCGAGTACTACGCGCTCATTCGCTCGAAGACCGCGTCGCTCATGCGCACTGCGTGCGAGCTGGGCGCCCTCTCCGGCGCGAGCAGTTACTCGGAAGCGCTCGGCAACTTCGGTGAAAATCTCGGGATGGCATTTCAGATCGCTGATGACCTGCTCGATTATCGCGAGGTGCAGGAGACGACCGGCAAACCCTCAGGGGCCGATCTTCGCGAGCACAAGATGACACTGCCGCTGATTCACGCGCTTCGGCAGATGTCCGCTGCGGCACGAGGCGAGGTCGAGCGCCTGTTCGCTGGCGAGGCGGCCACCGACGACGACATCGCTTCGGTCGTGCGAATCGTGGCCGACAACGGTGGGTTCGAGTACGCCCATGAGCGGGAAGAGGAGTACGCGGAGCGGGCTCACGATGCGCTGTCGGGTTTGCCGGACACAGTAGCGCGCCGGTCTCTTAGCGCGTCAATTTCCTACGTCATGGAGAGACACTCATAATGTCACCACCACCGCGGGGCCATAGTCGGCGAGGCTCGCTCTTTCACATTCTCGTGCTGGCAGCTGGGTTCATCACGGGCGGCCTGCTGACCCAGGTGGGGCGGAGGTTCCTGCCCCCCGGCGCGGCCAAGGAGTTCTTTACGACCGGGGTTACGCCCGGAATCGGGCCGCTGCCCGTGGATTTGGTTATACTCAAGTTCGCCCTCGGCCCAATCGCGCTGGACGTGTCACTTTTGAGCCTGCTGGGGGTACTCGTGGCTTACCTCATAGCACGTTCGCTCTTCTAGGAGTATTCCATGTTTGGCAATCTGGGATTGCCCGAGCTACTGATCATCATGGTTGTGATCCTGCTTCTGTTTGGCGCGAAGCGGATCCCCGAGATCGCTGGCTCGATGGGCAAGGGAATCAGGGAATTCAAGAAGAACATCAACGAGGCGACGCGCGAAGTCACCTCGGAGACGAAGACCCCGCTGGAGTCCGACACCCAGACGCGGCTTACCGCCGCCGAGCTCGAGCGGCGCCGAACCGCTGAAGAGGCTGAAAGGCCGGCGCCCAAGAGGTTGCTCTAGGCTCTAGGCTCTACGCACAAGGCTTAACGGCAACTGAACAGGCGAGAGGACCCAGTAGGTAAGTTAGGAGTCTGTTAGTTCACTACGCCCTGACCTTCCTCAGCGCGGAACAAACCGACTGCACTGGGCGTCGAACGGCACCGTCTTCGGCGGACAACTCTCCTATTGTTGGGCGTGAGCGATTTTAAGAAGCTGAGCGTCTGGCGGAAAGCACACGCCCTCGCGCTGGATGTGCATCGTGTCGCAACCCGAATCCGCGGCGCCGACAATGCCTCGCTACGCAATCAGCTTATTCGGGCAGCAATGTCAATTCCCACGAACATTGTCGAAGGCAGCGGCCAAAAAAGCGGAAAGGAGTTTGGCCGATTCATCGGCTTCGCGGTGAATTCGGCGTCCGAACTCGAGTACCACCTGATGGTGGCGCACGATCTCCGTCTGATCGGAGCGAGCGATTTTGAAGCCCTTTCATCGCGCACTGTCGAAGTGCGCAAGATGCTCCACGGCCTGCAGAACCGCGTGACGACCTCGCCCCGAACGCCACGCAAACAAGTCCCGGCGTAGTGAACTGAGAGACTCACAACTTACCTACTGGGTCCTCTCGCCTGTTCAGTTGCAGTTGTCCTAGATGCGTCACCCCAGATCAAACCCTACTGACTCGTCCTCCGAGCGGAAGCTTCGATCTGCTTCCGCTTGTCGTCGATCTTCGCGACAGCCCTCAGATTCGCGAGGAAATCCCTGACCCGCTGCTGCCTGAGCTGCTGGAGCTCCTGCTGGCGAAGCACTTCCTTCTGTGCGTCGAATGCCGTGCGACTCGCGGGAACACGGCTATCGACCCGCTCGACGACGACACCCGCCATCGCGCGGATCGGCTGGCTCACTGCGTTGAGCGGCAGCGTGAATGCCGCGCCAACCGCCTCCGGGAACCGGGCAAGCTCCGGCACTCCGGTTACCCGGGTGAACGGCTTCGTCTTCACGACCTCGAGGCCCATCAGCTTCCCGGCTGATTCCAGACTGCTGGCGGCGGCGACCTTTGCAAATTTTCCCGCCTGCGGCAGGAGCTTTTCGATCTTCTTCTGGCCGACGAGAAAGGTGCGAACGTCGTTCTTCGCCTGGTCGAGCGACAGTGTTCCACCGGGCGTGAGCGAATCCAGCCGCGCGAGGTAGTAGCCGTCCTCGGCGTCGAAAAGCTCACTGGTCTCCCCTGGCGTCACACCCTGGAACGCCCACGGACCGACGCTCGGAATGAACTGACCGTTGACGGTCAGCGGATTGCCCTCGATGACGGTGGCGCGCAACACCGGGATCTGGAGCGTGCGCGCGGCTTCGTCGAACTTCGACGGTTGATCCGTCGAGGCGGCGATCCGAGCCAGGGAGTCGGCGCGCCGATCAGTTCTCGCCGCCGCGGAATCACCGGGCTGGATCCGGATCAGAATGTGGCGCAGTGCGAGCGTGTCGCCCTTCTTCTCATCGACCCGGATGATGTGATACCCGAATGGCGTCAGCACCGGCTGCGAGATCTCGCCCGGCCTGAGAGCGTAAGCCGCTGTCTCGAACGGCGCGATGAATCTTCCCCGGGCTCCGCGCCCGAGTGAGCCGCCGCTCGCGGCCGACACCGAATCCGCGGACTCCGCCCTTGCGACGTCCTCGAATTTCTCGCCGCCGACGATTCTGGATCGCAGCGCCGCAGCACGTGCCCGGACCGCTGCTGAATCAGACGCCGTGACCGCGCGCGGTACGATGATGATCGAAACCTTCGCCTGGCCCGGCCGCTCGAACTGCGCTTTGTGCGTGTCGTAGTAAGCGCGGATCTCGTCGTCGCTCACGCGCACGTCCACATCAGGAATCCGCTCCGGCCCGAACGCGACGAATGACACCTGCGCCGTATCATGACTGTCCCGCCAGCGACGCCACAGCTGTTCGTCAGACACGTAGACGTCGTTGGCGATCTGGTCGAAGAGCTTCTGCTTCGGGATCTCGGTTCGGTAGTACTGCTCGAGCTGGAGGAGCAGGCCCTCCTGCCGCGCCATCGGACTCTGCAGGAAGCGCTGGTATTTCGCGGGGTCGAATTGCCCGTCCGTCTGCAATTCGGCCGACTGCATGAGCTGGGGCGGCGGGCTGAAGCGTGCCGCCTGGAGAATTTCGTCGTCTGTTACCGTGATGCCGCGACGACGGTATTCCTGGCGGAGGAGTGCGTCGGTCACGAGCTGCTCGAAGGCCTGGTCCTGAAGTCGCTGCCTCTCGTCGAGGCTCAGGCTCTGGTTGCTCTGTTGCGTCGACGCCTGCTCGAGGTTCTGCGTGACCTGGTACCAGCTGGTGGCGAGGATGTCCTCACCGTTCACTTTGGCGACGGCGGTCGTCGTGGTGACCGGTGCGCGTCCCAGCAGACCGGACGTCTCCGCCAGAAGAAATCCGCCAACGAACAGTACGACGATGATTATCCAGATGTATTTTGCGGAGGCCCGCATGGCTGACAACAAGGGCACTACTCCTTAGCACGAATTGAAGGGCCCCCGGTCCGGGGGCCAAATGGCGTATAGCCTTGTAAGGTATGAGTTTGAGTCGTCGAGATGCAAGTCGCGCCGAGCCATCGATTAATGCATCTTTCAGCGCCTGCCGACCTCGTAGATCGGTTACGGGTGGCCGGGATGCCGGATTGGGGATCGGACAAAGGGTATCGAGCAGAGGGAATTGAGTGGACTACGATCGGCTGAGAGAGCTACAGCAAAAATTCGAGGAGAATCCCCGCCGCTATTTCGCTCCCCTTGCGAACGAGTATCGCAAGGGAGGCCAACACAAGCGCGCGATAGAGATTTGTCGCACGCATCTGGCGCAGATGCCCGGCCACATGAGTGGGCAGATAGTGTTCGGCCAAGCGCTGTTCGAGTCCGGCGAGTGGGAAGAGGCGCGAACGGTGTTCGGACGCGCGCTCGCGCTCGATCCGGAGAATCTGATCGCGCTCAGATCCCTCGGCGACATGTCGCTCCAGGCGGGGGACACCGCCGAAGCACGAAAATGGTACACGAGACTTCTCGACGCTGATCCAAAGGACAGCGCGGTAATTGTGCTGGTATCCGAGATCGATGCTTCTTCCCCGGGGGTCGGGACGTCAAGGGCCGAGGACGCTCCCGCCGTCGATTCTCACGCTGCTGAATCGCCTGTGCTCGAATCGTCCGATGCCGTATCGTCTGAGGCCGCATCGCCCGAGCCTGCATCGTCCGAGTCCGAGGTGGACGCTCCGTTGACTTTCATCGAGAACGCTCCAGCCGATGTGGAGGAGCCCGTCGGACTCGAGCGACACTATCCGATTGAATCAGCTGAGGAAGCTGCCTCCGCGCCGCCAGAGCTCAATGAAACCGGCGAGGCAATCGAAGGAATCACGAGCGCGAGGAATGAAACCGGCGAGCCAATCGAAGGAATCACGAGCGCGAGGAATGAAACCGGCGAGCCAATCGAAGGAATCACGAGCGCGAGGCCGGATATTGGTAATGCATTGACCTCCAGGCAGGACGATGCCGATGCTCTGGATTCGTGGTCGCCACCTCCAGAGTCGCCCGCTGCCGAGCCCGCGGCCATTGGTGAAGAGCGTGCCTTCACCGGCGCGAGCGCCGAGCCCTTCGTCAACGAGACGATGGCGCAGCTCTACTTGCAGCAGGGATATCGGCAGCTGGCGCTCAAGGTCTATCGCCAGCTTTCCGCATCGCGCCCGCATGATCAGTCGTTGACGGCTCGCATCGCCGAGATACAAGCTGCCGACGCGGCCGAGCATCCCGATGAAGTCCCCGTGATGCGAAAGGAGGAGCCAGCGATCGAGAGGCCCACCGAGACCGAGGCGCCACGCTCGCGCGACCGTGAATCGATCGAGTCCCCGGCCCGCGCCGAGCCACGCGCCGAGCCACGCGCCGAGCCACGCGCCGAGCCACGCGCCGAGCC
>JANMMF010000368.1:0-1690 GCA_031372985.1 Gemmatimonadota bacterium
GGGGTCTCGCACGATCTCGGGTCGATGCCGCTCGCGATGGCGCTCTCGCCCGAGAAGGATCGCATCGTCGTGCTTCTCAACGGCTGGCGGCAGCAGGGAATACAAGTAGTCGACCGAAATCTCGGTCAGGTACTGCAGACGATTCCGCTCCCTGCCGTCTTTCTGGGAATCGCGTTCAGCCCGGACGGGAAATCGCTGTACGTGTCAGGCGGGGACCAGGACGTCATCTACCGTTTCGATTGGCGCGGCGGCGCGGCCACCCTCGCGGACAGTATCGTGCTCGCGGTACGGGAGAAGGGGAAGCACGGAACGCGATACCCGGCCGGTATCGCGCTTTCGCCTGATGGTCGAACGCTTTACGTGGCGGAGAATCTTGCCGACTCCCTCGCCGTTGTGGATCTCGCATCGGGCCAGGTGGTGCAGAGACTCGCGACGGAGCGCTACCCGTACGGGGTAGTGGTCGCGCCGAACGGGACTGTGTACACATCCGCCTGGGGCGGATGGACTGTGTCGGTATTCGGCGTCAATGGAAACGGAAGATTACGCGGTGGAATCCGGGTGCGAGTGGGACGTCATCCTTCGGCGCTTGCACTCAGCGCCAACGGGTCGCGGCTTTTCGTCGCATCCGGAAGCACCGACAAAATCATCGTTCTCGAAACGATGACGCACTCTGTGATCGCTACGCTGAATGATGCTTCGCCGGCTGGAACGCGCGAAGGAAGCACACCGAACGCGCTCGCGCTCTCGGCTGATGGGACGCGACTGTTCGTTGCCGAAGCCGACAACAACGCCGTAGGCGTATTCGACCTCTCACCGTACACGTCGAAGTCCCAGAGCGTGACCGGCAACAACACTTTGACCGGAAGAATTCCAGCTGGCTGGTACCCATCGGCTGTGATGGTGGATGGCAACGATCTCTTGGTGCTAAATGGGAAAGGGCGCGGCACGAGGCCTAACCCTGGCAACACCCAGCCGCTACAGTCGGAGTCGCCGCACAATCCGGACTACACGCTCGGCCACATCAACGGCACGCTGACGATCATTGCGGCCGCGAAGGCATCCACTTCAGAGCTCGATCAGTTTAGCCGGCGAGTCGCGTCAGCGAACGGATGGAACGCAGTACGACGCGATGGGCCATATCCGCCATTCGAGCACGTGATCTACATTATCAAGGAAAACCGGACCTACGATCAGGTCCTGGGCGACCTGCCGCAGGCGGATGGCGATACGGCACTCCTCTTTTTTCCGCGAGCCGTGTCACCGAATCATCATGCGCTGGCCGAGCGTTTTGGAATCTTCGACAGATTTTTTGTAAACGCCGAGGTGAGTCCGGACGGTCACAACTGGTCGATGGGGGCGTACGTTACCGACTACGCGGAAAAGACGATACCGTCGAACTATTCCTCGCGGGGACGAAGCTACGACTACGAGGGATTCAACCGCGGAACTTTGCCCGAGGACGATGTGTCGGAGCCGGCGAGCGGGTATCTGTGGAATCTCGCCGACCGCGCGGGGATCACTTACAGGAATTACGGTGAGTTCGTCGATGAGCCTGACGATCCGGCCGGACTGAAGGCGCCCGCGTACGTCGCGACGAAGCCGAGCCTGGGCGCCCACACCAATGGCGCCTACCCGGGGTTCAGCATGCAGATCTCCGATCAACTGCGGGCCGACATCTGGCTGAAGGAGT
>JANMMF010000037.1:0-2690 GCA_031372985.1 Gemmatimonadota bacterium
AATCACATGGGTGCTCCAGCCGGGACCCGCCACGCTTGTGCGCGGCCACCGCTCGGTGGACGAGATAATCGTCTTCGATCGCGCACGGGGGCTCGGTGCGTTCGCTGATGTCGGGCGGGAGCTGACCAAACGCCAGTTCGACCTCGTCATCAATCTGCAGGTCTACTTCAAGGCGGGCATCGTGACTGCCTCGGCGCACGCGCCAGTCAAGCTCGGCTTCGACCGGGCCCGCGCGCGGGATCTCAACTGGCTCTTCACCAACCGGAAGATTCCCGCCGGCCCGATTCAACACGTGCAGGACCAGTACTTCGAGTTTCTCACCGCTCTCGGCGTTTCGCCGGAGCCGGTCGAATGGGATCTGGGTCCGTGGCCCGAGGAGCGCGAGTGGCAGTCCCGCTTCAAGTCGTCCATCGATCGCCCTATCGCTTCCATTGTCGTTGCAACGAGCAAACCGGAAAAAGACTGGATTCCGGAGCGGTGGGCCGAAGTGTCGGATGCTCTTCACGAACAGTTCGGCATGCAGGTCGTGCTGGTCGGCGGCAAATCCGAACGGGAAGTCGCGGCTGCGCAGATCGTGATGGCGAAAGCAAAGCACAAGCCGCGTTCCGAGCTTGGCAGCGGACTGAGGAGCCTCGTCTCGATTCTCGATTCCTCCGCGCTAGTGCTGTCGCCCGACACGGGACCGCTTCACATGACGGTTGCGCTCGACCGACCTGTGATCAGCCTGATGGGCTACACCAATCCGAAGCGGACCGGCCCCTACCGGAGATCCCACGATCTGATCATCGATGCGTATGGGAATCCGGGGGAGGAGTATCCAATCACAATGGAGAATCGGCCAGGGAGAATGAAGCGAATCGAAACTCGGCACGTGTTGGAAAAAGTGGAGCTGTGGCGGGATCGCAACGACGGAGCCCGGAGAAAATGACTCCGCGCAAGCCTGCATCGAGGAAATCCCCGAGCATCAAGGTGCCGACAAAGGAGCAGGTCTCCGCGGGCGGTGTGGTATTTCGTCGCGGCGAGGGGAGCGTGGAAGTCGTCATCGTTTCCGTTGGCGGGCAGAACCGGTGGCAGCTGCCAAAAGGGTTGGTAGACGAGGGCGAGAACCCCGAGAACACGGCAGTGCGTGAGGCGCGCGAAGAAGCAGGCGTGTCGAGCGAGATCGTGCAGTCGATAGAGACTATCGAATACTGGTACGCTGGGCTCGACAAAGGCATTCGGGTGCGCTTTCACAAGCGCGTTCACTTCTATCTTCTTCGCTATCTTTCCGGCGACACGAATGACCACGACTCGGAAGTGAACGAGGCGCGCTGGGTTCCGATCGAAGATGCAACGAGCCAGCTCGCTTTCGACAATGAACGGCGCGTAATGGAGCGAGCGCGGGAGCTACTCGGCTGACGCCGTCAGCGGCTCGCCGAACCGGTATTTGACGCCGAGGTCGCGCAGCAGTTCAACGAGCCGCGCGAGAGGCAATCCCATTACGGCGAAGTAATCACCGTCGACGCATTCGACGATCGTCGCGCCGTATCCCTGAATGCCGTAGGCCCCCGCCTTGTCCATCGGCTCACCGGTGGCGACGTACGCGTCGATCTCGTCGTCGTGCAGTCTACGGAATTTCACGCGGACTTCCTCGACGGCCGAGCGAATCTTCTTCCCACGGGAAACCGCTACGGCGGTTACTACCGTGTGCTCTCGACCGCTGAGCTGTTTGAGCATCGCCGCCGCCTGAGCGATGTCCTTCGGCTTGCCCAGGACTTTCCGGTTGACCACGACAATCGTGTCCGCACCGATGGTTATGAGGCTCGGGTCGCGCGTTGCAACCGCGGTCGCCTTCTCGCGCGCGAGCCGCTCAGCGTGGCGGCGGGGCGCCTCTCGGGTGCGCATGGTCTCGTCGATGTTGGGAGGCCGCACTTCGTGTTGGATCCCGACGAGATTGAGAAGGTCGTGCCGGCGCGGGGAGCCAGAGGCGAGAACGACCCGGCACTCGATCATCGTTCCAGCCAGAGCGTGACCGGTCCATCGTTCACGAGCTCGACCTCCATCATGGCGCCGAACTCTCCGCTCTCGACCCTGAGGCCGCGCTCACGAAGCGCGGCGAGAAAGCGCTCGTAGAGGGGAATGGCTTCTTCCGGGCGCGCGGCGTCGATGAAGCTCGGCCGCTTGCCCTTGTCGGCATTGCCATAAAGAGTGAACTGGGACACAACCAGAACGCCGCCACCGACCTCGGACAATGGGAGGTTCATCTTCCCGTCAGCGTCCCCGAACAGTCGAAGTCCCGACGTCTTCTCGGCCATCCAGTCGACTTTCTCAGAAGTGTCGCCGTGGGTGAAGCCGACGAGTAGGAGAAATCCCTTCTCGATGCTTGCCGCCTTTCTATCGCCGATCCGGACTTCCGCACGCGAGACCCGCTGGAGTAGAACTCGCAGGCCTACTCCACTGTGACGGACTTGGCGAGGTTGCGTGGCTGGTCGACGTTCGCCCCGCGCTTGACAGCGATGTAGTAGGCCAGAAGTTGGAGCGGGACCGACGCGAGGACCGGCGTGAGCATGTCCTTCGTCTCAGGGATGCGGAACTCGTAATCGAGCTTCCCCTCCAGCGCTTCCTCGTCGCGGGTGGTGATTGCGATGACACGGCCACCCCGCGCCTTCACTTCCTGCACGTTCGACACGACCTTGTCGAAGACCGAGTCG
>JANMMF010000038.1:0-1581 GCA_031372985.1 Gemmatimonadota bacterium
AGGGATCCGAGCCTCTCGCCGAACTTGCAGGCGGCGTCCCAGCTGAGCGTACGCAGTCCCCCAATCGTCGCGCGCATCGCGTAGTACTCGGCGCGGTGGGCGAGCGTCGGTTTCTTCATTCCCTCATGCTAGCGGATTATGAAACTCTTCGCCCGATAGCAGGTTGTGGATCCGCTGATCGAAGGTGTGATGCTCCCGCACGAATACCTGTCCTTCGCGTCGGATGCGCTCGCGCTGAGCCGCGTTCTCCAGATAGTAGGCGCACTGAGCGATACAGGAATCGATGTCCTTGTACCAGGCGCAGTGATCCCCCTCGCGCAGCATCTGCTTCAACTCGGGAGTTCCGTGCCCGAGAAAGAATCCGCCGGCCAGGATCACCATCCACGTCCGGTCGGACGTCGTGTTGCCGGAATCGGCGGTGTATCGCGCCGGATTGACCCCGAGCACGATCTTGGAGCTCGAGCAAACGCCAGCGAACTCCTTACCCTCCACCGGCCGCCCGCTCCAGTTGAGGGGTTTGCGCCATTCCTCCCAGCCGCGCCCCCAGACCTTCAGGTCGTATTTCTTGGCGACTTTGAGCAGGAAGTTCGCCCGCGCGGGATCGTAACCGCTGCCGATGAAGGCGACGTCGGATGCCAACTTCTTCTTCGGTGGAACCGGCCGGATGTTCGCGTCGGCGCACGACGGAAGAAACTTGGCGGGAAGCCCGAGGGCAGCCCATTCGCGCTCGAATCCTGAGACGAAGAACGTCTGGGTGAGCCTGCCGATCCTGATGACGTGAGCGATGTCCGGCCGATAGGTGCTCTTGTACCACTGGGCGTCGTGGAACCACATCGCGTTCTGCTTGCCGTCGATGATCGTCGCGACCGTTTCCGGTGTGAGTGCGAGACACTTCGACAGAAACACAAAGTCCGGCTTGAACCGGCGGGCCTGGGCGAGCACCCAGCGCTGCGTGAGCTTCGATCCGATCAGCCGTTTGGCGCGACGATCATCGACCAGCTTGGTGGTGTGACCCGCCTTGCGCAGCGCGCGCTGCGTTCCCCTCTCCATCCGCCATGTGTTGCTGCTTCCGACTATCAGAACTCGCACTATGCGCTCGCCTCTTGAGCAATTGCGTTGGCCCGATGGAACCGCGCTGCGTAATCTACGCGACACCCGGCCCGTTAATGCTAATGCGCCGACAACGGCAATCGCGTCCTTCGCTGGTAGCGACCGGCAGCGGCGCTAATTAGACTTGCGCCAACACCGAAACGGTCACCAATCACGGTTGAAGGAACAGATGGGTCTGCAGGATGTCGAGCTGGGAAAGAACGTGCGAATAGCGCAGCCCGCGCTCGTCAACCTTTACGGCTGCAAGATCGGCGACGAGACCAAAGTCGGCGCTTTCGTCGAAATCCAGCGCAACGCCACCGTCGGAGCGCGTTGCAAGATTTCTTCCCACACCTTCATTTGCGAAGGCGTCACAATCGAGGATGAAGTGTTCATCGGCCACGGCGTCATGTTCATAAACGACCGTATTCCCCGCGCGACAGCGGATGGTCAGGTGCAAACGGAAAAGGACTGGAAGGTCGTGCCGACCAG
>JANMMF010000080.1:0-1742 GCA_031372985.1 Gemmatimonadota bacterium
TCGACGTGCAGGGCGAGATTCTCGAACTAAAGCAGACGATCAACACGATGGTCGACAGCCTCGGCGTGTTTGCCGGCGAAGTCACCCGCGTGGCGCGCGAGGTAGGAACGGAAGGGCGCCTCGGCGGACAGGCGCAGGTGCGCAACATCGCGGAAGTCGCCACCGCGGTCGCGCGCGGCGACCTGTCGCGCAAGATCGCCGTCGACGTGAAGGGCGAGATCCTCGAGCTCAAGAACACAATCAATACGATGGTCGAAAATCTCAGCGATTTCTCATGAGAAGTTACGCGGGTGGCTCGCGACGTGGGCACCGAAGGCAGGCTCGGCGGCCAGGCCAACGTGCCCGGAGTCGCCGGCACGTGGAAGGACCTGACCGACAACGTGAATTTCATGGCGTCGAACCTCACGGGCCAGGTGAGAAACATCGCCGACGTGACTACGGCGGTCGCGAAGGGCGACCTCTCGCGCAAGATGACGGTGGATGTAAAGGGCGAGATCCTCGAGCTGAAGAACACAATCAATACGATGGTCGATCAGCTCAGCGCGTTCTCGTCCGAAGTGACGCGCGTGGCACGCGAAGTGGGCACCGAAGGCAAGCTCGGCGGACAAGCGAACGTTCCGGGTGTTGCGGGCACATGGAAGGATCTCACCGACAACGTGAATACGCTGGCGGGGAACCTGACGAGCCAGATCAGAAACATCGCTCTCGTGACCACAGCGGTCGCAAAGGGAGACCTCTCGCAGAAGATCACCGTCGACGTGAGTGGGGAGATCCTCGAGTTGAAGAATACGACTAACGCGATGATGGACTCGCTCCGCGTATTCGCCGACGAAGTGACGCGTGTCTCGAAGGAGGTGGGCACCGAAGGCAAGCTCGGCGGACAGGCCGAAGTGCCAGGCGCCGCGGGAATGTGGCGCGAGCTCACCGACAACGTGAACGCGATGGCAAACAGCCTCACGGTGCAGGTGCGCGCAATCGCGGATGTGGCAACGGCAGTCACGCGCGGCGATCTCAGCAGACAGATCGCGGTGGAGGCTCAGGGCGAGCTGGACGAGCTCAAGAACAACCTGAACCAGATGATCGCGAACCTCAAGACCACGACGGAGAAGAACAACGAGCAGGACTGGCTGAAGACGAACCTTGCGAAGTTCTCGGGCATGATGCAGGGGCAGAAGGATCTCGAGGCGGTATCGAAGCTCATAATGTCAGAGCTCACTCCACTCGTCTCCGCGCACCATGGCACGTTCTACATCATGGAGGACGACAACAACACGCCGGTCCTCAAGCTGATCGCCAGCTACGCTTACAAGGAGCGCAAGCATGTCGGGAGCCGATTCTACCTCGGGGAAGGGCTCGTTGGACAGGCGGCGCTCGAGAAGAAGCCGATCCTGCTCACGAACGTCCCGGACGACTACATCCGCATTACCTCTGGCCTCGGTGAAGCGCCACCACGCAACATTCTCGTGCTGCCGGTTCTGTTCGAGGGAGAAGTAAAGGCAGTCATCGAGCTCGCGTCCTTCCTGCCGTTCAGTCAGATCCACCAGCTCTTCCTCGATCAGTTCGCGGAAAGTGTCGGCGTCGTGATCAACATGATCGCCGCCAACATGCGCACTGCGGAGCTGCTCGAGCAGTCGCAGGGCCTTACGCTGGAGCTGCAGAGTCAATCCGAGGAGCTGCGCCAGCAGCAGGAAGAACTGAAGAGATCAAACGCGGAACTCGAGGCGCAAGCGACGACGCTTCGC
>JANMMF010000102.1:0-1642 GCA_031372985.1 Gemmatimonadota bacterium
TAGTAGGGCCGGCCGCCGATGTCGATGGTTGCCTGGACCAGGGCGTCATCCATCGGTACGGTGCGCGAGCCGTATCTCGCCACGCCGGCGGGAATGCTGTCCTTGAACGCGCGGCCGAGTGTGAGCGCGACATCTTCGATCACGTGGTGCCGGAGGTCGCCGCGGGCGGAGACGTCGAAGTCGAGTCCGGAATAGCGAGCGAGGATGATAAGCATGTGGTCCAGAAAGGGGACTCCGGTCTCGATCTTACCGGGGCCTGCGTCCTTTCCGGGCCGGAGCTCCACGCGGACAGAAGTTTCGCCGGTCTCTCTTATCGTCACGGTCATGCGGAGAATTCCTCGATGATGGCGCTCGTATCGAGAGCGCCTGTGTAGAGTGCCATTCCAACGACTGTTGCCGAGACGCCGGCTCCGGCTAGATCGCGGAGATCGGCGAGCGTTCCGACTCCGCCCGACGCCTGCAGCGGTACGCGCGAAAACTGTGCGAGCTCGCGCATAAGACCGACGTCGGCGCCTTGCATTCGCCCTTCCAGATCGACCGCGGTCACGAGAATCGCGGCGAGGGGGAGCCGATTAAGCTCCTTCACCAAGGTCGTGACCTCCACTGAGAGCGTCTCCGACCAACCGCGGGATGTGACGTTGCGCCCCCTCGCATCTGCGGCGACGATGATCCTGTTCGGATAAAGCGCTGCCGCTTGTTCGAGCCACTCGCGGTCCTCGATTGCCCTCGTGCCGAGTACCACTTCGGATGCGCCGGCAGCGAGCAGCTCCTCGATTGAGTCGATCTCGCGCACGCCACCACCACACTGCAGTCGAGCACGGTTCGCTGCAAGGAGCTGCTTCACCACTTCCCTATTCGTTCCTCGACCCGTGGCGGCATCGAGATCCACCACGTGCAATCGTTCGAAGCCCGCACCTGCCCAGCGGGCGGCAACGCCGACCGGATCAGTGATGCGAACGCGCTCATTCGCGTACGAGCCGCCGACCAGCTGCACACAGGCGCCGTCGCGCAAATCGATCGCGGGAATCACTTGCATTGAGCAAGCTCGTCGATGACTTCGTTGACGAAGCTACGCCCGGAAACGGAGCTTTTCTCGGGGTGAAATTGGACGCCCACGGTGTTTACCGTTCGTACGACCGAGGCGAACCGCGCATTCTGATGCGTGGTCCAGGCGAGAACCGGTGAGTCGTCTTCCGGCTCACAGACATACGCATTCGCGAAGTACGCGGCTCGCATCTGTGCTCGCGGCAATGCGTTTCCCAGGTCGATCCACTCGATCTCGTTCCAGCCCATGTGGGGAACCTTGGGCGTCAGGAGCCGAGTGACTTGTCCGGGAATGAGGCCGATCCCTGAGTCCGCGCCCGGTGTCTCCTCGCTGGCATCGAAGAGCATCTGCATTCCCAGACAGACACCGAGACACGGTTTCCCGTCGGCGAGTGCGGAGCGGACGTATCCTTGCGCGCCGCGCATCGCGGCAACGGCGGCGCCGAACGCTCCGACGCCGGGAAGAATCAGAATGTCGGCTTTGAGCGATGAGCGAATGTCGGTGTCGACCGACACGCTGCGGCCCACGCCTTCAATCGCCTTCACCAGCGAGTGCAGGTTGCCTGCCCCGTAGTCGAAGATTCCGATCCGAGTCACG
>JANMMF010000126.1:0-8673 GCA_031372985.1 Gemmatimonadota bacterium
TGCTCGCCGGATCCAGGCTGTAGTCGACACGGAAGAAGCCGACTCCGGCTCCAGCACCGACATTCTGGATGAGAGTCGGAAGAGTCCCGGCTCCAGCTGTGCCCGCCGCGTACCTGAGGGCGACGAAAGGACTGCCGAGAAACGGAAGCAGAATTCGTTCGATCGGGATGATATAGTCGCCCTGAAGGAACAGAAGATTGTCCCCGCCAAGCGCGAGCAGGTCCACAGTAGCCAGGGTGCCTGACCCGCCCAGGTAGGCCCACCGCTGGGTTGGGAGAATATCGCCACCTGCGAGAACCGCGTGACCCTTGAATTCGAACCTCTGTGCGCCGAAGGTGGGGAACTTCACTTCGCTATCGAGCGTCGTTTGTGTGAAAGCCTCATCACGGCAGGTAGGAGTCGGGAGCGGTGGATTGAATACGCAACCAAAGGTCGGGGCCTTGAACGCGTGCTCGACGGACACATCCAGCTTTCCTTCCAGTCCGCCTCGGGAGATCTGGATTCCAGTTCCGCCGAGCACGGAATTGATACGCCCCTTTGCCACGGGCATGTTGGGTCGGCGCATTTTGAGATCACCCTTTCGCCCAAAGAAGCTCCACGGAGTTTTCACCGTGGGGAATCCGGTGGACCAGTCGCGCTCGATGCTTCCACCAACAAACGGCGTCAGACCGACCGCTGAGACTGTCACCGTGCGGGTAAGCCGCAGCGCGGCGCGGTCGGCCCGATAGTAGTTTCGCGCGTCGCTCCCGACGAACAAGGTGGCCAGCGAGTTCATGAGGTCCGAGCGTATCCATGAGTCGTTGGTAAAGGTCCCCCGCCCAACGTACAGTTTTATCTCATTCGCGGCACCCGGGCGCAGGTAGCCCTCCAGTGACGGGTCCCAGTTGCCCAGATGCGACCGATAGCTCACGAGAGCGTTGAGCTCAAGCGTCTCATCATTCGTCAGCAGCTGCGGTCCCCACGGGAGAGTGACTCCATTCACGCGATCATAGGACGGAACCCGAAGACCGACGCCGAGCGGCAAGGTGATCGGCGACTCGTGGTACTCGACGTATCCGGTGTCAGCCTCGACAGTGGTGGTGTCCTGCGCGCGCAAAGGACACGCGAGTGCCGCAACCGCGATCGGAAAGACAAGGAGTGCTTTCATCGCTCGAGCGTTAGAAAGTTTCGAAGAATGTCCTTCCCATTCTGGGTCAGGATGGATTCGGGATGGAATTGCACACCCCATACCGGGTGCTCGCGGTGCCTCAATGCGTGGATCTCACTCGAGTCGTCCCGGGACCGCGCCAGGACCTCCAACTCCGCCGGAAGCGAATCCGTTTCGACCACAAGGGAGTGATAGCGCATCACCTCCAACGGGCTCGGAACGTCCTTGAACAATCCCTTCCCACCGTGGGTGATTTGCGAAGTCTTGCCGTGCATTAAGGTACGCGCGCGCACCACCCTTCCCCCGTAAGCCTCACCGATTGCCTGATGGCCGAGGCAGACTCCCAGCGTGGGTATGGTTTTTCCCCAGCGGCGGATAGCGGACACGGTTATCCCCGCCTCGGACGGGGTGCAGGGCCCGGGCGAGATCACCATTCTCGTGACGCCCATCGTTCCGATTTCATCGACTGTGATCTCGTCGTTGCGCCTGACGACCGGACTCTCACCAAGCTCGCCCAGGTACTGGACGAGGTTGTAGGTGAAGGAATCGTAGTTGTCGAGGACGAGAAGCATTGCTAATTCTAGTGGCTCCCAATCAGGCGCGGGGATGGAATTGCTTGTGTACGCTTCTGAGGTACTCGCGATCTATATGGGTGTAGATCTGCGTCGTTGAGATGTCCACGTGGCCAAGCATCTCCTGGACAGCCCTCAGATCAGCTCCTCCCTCGAGCAGGTGCGTCGCGAACGAGTGACGGAGCGTATGCGGCGACACTGGTTTTGTGATGCCGGCCTGATCCACGTATTTGCGAAGAATCTTCCAGGCGCCCATCCGGGACAGAGGCTGGCCCCGCGCGTTGAGGAACAGAACTCCCTTCCCCTCGCCCTTTTCCAGGGATGGGCGGAGCTCCCGCAGATAGATTGCGATGGCGCCGATCGCCTTCCGGCCGATCGGAACCAGGCGCTCCTTCGCTCCTTTGCCGAACACGCGTACCAGATGGTCGGGCAGCATCACGTCGCGGACGCTGAGCGAGATCCACTCCGAAACCCGGAGGCCGGCGCCGTAAGCGACCTCGAGCATCGCGCGATCGCGAAAGGCCAGCGGCTCATCGAGCGAAGGCGCCGCCAATAGCTTCTCGACCTCCTCTACCGCGAGAACTTCGGGAAGCGTGCGCCAACGCTTGGGCGTGTTGAGGCGTTCGCTCGGGTCGCGCACGACGTGCCCCTCACCGAGCAGGAACTTGAAGTAGGAGCGAACGGCCGAGACGTTGCGCCTTATGGAAGCGGGAGCGAGCCCGAGATCCTTCAGATGGTAGACGTACTCGCGCAGCGCCCGCGCACCGACCTCGGTCGGCGACGATGCTCCCTTCACGCTGGCGTAGGTGACGAATCTGGCGATGTCGAGCTTGTACGCTTTGCTGGTCTGAACCGATGCGCCTTGTTCGAGGGCAAGAAAGTCATCGAACCGCTCGACGTAGAATGCTCGAGCAACGGCGTCGTCGAGCGCGTTTTTACTCATTCTTTCTGGCCCGACGCTTCCAGAGCCAGAAAAGGATCGCGAGCGCAACTATCCCGAATGCGATGCCGCCGGCGACTTTGCCGGACTGTACGAGATATTTCTGAAGCAGATCCCAATTATTGCCGGCCCGGAACGCCAGGAACGTGATGAGACCAAACCAGACGAGCGAAGCGCTCGCAATCGAAAGCACCACGCCGAAGGCCGGCAACTTCATCGCTCCCGCAAACGGAGGGACTATCGCACGGACGCCCGGGAGGAAGCGGCTGACGAACAACCCAGCGAATCCGTACTTCTTATGCAGCTTTCTGATGCGCTCCTCGGCTGTCGGTCCGGCGTATTTCTCGATTCGGTGGAGAAACGCCTTCCCCCCGTACCTGCGGCCCAGGATGTAAGTGGTGGTCGCGCCCGCGACGTTTCCAAACCATCCGAGAAGGAGAACGGTGACAGCTGATCCGTGAGCCCTGCTGGCGAGGAACGCTCCAAACGCCACAACTGCGTCGGACGGAAATGGCGGGAAGAAGTTCTCGAACGCGGAGAGGCCTGCAATCGTCACGTAGAGCGTTCCGAGCGGCAACGCGTCCAGCCATCCCATCAAGTTCTCGAGCATTGGCTATTGATTCCCTTTCAGCGTAGCGACGGCAATGCAGGCGAGGCCTTCCTTGCGTCCGACCCAGCCCATGCCTTCGTTCGTCTTCCCTTTGACGCTCACGCTCGCTGAATCGATACCGAGGGCAGTCGCGAGTCGCGCGCGAATCTTGTCGCGATGGGGCGAGAGGCGCGGCGTCTCCGAAATGACGCTGACGTCCACCTGACTCACCTCGTACCCCGCGCTCGCCAATCGTCGCACCGCAGCCTCCAGCATTCCAATCGAGTCGCGTCCCTTATTGGCAGGATCCGTATCCGGAAACATTTCGCCGATGTCGCCCAGCCCGGCGGCGCCGAGCAGGGCGTCAGTGATCGCGTGACAGATAGCATCTGCATCAGAATGACCCGCCAGGCCGATTTCTGATGGTATTAAAATGCCGCCAAGTATTAGTGGGCGGCCGAGGGCGAACCGGTGGGAGTCGTAGCCAATGCCGACGCGCACGCTGGCGTCGGGAGTGGGAGGCGGAGAAGTTCCGCGAGCCTTACGCGGCATCTGCTCCGATCGAGGTCCCCGTTCCTGCCAGCGCTGTCATCCGGGCGGCGGGCGAACGCACGATCGGCACAGGATCGAGCAGAGTGTAATCCTGTTTGCGCCGGGCCGGCGTAAAGCCGGCGTCACGAATCAGCCGCTCCATTTCGTTCGTCGATGTGCGGTTCGTGGTGTTTGCAGCCGACACTACGTTCTCTTCCATCATCAACGAGCCGAAGTCGTTGCAGCCGAAGCGAAGCGCGATTTGCCCGATCTTCATTCCCATGGTTACCCAGCTGGATTGAAGATTGGGAACGTTGTCGAGCACCACGCGGGCGAACGCAACCGTGCGAAGGTATTCCACGCCACCTGTTTTCGGTTGCTGCGACATCGTTGGAGTATTTTCCGGCTGGAGCGGCCAGCAAATGAACGCGGTGAATCCGCCGGTCCTCGCCTGCACTTCCTTCACGCGCTGGAGGTGCTCCAGCCGCTCGGCCAACGTTTCGCCAAGGCCGTACATCATCGTGACTGACGTCTTCATTCCCTCGTTGTGCGCGAGCTCCATGATCTCCAGCCAACGATCAGCTCCCGCCTTCTTGGGGGCCACGATGTCGCGCACGCGCTGCACGAGGATTTCTCCACCACCGCCCGGAATGGAGTCGAGCCCGGCTTTGCGCAGCTCCCTAATCACTTCGATCGCGTCCATCCGGAACAGCTTGGCGAAGAAGTCGATCTCGCTGGGGCTGAAGCCGTGGATGTGAATGGGATGATGGCGCTTGATGTACTTCATCAAGTCGAGATACCACTCGAACGGGATGTACGGGTTATGCCCGCCCTGGATCAGGATCTGGACGCCGCCCAGCGCTTTGAGCTCGTCGATCTTGGTGCCGATCTGCTCGAAGGAGAGAGTGTAGCCTTCACCGTGCTTGGGCCTTCTGGCAAAGGCGCAGAAGCCGCAGTCCGCCACACAGACGTTGGTGTAGTTGATGTTGCGGTCGATTATGTAGGTGACCGTATTGCCGGGATGCAGGTCCTGGCGGATGCGATCGGCGGCCGCTCCCAGCTCGAGTAGCGAGGCGTTGGTGTAGAAGTCGAGGAGGTCGGTGGACTCGCTCATGCGGCAGGAAGGAAAGTGAGTGTGCCGTTTGGAATGCGACCGCGCTGGACGAGGCGGCGGTAGAACTCGGTAAGCCCCGCGAGATGCGGGTACGAGAGTCCGTAATCGAGACCTGACAGGTACTCGCCGCACACCTTCAGATCGACGCCAGTGGCGGCGTGAGCCTGCTGAGCGAGCTCGGGAAGGTGCTGGAGTCCCCAGTTGCGCGATGCGATGAGCCCGGCGTGGGCGACAAGCGCTTCCTTGACATCGGTCGAGCGCTGGGCGACCCAAACCGCGAATACGAAGGGCTGTCCCGTCCACTCCTTCCAGGTCTCCCCGAGGTCGTACACGTGGGGATAGCGCTCGCGGTGGTTGGACCCCAGCACGAGCGCGGCGTCGCCGATCACGAGCCGGGCATCAGCGTCGAACGCGCCGTCGACCACGACATCGCGGACCTCGGCGTCGCCGGGAACGAATCGGGGATTGGAATGCCAGACGTTCTCGAACAACAGCTCGAGCAACGCAACGCTGGTCATCGAGCTCCTGCTGACGATGACATTTCTGGACGTCAGCTCACCGGCGGGCCGCTTCGAGAAGAGCATCACGCTTCGGACTGGACCGTCGCAAGAAATGGCGAGGTCCGGCAGAAGCAGGTAGCGCTCAGAGTCGCGAGCGTATTCCACGGCCGAAACGACGCTGATATCCAGCTCGCACGCGGCCATTCTCCCGTTCAAATCGGTCGGCACGCCGTCAACGAGCTCCGCGTCGAGCGTTACGACGCCGCGGTCAATCGCCCCGTAAACCGGGTAGCAGTTGATGTACGGAATGCGCCCGATCTTCATCAGGCCGCCACCGCGCTGGGAGCGCGATCGAACACACGAAGAACGTTATAGAACGAGTCCCGCTCGGCCGGTGTCTTCCCCGCCGATCTGATTAGGTCGAGAATTTCGTCCAGGCTCAGGCCCTGCGCCGTGTGAGCGCCCGCTTCATGGTAGATCTTCTCGCGCACAACCGTTCCCTCGAGATCATTCACGCCGAAGGCCAGTGAGGTCTGCGACAGGAACGGCGTCACCATGATCCAGTGCGTCTTGATGTGATCGAAGTTGTCGAGGAACAGTCGGCCCACAGCGAGGTTGCGAAGATCATCGAACCCCGTGGTCGCAGTGCCCTCCCGACCCAGCTCGATTCCGAGCTCGTTATGGTCGGGATGATAGGCGAGCGGAATGTACGCGAGGAATCCGCCCGATTCGTCCTGCAGGTCGCGCAGCATCGAGAGGTGCTCGACCCGGTCCTGAATCGTCTCCACGTGTCCGTAGAGCATGGTGCAATTCGAGCGGATCCCGAGGCGGTGCGCGGTCCGGTGCACATCGATCCAGTCTTCCGCGGCGAGCTTCTTGTCGGCGATGGTCATCCGGACGCCCTTGCCGAAGACCTCCGCGCCGCCCCCGGGCAAAGTATCCAGGCCGGCCTCGCGCAGCGCAACGAGGACCTCTTCGATCGACATTTTGTCGATGCGTGCGATGTGTGCGATCTCGACGGCGGTCAGAGCCTTGATGTGGACGTGCGGGTAGCGGGCCTTGAGCCCCCGAAACATTTCGCTGTAGTACTGAAGCCCCGCCTTCATGTCGAGGCCGCCGACAATGTGGAATTCCTTCGTCAGTCCTGCGGCCGCGGTCGCTGCTTCGGCGAACACCTGGTCGAGGGTGTAATGGTACGCGCCCTCTTCCTTGGGGAGCCGCGCAAAGGAGCAGAAGACACAGGTCTTCCGCAGATAACAGACGTTGGTCGGATTGATATGCTGGTTGGCCGCGAAAGTCACGACGTCGCCGTGCTTCCGTCGGTTGGCGAAATCGGCCAGCATCCCGATACCCAGGAGATCCGGAGAAGTGAACAGAAGTTCGGCGTCGGAATTCGACAACCGTCCGCCCGAAATGACCTTCTCTCCTACAGCCCTCAGATCGCGATCGCCGATCCTTCCGAGGTCGAGCGAGATCTCAGGCATCATGCGCTCAGCGCTCGTAGCGCTTGATGGCGAGGGTGGTGTTGTGCCCACCGAAGCCGAAGCTGTTGCTGAGAACGGCGTTTACCTTGCGCTCGACGGAGGTGTTCGGAGTGTAGTTGAGGTCGAGCTCGGGGTCAGGGTTGTGGTAGTTGATCGTCGGCGGGATGACGCCGTTACCGACCACCAGGGAGCTGATGATTGCCTCGACTGCTCCGGCTGCGCCGAGCATGTGACCCGTGGCGGATTTGGTCGAGCTGACATTCACGCCCTTCGCGTGTTCGCCAAAGACCGCCTTGATCGCGCGGGTCTCGTTGAAATCGTTGGCGGGAGTGGATGTGCCGTGGGCGTTGATGTACTGGATGTCCTTCGGTTCCAGACCGGCGTCCTTAAGTGCGCGCTTCATGGCGCGCTGGGCGCCCTCTCCGTCGGGAGCCGGGGCGGTCAGGTGATAGGCGTCACCAGTTGCTCCGTATCCGACGATCTCGGCGTAGATCTTGGCTCCGCGAGCGAGCGCGTGCTCCAGCTCCTCGAGGATCAGGATTCCAGCACCCTCCCCCATTACGAATCCGTCACGCGTCGCGTCAAAGGGACGTGAGGCTGTTTCGGGGCTGTCGTTCCGCTCCGACAACGCCTTCATGTTGGCAAACCCCCCGATCGCCATCGGAGTGACGGTGGCCTCGGCACCACCCGTGATCATGACATCCGCGTCGCCGTACTGGATGGTGCGATACGCATCACCTATTGCGTGAGCACTAGTGGCACAAGCCGATACTGTGGCGTAGTTTGGACCTTTGGCGTTGAACTGCATCGAGACAATGCCGGCGGCGATGTCCGCGATGAACATCGGGATGAAGAAAGGTGAGATCTTCCCTACGCCGCGTTCCCGATAGACGTCGTGTTGCTCCTCGAAGCTCTTGAGGCCGCCGATGCCGCTGCCGATGATGACCCCAATGCGGTCGGGGTCCATCCCGTTGCGTTCGACGAGGTTGGCATCGGTCATCGCCTGCCGCGCTCCAGCGACCGCGTACTGCGTGTACGGATCCGCCCGCTTCGCTTCCTTCCGATCCATGTAGTCCAGCGGGTTGAATCCCTTTACCTCGGCGGCAAAGCGCACCGAGAACTTCGACGCGTCGAACTTCGTAATGGGCGCGGTACCCGACTTCCCTTCGAGCAGGGACCGCCAGGTCGTCGCCACATCGTTACCGACGGGGGTAATTGCCCCCATGCCAGTGACGACGACTCGTCGCTTCATTACGCTCCGACCTTCTGGTTCAGATAGCCGAGCGCGTCACCGACGGTGCGCAGTTTCTCGGCATCCTCATCAGGAATGTCGATGTTGAACTCCTTCTCGAACTCCATCACAAGCTCGACGATGTCCAGGCTGTCGGCACCGAGATCCTCGATGAAGCTCGCCTCGTTCGTCAGCTTTTCGCGCTCGACACCGAGCTCTTTCTCGATGATGTCTTTGACCTTGTCGGAATTGTCGGCCATTTGATGGATTTCCTCGGGTTTGTGGGGTATCCTGTAATATACCTAAGCGAATATCTGATACAAAGTTACATCACTATTCGACCGTGTATGGTGGAGCCAGCCTCGGGTTACATCACCATGCCGCCGTCCACGACGAGTACCTGCCCGGTGATGTAGGACGCGAGGTCGGACGCGAGGAAAGCCACGGCAGCGGCGACGTCCTGCGGATTACCCAGCCTTTCGAGTGCAATCTGCTGGCCCAGCGCCGCTCTCGCCTCGGGCGTCATGGCCGCCGTCATCTCGGTGTCGATGAACCCGGGAGCCAC
>JANMMF010000226.1:0-2727 GCA_031372985.1 Gemmatimonadota bacterium
CGACTCCGGCCGCGGTAGCGGGCTATCCGAACATCAACGTTCCGGCGGGGTTCTCGCACAATCTTCCCGTGGGCATCTCGTTTTTCGGCCGAGCGTACAGCGAGCCGACGTTGATCAAGCTTGCGTACGCGTACGAGCAGGCCACCAAGCATCGCCGCGCTCCGCAATTCATTCCTTCGCTTGCGGACGCGGGCTAGTGACGAGCTCTACTCTTCGAGGATCGCGTCCGTTACGAAGTAGCCTTTCCCGTCGCGTACTGAGCGCGCGACGGAACGGCGGGTGTCGTCGACGACGTCCCCGCGGCCATCGAGCATAGCCCGGTTCCCGCGAAACCGCCTGCCGGCTTCAATGCAGAACAGGTCGCACAGCGTGATCTCGCGATCGACCTTGTCGACGCCCCGCTCGTCGATCAGGCTTTGCGTCCGCGCGATGACGCAGGCAGTCGCGAACAGATCTATGGCCATGTTCGCCAGGCGCTCCAGCACAAGCTGGCTGTCTACAATCCTCTCGCGGTAACGCATGATCGCCCGGTCGGTGGCGCTGCCAAGCTCGGAGACGTGCTTCTCGAAATACTCCTTGTGCTTCCTGAGGCGCTCGTGGATCTCGATATCGAGGGTCGAGGTCTGTCCGAGGCGTAGCTTGACGCGAGACGTCGCGTAGCCGCCCAACAGCCCCAGATTGCGGAGCGGTCGCCTGAGCGCCGAGCCGATTTCCTTGAGGGCTTGCGCGGGAGCCTGGACACCGTTGAGCGCGATGAAGAGGCGGAGTACCTCGTTCGCACCCTCGAAGATGCGGTTTATGCGGGAGTCGCGGAGCATTCGCTCGTACGGATATGGCTTGACGTAGCCGCGACCACCGGCGAGCTGAACCATGTCGTCCGCCGCGCGCCACACCATTTCGCTCGCGAATACCTTGGCGCACGCTGCCTCGAGTGAGAAATCGATGTCACCCCTGTCGACGAGCCACGCAAGAACGCCAAGCATCGCATCCGACGCGTAAATGTCGCTTGCCGTCCGGGAAAGCTTGCGCTGGGTGATCTCGAAATCCGCCAGCGGATGTCCGAACTGCACGCGCTGCTCGGCGTAGGATGCCATCTCGTCGAGGGTACGCTTGGTGCCCCCAGTGCACCCGGCCGCGAGTGTCAGCCGTCCGGCGTTGAGCACGTGCACGGCGACGCTGAATCCACGGCCGACGCTTCCGAGAAGGTGATCGGCCGGAACCTCCAGCCCATCGTAAGCGAGCTCGGCCTGGGTTGAGCCGCGGATTCCGAGCTTGCGAACGGTCCCGACGACGCGAAAGCCGGGCATGTCAGGACGGATCAGAAAGGCCGTCATGCGCTCCACGCTCTCGCCGCGGCGCTGGACGAATGCCTGGGCGAAGGTGGCGATGACTCCGGCGCGATGGCCATTGCCTATCCAGATCTTTCGCCCGTTCAGCCTCCACGATGCGCCATCCTTGATCGGCGTCGCGGTGGTCTTGATGTTCTGCGCGTCGGACCCGACGTCCGGCTCCGTCAGGGCGTAGGCGGCGAGAAAGTCACCACGAGCAAGCGGCGGAAGATAACGTTCTTTCTGCTCCTCGCTGCCGTGGAGCACGATTGCCTTGGACCCGAGCCCGCAGTGGACACCGACCATTACGGCGAGCGATCCATCGATGGAGGAGAGGGTCTCGAACACCCGCGCGTAGGCCGACGATGAGAGCTCGAGGCCGCCGTACTTTCTCGGAATCGTGAGTCCGAGCATTCCGATGTCGGCAAAAGCCCGGATGACATTGTCGGGAATCGTCTCTTCCTCGTCGAACTTCGCGGAATCGATGACATCGCCCTCGAGCGCGCGCAGATCCCTGATCAGACGGCGCACAGTCCGCGCTTCGTCCGCGCTCCGCTCGTCGAGGGGCCGCGGATAGGGGAAGAGGAGCGAGTCGAGCACGACGCCCGCGAAAATGCCGCGGGTGAAGGATGATTGCTGGTCAGTCACTCAACACTTTGCCCCGTTGAAGCTCACCTGCTTCACCCTGTCACCGGAACGGCGTCGCGCGCTCTGAGCCAGCGCCAGTGAATCACGAAGAGAACGGCGGCGACAACGATCAGGAGAAGGTTGCCGACGAGGGAGCGGATCGCGCGAAAGCGCGCATTGCCAATCGCTGCCTCGCGTTCCGCATCGTACATGCGCCTGAGATCCGCGTCGGACGTCGTTGAGTCGGGCGCGGCCTTTTCGACGGGGACCGTCGGATCATTCCGGGTCGATCCCTGGCGGCGCGCTTCCATCTTGTACAGCTCAAAGTTCGTGATTGGCCGACCCATTCTTCCGTATCCGCCACCATCCGCGCGAATCGGGTCGCTGAGATCGAATGCAGCATCGACGACCTGTTTGATGCCGATCAGCATGACGATGACTGTGATCAGGCAAACTGCGTAACCGTACGCCTGCGAGATGCGACTGTTGATTCGATCCATTCCATGCTCCTCTAGACGGTGGCTACAACCTTTGCGGCATTCTCCAACTGTTCGGACAGAGCCTCCGGCTCCGTCACCGGCCTGTCGCAGCTGTAGCTACGACAGACATACGCAGTCGGATGGCCGTCGACCAACGGGCGACCTTCCAGCAGCTTGATTTGCGAAACTCTGCCCGCCTCTCCGCCGGCGAGCACGAGGGAAGGAACGTACTCCGCGGCGACCGCGCTCTCCAGTGCCTTGAACGCCGCGCTCGATGTGTTTCCAACAATTGC
>JANMMF010000258.1:0-7608 GCA_031372985.1 Gemmatimonadota bacterium
CGGCGCTCGACAACGCGCCTCGCGGAGTGATACCGGCAGCGGCGCCGAAGAAGCGCTTCGACCCGTTCGTGTGGCGCATTGCGGCGACCGTGCTGGTTGTCGCGGCGGGGAGCTTCGTGGTCTTCAGAAACGGTGGAAGGGAAGCACAGATGGCTACCGCTGCTACCGATACAGCCTCGAATACGCTCGGAGCTGTTGCCCCGGGGGCGGATGGAGACCAGATCCGCAGAACGACACCTGAGCCAGCGCCACCAATCACCATACAAACCAACCCTTCTCGAAGGATATCAAGCGACAATTCGCAGCCGAGTGTTCCTCCAGTCGATCGGTCCGCAGGTAAGACGACAACGAGTGGCGCGCCGTCGATCGCACTTTCAAAAAAGGCGACAGTACGCGACGAGCGCGCTAACAGCACGCTCGAGAGAAGCGCATTGGCGGGGAGAGCAGCGGGTTCGATCGGCCAGCAGGACGCGGTGTCGTCAGGCTATGCTATGGAAGCAGCGCCGAAAGCGCCGGCGGTCGCATCGCCGCTAGCGACTGGTGCTGCCATGGATGCGGCAAGGGAAGAGCCAGAGCGCTTGAAGGTTGTGGGGACTCCTCGTGCGTTGGGTTTCAAGATCACGCTCTACGAGGTCGCGCCGGGTGACACCGTTACGTTGACGGAGCCAATGGCGGTTGCCTTGAACGGAGTCGTGACGACCGGGGCAATCGCAACGTCGCGTGGGGCGAAGGAAAGAGCCATGGCGCCTGCATCCGTGGCTCGATCCGACGCTGCAACCGCGGCCGCACCAGATGTGCAACCTTTGGCTGCAGCACAATCAGCGTCAGCTCCGACGCGAAGCCTGTCAGCCCCCGCGCAGGTGAGGCAGGTGCAGGTCGCAAATGGCGTGACCACGATCAGCTGGGCGGATGCAACCACGGGAAACGTCCTAAAGCTTTCCGGACGGATGCCGGAAGCGCGGCTTCAGCAAATAAAAATCAGGATTGAAAGGGAAAGAGCGGTGGCGGCGAAAAAAATCCCCTGACTACCAGCCGCGATGCTACGGAGTGACGTCAGGGAGCGCCATTCCCATGGAATGGTATCCCTTGTCCACGTACACCACCGTGCCGGTGATTCCGCTCGCGAGCGGGCTCGATAGAAAAGCTGCCGTCTTCCCGACTTCATTGGCCTGAAGGGGCTCGGTGAGGGGCGAATTCGCGGCGCAATACTCAACCATCTTCTCGATGATTCCGATCGCGCTCGCCGCTCGCGACGCCAACGGGCCAGCGGAAATCGTGTTGACGCGAACTCCGTATTTCCGACCGGCTTCGAACGCCAGCACGCGTGTATCACTCTCGAGTGCGGCCTTCGCGGAAGACATGCCGCCGCCATATCCCGGGATCACGCGCTCGCTCGCCAGGTACGTGAGCGAAAGAAATGACCCGCCAGGCCGCATCAGCGGAGCCAGCCGAGAGACCATCGACACTAGCGAATAGGCGCTGACGCCGACCGCGGTCAGGTAGCCAGTGCGACTCGTCTCGAGCAACGGTTTCTTTACTTCCGGACCGTTTGCCAGCGAGTGGATGACGATGTCCAGAGAACTCTTCCCGAAGTCAGACTCGATGCGACGGGCAAGGCCGTCGATGCTGAAATCGCCGGTTTCCTTGTACCGTTTGCTGGCTCGGATATCTTCCGGTGCATCCGCGAGGGTATCGTAGGCCGCATCCAGCGGGTAGATCTTCTCGAACTGGAGAAGCTGTCCGCCAGATAACTTCCGGGAGCCGTCCATCTTCCCGCGCTCGAGCAAGGTCATGAAGATGTTGAGCGCCGGAGGCCAGGTTCCGACGGAAACGCTGGCCCCCGCTTCAGCCAGCGATTTCGCGATTGCAAAGCCGAATCCGGCGTCGTCGGCGACTCCCGCCACCAACGCGCGCTTGCCGGTGAGATCAATTGTCAGCATTTGGGTGATATCGCGATTTGGTTGGTGAATGACAAGGGGTAAGAGTCTTGCACCTCGGCAAGGCCACGAGCTTCATCTCAGCTCTCAACCGGAGCAGCTCTTTGTTTGGAAAGTTGATCAGTGTCGTGCTGCTGGCGACGAACATCGCCGTACACGCGGAAGCGCAGGTTCAGGATACAATCCTCAAAAAGACTCCGCTTCTGACGGGGAAAGACGCGCTGCTGATCGGCGCCTTTGCGCTTGGAACGGCCGCGGTTGCTCCCCTCGATCGGCAGGTCGCAAAAAGGCTGCAGGATCCCGGGACGCAGGAAAATCGGTTTCTGAGAACAGCCGCAACCGGCTTTCGAGTACTGGCCGCACCGGGTTCAGTTCTGGCCGGAGTGGGACTTTATGCTATCGGCCGTGCCGATGGACAGCGGCGTGTCCAGGCGCTCGGATTGCACAGCGTCGAGTCGATCCTGCTCGCCAGCGCAATCGGCGGGGGAATCAAGTTCGCGGCTGGCCGAGCGCGCCCGTACGTCGATACTGACAATCCCCACGATTTCCAGCTGTTTCGGGGGTTCTCGGAGGACAAATACCGCTCCTTTCCGTCGGGACATACGATCGCGGCTTTCGCCTTTGCGTCGACGTTTACCCGCGAAACGCAGTTCTGGTGGCCACACTCGGCGTGGTACGTGGGGACAGTGATGTACGGTGGCGCAACTCTCATGGGTCTCTCCCGCATCTACAACAATCAGCACTGGGCGAGCGACGTGATGGGAGGGGCAGCTATCGGGACCATGGTGGGACTCAAAGTTGTGAAGTACACCCATTCACATCCCGGAAATCACATTGATGACCAGCTGATCAGAGGCCGCAAGAGTTCACAGAGATCCATACCGATAGCTTTTTCATTTCAATTCTGATGCTGCCCGCCCACATTACCACGAGTAATGCTTGCAGCTGAATGGAATCTTCGTTCTCGCGGAGCTACCGGGCGAAGTCGCCGACCGAATACGCGAGATCAACGAGCGTTACGACCCTAGACTTGCCCGGTACAGGCCGCCGCACATCACGCTGACGGGATCCTCGGGAGCGGGGCCGATACCGCCCTCTGTCAGTGTCGAGGAGATCCGGGACAGGCTCGAGCCGGTTGCCGGCAATAGCGCGCCGATTACGCTGTCGTTCCAGGCGCCGAAGCGATTCATGCAGACGAACATCATCGTGCTTCCGATCGAACCCCATGGTCCCATCAGGGTTTTGCACGACGCGATCATTACGAGCGGTCTGCCGTTCACGCGCGCGCGGTACACTTTTAGCCCACACGCTACTCTGAGCCTCTACCAATCGCTCGACGATAAGTCGATCCGTGAGGTGCTCAAGACCCGACTGCAGGAGCCGTTCGTGATAAACGCGATTCAGATCTATCATACGCGGGATCCACAACCTTCACGCAAGCTCCTTGAACTGGAACTGACCGGTGGATCCAAAAAAGATTGAGATCGCGTGGCGCGCGCTCTGGATGCGCATGCTCGGCTGGATGCTTCCCGGGCCGAAGGAAGCTACGCTTCCGCCACCGTCTAGCTCCGGCTACCGGGTGCTGTTCATCCGCTATGAGCGGATCGGTGACATGATCATGGCGACCTCGCTGATCCGGAACATCGCAACGGCGCTACCGGGTGGCAAAGTCGATGTGCTGGCGACTCCGACGACCGCGCCCGTGCTCGAAGGGAATCCGTACGTCGACAAGGTGCTGGTGCTCGAGCGAAAGTCAGTTCGAAGCTACAGGGAGCTCATGCAGCGTCTGCGTCGTGAGCGCTACACAGTCATGATTGACGGGAGGATCAACAATCCGAGGATTTTCACTTCGACCCCACTCCTCATGTTCGCTGGTCGGGCGCGCTTCAGGGTCGGTGCGGGTGGTGACAGCAAGCCGCGCATCTACAACGTTTCGGTGCCGGAGTGGAACCGGGTGGAGCACTACATCGAGGGTTCGAAGCAACTCGCCGTTCCGTTCGGTGTGAATCCGGCGACTGTGGATTGGCAGCCCGAGATATTTCTAGCGCCGGAAGAACGAGCGCGCGCGGAGGAACGGTGGGATGCGGCGCGCGCGCTGGTCGGGACGGGGGAGGCTGCAACAGGAGGGACGAGGAAGCGGCTTCTCGTGAACCTTTCGGCGTCGGAGCCCAAGCGGAGGTGGCCGGATGGCAAGTTCACAGCGACGCTTCAATCCGCCCGCGAACGTGCTCCAAACATGCCCATCGTAGTGATCGGGCTGCCAACGGAATGGGAGAGCGTTCAGAACGTGGCTAACGCGGTTCGCGCGCTTCCGGTCGAGACCCCGCAACTGCGTGACGCGCTCGCGTTGGTCGGCACGGCAGATCTCGTGTTCACTCCCGACACCAGCATCTCGCACGCGGCATCAGCGTTCCGGAAACCGTCAGTCGTATTGCTCAAAAGGGAGCACAAGCCGTACGCTCCGTGGAATACTCCCGGCGAGGTCATCCCCTGGAACGAGGCTGAGATCCACCAGCTGCCTCATGAGAGGGTCGCTAAGGCGGTCAACAAGCTGTTGGCGGATTTCGGGGGTTAACCGAGGGAAGGGCGGATCGTCTAACAGTGTACCCGGTACCCGATTCCCGATTCCTGTTAGACGGCGGTTATTCTATGGCTCGGTCATTCATCGTGCTGGCTGCGACACTCCTGATTTCGGTCTCGGGGCGTCTCTCTGCCCAGGATTCACACGATCATTCCGACACGACAGTGACCGTTTCGCACGCATCGCACACTGCGGCGGAGCCAAAGAACGGGACCAGTAGTGACTGGAAGATGACCGCGATGGCGAAGCACATGGCCTACTCGAGTCCGAGACCACTCACCGCGGCCGACTCGGCTCGCGCGTCGTACGTCATCAACGAGCTGCGGCAAGCGATTGCGAAATACAACGACGTTAAAGTAGCGGAAGCGGACGGGTACAAGATGTTCGCGCCCCAGCTGAAGAATCAGCTGCAATATCATTTCACGAAGGGGTGGAATGCGATCCGCAATCAGTGGGGATTCGATCCGGCAAGGCCGACGTCGCTTCTATATAAGAAGAATGCGAAGGGCGAGCTCGTGCTGATCGGCGCGATGTACACGGCGTCCAAACGCACATCCGAAGAAGATATCAACGAACGAGTGCCGCTGAGCGTCGCGCGCTGGCACCGGCATGTGAACTGGTGCATCCCCGGCCGGCGCGAAAAGGAGCGCTGGTATGAGACGAAGAATGGCCAGCCGGTGTTCGGGCCCCTCGGTGTAGCGACACGAGAAGAGTGCGACGCAGCCGGCGGACGCTTCATCCCGCAGGCGTTCGGGTGGATGGTCCACGCGACCACCTTCGCGGGCAACGATCTTAAATCCATCTGGCACGACGACCACATGGATCACGACCACGCGATGATGGGCGACCCGAAGAACCCCTAGTGGCTCGCGCGCAATCGCGCCGGCAATGTGTCCGGCTTGTCGGGTGCGGTAAATTGTAGGGATGCCCCCACAATTCATCTATGTAATGAAAGACCTGCGCAAGGTCGTCCCGCCGTCGCGGGAGATCCTGCGCGGGATCTGGCTGTCTTTCTATCCCGGCGCCAAGATCGGTGTCCTCGGTGCCAACGGCGCAGGGAAGTCGTCACTGCTTCGCATCATGGCGGGCGTCGATCAGGATTTTCAGGGCGAAGCCTGGCCGCACGAAGGCACGCGCATCGGATACCTGCCGCAGGAGCCGCACCTCGATCTTTCCAAGAACGTCAAGGAAAACGTCGACCTGGCGGTGAAGCCGACTCGAGACCTGCTCAGGAAATTCGAGGAGATCTCGAACAAGTTCGCCGAGCCGATGTCGGACGACGAGATGACCAAGCTGCTCGACCAGCAGGCGAAGGTGCAGGAAAAGATCGATGCCGCCAACGCGTGGGATCTGGATCGCAAGATCGAGATCGCGATGGATGCCCTACGACTTCCGCCAGCGGATGCCGATGTGAACAAACTGTCGGGCGGAGAGAAGCGTCGCGTAGCGCTTTGCCGGACGCTGCTCGAGGAGCCGGACATGCTGTTGCTCGACGAGCCCACGAATCACCTCGACGCCGAATCAGTCGCATGGTTGGAACGGTATCTCGCGGAGTTTCCGGGAACTGTGGTGGCGGTGACCCACGACCGGTACTTCCTCGACAACGTTGCCGGGTGGATCCTCGAGCTGGATCGCGGAGCAGGAATTCCGTACGAGGGGAACTACAGCTCGTGGCTGGATCAGAAGCGCACGCGGCTCGCCACTGAGGAGAAACAGGCGTCGGCCCGCCAGCGCACGCTGGAGCGCGAGCTCGAGTGGGTGCGGATGTCACCCCGCGCCAGGCAGACCAAGAGCAAGGCGCGCATTCAGAAGTACGAGGAGCTGGCGACCGCCGCCGAAGGCGAGAAGGTCATGCAGAACGAAATCGTGATCCCGCCACCGGCCAGGCTTGGCAACGATGTCGTGATCGCCAAGGGATTGAAGAAAGCGTACGGCGACACTGTGTTGTTCGACGATCTATCGTTCTCACTGCCGCGGGGTGGAATCGTCGGGATCATCGGTGCAAACGGCGCCGGCAAGACGACGCTGTTCAAAATGATCGCCGGAAGGGAAAAAGGGGACGGTGGCTCGTTGACTATCGGCGACACGGTACAACTCGCCTACCTCGATCAGACGCGCGAGCTGAATGATTCCAACACCGTCTATAAGGAAGTGAGCGAAGGGAACGACGTCATCCAGGTGGGGAAGCGCGAGATGCAAACGCGAGCATATCTGGCTCAGTTCAACTTCAAGGGTGCCGATCAGCAGAAGAAGGTAAAAGACCTTTCTGGGGGAGAACGAAACAGGCTGCACCTTGCCAAGCTCCTGAAATCGGGTGGGAACCTGCTGCTGCTCGACGAGCCGACGAACGATCTGGACGTCGATACACTGCGGGCGCTCGAGGAAGCATTGGTCGATTTTCCCGGCTGTGCCGTGGTGATCTCGCACGATCGGTGGTTTCTGGATCGCATCGCGACGCACATCCTCGCGTTCGAAGGAAATTCGGAGACGGTGTGGTTCGAGGGGTCGTATCGCGACTACGCAGAGGACTTCAAGAAGCGGAAGGGCGCCGACGCGGACAGGCCGCATCGAATTGCGTACAGGAAGTTGGTGCACCGCTAGCGGCCACGCCTTGCCATAGTGCGCTGCCCGCCGCAGCATTTGTAATCCCAATTTCCGGAGACATCATGCGGCCGCTCGCCTGGGTTGGCGTACTTCTCATCGTTGCGGGCGTTGTAATCGTCGCGATGCGCGGAATACCGTACACGAAGAGCCGTAACGAAGTCGAAGTCGGTCCTCTCAAGGTCACCGCGCAGGAACGCGGCATGGTGACACCAGTCGTGGGAATCGCCGCCATCGTGATAGGCGGGGTGCTGGTCTTCGCGGGGCGAACGCGAGCGTAGTTGGAGCTGCTGCCCCCATCCGGCAGAAAGTCGGATGGGGGCAACTACCTGCAACTACCCACAAGGCAACCGAACGACGTCAGTCGCTGGAGTTGCTGCGCAGAAGGCGATTGCGATACGCCTCACTTGCGTATATCGCGACTTCGACGCGACGGTTCTGCTGTCGTCCAGCGTCTGAATCGTTGGTCGAGACCGGCTCTGCCTCTCC
>JANMMF010000287.1:0-4704 GCA_031372985.1 Gemmatimonadota bacterium
CCGTGAGGAGAGTCAGACCCGCCTCGTTCTCTTCATCCTCGACGGCACCACCGACGATGTAGACGCCAATGCTGGCCATTGGGGTGCCGGCCATTCGCCGAACGAGAACGGGAATTCCCTCGGCCGTACGGAAAACGGAAACGCCGGCTTCTTCCTTCTCGAACTCCGCACCCTTTGCCTCGGGTGTCGCGGGTGCCTCGCGCGGAGGAATCGACGCGAGCCGCTCCGACCTGCCGGCACCCAAGAGCCGCTTCATGTCGGCAGCGTCCTGCGCGACGACTTGCGCGCCGCTCGGACGATAGACGAGCGCGGCGGCCTTTTCCTCGGCCAGATATTTCCGCATGACGCGCTGAACATCGTCCGCCGACGCCGACATGAACCGCTCGAAGTATTCCTCACCCAGACGCCAACCGCCCAGCGCCTCCCACTCGGCGAGATAATTGGACCGCCCCTCAGCAGTCTCGAGCCGCCTCACCCACCGCGCCTCGAAGATACGGCGCACTCGGGTCAGCTCGTGCTCTTCGAGCGCGCCGACTCGAAGCTGGTGGAGCTGATCCCAGATGACACCCGCGGCCTCCGCGACATTCTCCGGCTCCGTTTCAGCGTGCACCACGAATACGCCGAGCTCGGTCGGGGTGTAGTCGTACGCGGTTATTGACGACGCGAGCTTCTTCTCCCGCACCGAACGGTACAGGCGCGACGCGCGTCCCGTTGCCAGAATCGACGCTGCCACGTCGAGAACCACGGTGTCAGGGTGCAGAGTTCCCGGTGTCCTCCAACCAATCACGAGCTGGCTCTGCACGATGTCGCCGGCGAGCTCGCGGTATCGAAAGCCATCGTGGTCCGGCTCAGCGGGGCCCGGGGTTCTGACCGGATCGGAGCTCTCGAGCCCTGCGTACAGATCGGTGACGCGCCGCAGCGCATCCGTGGTGTCTACATCGCCCGAGATGCTGAGGATCGTATTACCGGGACGATAAAAGTTGCGATAGAACGCATTCATCTTGTCGCGAGTGAACGCCCGTAGGCCCGCTTCCCTGCCGATGCGCCAGCGTCGCATCCGATGCGCGTCGTGTAGCATCTCGTACAGCGTCTCGGTGGCGACGGCGGACGGATTGTCCGACTTCCGCTTCGCCTCCTGGATGATGACTTCCATCTCCTTGGCGAGCTCACGTGCGTCGATGATGGAATTCGCGTAGGCATCGGCCTGGATGTCGAGTCCCTTCGCGAATCCCGACGACGGCAGCACCGTGTAGTACGCCGTGTTGTCGTAGATCGTGTGGGCGTTGAGATAGCCTCCGCTCGCCTTCGTTTCCTTCGCGATGTCTCCGACCCCACGCTTCTTCGTGCCCTTGAAAAACATGTGCTCGAGCGCGTGGGCGAGCCCGTTCTCGTCGTCCGTCTCGTCGAAGTATCCCGCTTTGACGTACGTCACGATCGCCACGACGGGCGCCGTTCTGTCTTCCTGCACCAGAACGGTGAGTCCGTTGGGAAGGACTGTGCGGTGAATGCTGTTGGGATTCATTGGTGCACTACTGAGATGAGCGGGCGGCGGGATGCATCGCTAGTCAGCCAACGACCCTCGACGCAGAATCAGGAGTCCTAGCGCAAAAAAGAGCGCACCGTAGCCGAGGAGCCAGAGAACGTCGCTCGCGTGCGCGGCTCCGTCGGTGATCATGGAGGTCGAGACATCCGTCAGCTTGTGAACCGGTGGCAGCAGTTCGACTGCCTTCGCGCGCCAGTCGGGCCTCGCGCCGTACACGTCGCGAAGGACCCGCGACCCCACCCAGACGGCGGCGAGCGTGAGCCAATCGAAGCGGGTCGCGACCGAGATGAAGAATCCGATCCCACCCATCGCAATGTAGATGACGGCCGCGTAGAGCAGGAAGTTGAGGATGCTGAACTCCGGGATCACCATGCGCAGCACGCCCGCCAGCAGCAGCATCGAGAACAGCACGCCCGCCATGCAAACGAAGAAGAGCTGCGCGTAGTAAGCCACCGCGCTGATGGGCTTGGAGAAGAGGAAGCGGTAATAACCCATTTTCCGGTCTGTAGAGACGATCCCGTTGACGGCGATCAGCACAGACAGCGACGCGACCGACGACGCGACCGTGATTACGAGCGGCCAGGTCGCAGAACGAGGACCGGCGGCGAACGCGGACCCCATGGCGCGCCGGAGCGGCTCGATGAGCAAATAGCCCCACAGCATACCGATGATCACGATCGCGATTCCGCGCTCCATGATGAAATCGCGGAACTGCCAGGGCGAGTACCTCGCGAGGTTCGCGTACTTCACTGTGATTCTCCGACCGCTTCACGGAACTGCTGCTCGAGCACCGAGCGCTCCGGCACAACGCTCGCAACCAGCGCGCCTCTGCCAATCAAGTCCGCCAACGCGGCGTTCAGCTCGTTGATGCTCCTGACAGTCACGTCGTATTCCCCCTTCCCTGCTTCTTCGGCGAGCGGAAAGGACTCCCGAATGCGCTCGTGCCCGCTCGCCAGCGTCAGTCTATAGCGGGTCGCGGTCTGGTGGGTCTGGTCGTAGCCAGTGCTGACGACGCGCTGGAGCCGCCCGTGATCGATGATGGCGACGCGGTCGGCGAGCCGCTGCAGCTCGTCGAGGTTGTGCGAGGCGATGAGGATCGTTCGATCGGGCCGGCGCAGCTGCTCAACGATGTCGCGGAATCGCTGGGTCCAGACCGGATCGAGTCCGTGAGTAGGCTCGTCGAGAACGAGTATCTGCTCCTCTCGAAGGAGCGCCTGCGCCAACCCGAGGCGCTGGAGATTTCCCTTCGACAGTGCCTTCACCTTCTTGCTCCGATGCTCTTCGAGTCCAAGTCGCTCGATTACCGCGTCGACATGGGCGGAAATCTGGGACGAGGGAATTCCCGCGAGCGTCGCGTAACGCACGAGCGCGGTATCTGCTCGCCACTTCGGATTGATCGCGATCAGCTCCGACAGGTATCCGATGCCATTACGCTCGACGTAGGTCCGCGCCGGGAGGCCGTTGATCTCTACGGTTCCGGTGGTCGGCCGCAGGTAGCCGAGCATCATCGCAATGAGCGTGGTCTTGCCGGCGCCATTCGGGCCGGCGATTCCGAGAATCTCTCCTTCGGCTACCTGCAACGAAAACTCCTCGACCGCTTTTACCGAGTTGCCGAGGAGTGATCTGTACGTCTTCCCGACCTGTCTGAATTCGATCACAAGGGAGGCGGCGTAGCTGTCGTCACTGGCTGAAGGCAGGCCTTCCACGGGCCGTCACCGGCACCACTGATCCATTTCGTCCCTTCCGGTACGCGATTGAGCCGCATCAAGGCGCAGCCGAGATAGCCCTGCGACGCCCGGTCCTGCGCGTTCGCCTGAACCGCGCGCACGAAGAACCGGCGGGCGAGGTCGTACTGCCGGCCGCCAAAGAGAATCAATCCCATCTCCCGGAGCGCGATCGCGTTTTTTGGCTCGAGCCTGAGAGCGGTATCGAGTTGCGCGCGCGCGGTGGAAAGATCGCTCTCCTGGCGAGCGAGTCTGGCAAGGAACACGTGCGGCGTAGCGGCTTTTGGATCCTCCTTCACCGCTTTGGCGAACTCACCGCGCGCGCGTTCCCGCTGACCGTTATTCATCGCATCGATTCCAGCGGTCAAGCTGTCGCTGCCCGACCCGCCTCTGAAGGCGAAGTAGAGACCGACCGCAAAGAGCAGGACTACGACTGTACCGATGAGAACCGGCAGCGACGGCTTTGGCCAACGACGCCGTTCGGCAGCAGCGAGTGCGTGCTCGACGTTGCTTCGCCCCACGCCGCCTCCTCCGCCGTGCGAGCTTCCGCCCGCTGTCGTGAAGGTTCCCGGCGGTGGCTGCTCGATCGTCGGCGGACCGGCCGACCTCTTGGCGTAGGCAGGCGGCTGCCTGTACCCGCCCGGTCCGGGTGAAGGGGGCGCGTAAGGCGAAGCCGGTTGCTGCGCCTTCGCCGTGTGCGTGCCGCGAGGCGTGTACGCGGGCGCAGCGGGACTCGAGGGTGCCGCGCCTCGTCCCGGCGCATCTCCGCTGAGCGCGGACTCGAGCGCCTTGAATCCGTCGAGCGCGGCATCCCCGTCGGCTTGCGTCGGCTTGTAGCTGGTGCGATTCGCCCGGTCCCGCGCGGCGAGGAATTCGAGCAGCGCGTGCGCCTGCTCGAGCGTGATCAGCTCGGCCTGGCGGGCCGCGCGAACGAGCTGCTGACCGGTAAGCGAGGAGTTGCCGACCAGCGCCTGGAGAGAGCTCTCGACGCCGGTCCACAGATCGATGATGTCGGCTGCCAGATCTTCCGCCGAGCGCGCGCTCTCGAAGTGAGCGAGAACGGGGCGCGCGCCGTTCAAGGCGGCGAGCGCCGCCTGGGTGTTTTGCGGACTCATCTCAGGATGCGCAAAAGCCCTGCATCCGCTCTGCGACGAATGAAGCTCTCTGCATCCTGCTCCGGTTTTGGACTCTCCGACAGGCAATTGGCGTCGCGCATCTTGTTCACGATCTCCTCCCAGGTGCCTTCGAAAGTATTCCCATCGTCCAGGGTAATGCGATGCGACTCCGGTGTCGACTTGACGTCGGCGAAGCTGGAAAGGAGAGCTCCGAACAGCTCGAGCTGACCCTTCGCCTCCGACTGCGCCGCGTCCATGTGCTTCGCCTCGATCTCGGCCAGCATCTCGTCGATGTCGTCGAGCTCGCCGGAGAGATCGCGCA
>JANMMF010000335.1:0-1775 GCA_031372985.1 Gemmatimonadota bacterium
GGATACCAAAAGGCGGACGCTTTTCGTCGATAAGAACCTCGACGACGCACGCAACGACGTGTTCCTGCGCACCGCAGTCGGCAAGGATATCGCCGTTGGCGACGCCGGTGGCGATCGCAGCGATGTCGCGGCCAACAATCCGCTCGCCTCGCCGCCCTTCTGGGGGACCCGCGTGCTTCGCGACGTTCCCATCGACGAAGTATTCGAGCTCCTCGATCTCGACGAGCTCTATCGCCTGCAATGGGGTGGGCGTGGATCGGGCGAGCAGTACAAATCGGCCGTGAAGAACGAGTTCGAGCCCGCGCTCGAGCGGTTGAAGAAGGACGCGAAGAAGAATGGCTGGATCAAGCCGCAGATAGTCTACGGCTACTTCCCCGCGCAGTCGCAGGGGAACGACGTGATCATCTATGATCCGGCCGCGTACTCGAGCGATGGCGGCTCGCTGCGCGAGATCGCGCGCTTTCACTTTCCCCGCATGGTTGGTCGCGAGCGTCTTTGCCTCGCCGACTACATTCGCAATGTCGATTCGGGTGACGTCGATGTCATTCCGCTCCAAATCGTAACCGTGGGCAAGGAAGCGACGAAGCGATTCGAGGAGCTGCAAGCGAAGAACGAGTACACCGAAGCGTTCTATTCACACGGCCTGTCGGTCGAGTCTGCCGAAGCCGTCGCCGAGTGGGCGCATCGCCGCATCAAGAAGGAGCTGGGCGTGCCGGGCGGAAAGAGGTACTCGTGGGGCTACGGCGCGTGTCCGGATCTCGACGACCACGCCACCGTGTTCAAGCTCCTGCCGGCGAAGGAAGCGCTCGGCATGGATCTCACCGAGGCGTTCCAGCTCCTTCCCGAGCAGTCGACGGCCGCGGTGATCATGCATCACCCCGAAGCCAAGTACTACGCGGTGCGCGGCACTGGAACCGGGACCTCGAGCGAACCGGAGGCCGCCGTTGCCTGAGAACCCGCTGATCGCCCGACTTCTCGACCCGCACCAGGTCATCGTATTCGATGGCGCGATGGGCACGATGCTCTACAACAAGGGCGTGTTCATCAACCAGTGCTACGACGAGCTGAATCTTCGCGCGCCGGACATGATACGCGATGTCCACAAGGCGTACAGAAAAGCTGGTGCCGAAGTTCTGGAGACGAACACGTTCGGCGCGAACCGGATCAAGCTGGCGCAATACGGGCTCGAGGGGCAGATCGCCGAAATCAATCGCGCCGCGGCAACGCTTGCGCGCGAAGTCGCGGAGGACGATCTCCTCGTCGCGGGTGCGGTGGGTCCGCTCGGCGTTCGTCTCGAGCCGTTCGGACCGACGAGCCTGGAAGAAGCGCGGGCGGCATTCCGCGAGCAGCTCCAGGCGCTGAAGGACGGTGGCTGTGATTTGTTCCTCCTCGAGACGTTCGCCGACGTCCACGAGATCGAACAGGCCATTCTCGCGGCGCACGAAGTGGATGCGACTATTCCCGTCATCGCGCAAATGACTATTGGGTCTGATTGCCACACGCCGTACGGGGTCACGGTCGAGGATATCGCCCAGTCTCTCGACGCCTTTGGCGCCGATATCATCGGGCTCAATTGCTCCGTTGGCCCGCAGATCATTCTCGACGCGATCGAAAAGATGGTCCCGGTCACGAGACGCAAGCTGAGCGCGCAGCCCAACGCCGGAATGCCGCGCGATGTGAGTGGACGCAGCATGTACATGGCGAGCCCCGAGTACATGGCGACCTACGCGCATCATCTGGTTCAGGCAGGAGCCAGGATCGTCGGTGGCTGTTGC
>JANMMF010000343.1:0-20048 GCA_031372985.1 Gemmatimonadota bacterium
CAAGGTGCGAAGAGTCCGCCGAACCTGGGGGCAGACCAGCCTACAAAGTTAGACGGCAGAGGCAGTTATGTCAACTTTAGTAGGGCCGGGGTCAAGCACAGATAGAAAGGTCAATTCCGGTCAAAGCAAGTCAACCGAGAATGACTCGACAGGCTTGGTCCGTGCGGCACATTGGTGTCTGTCGCGACATGGCGCCGCGGCGCAGGCGTCGGAGAATCCATGTTGGTCCGCCGCACCATACTTGCCTCGTGCTTGATCGCGGTCGCTTTCCTCTCGGCCTGCGCCCGTCGACACGCCATCACCGAAGAGCCGGCCCTGGTGACGCTTCCCCTGGCTGATCCAGTCGTGCTCGAGGTCGAGAATCACAACTGGGCCGATGTCGTCCTCTATGTCGTGCACGATGGGGTGCACACGCGGTTCGCCCAGGTCGCGGCCGCCCACAACGTCTCGATGAAGATACCTCCACAGCTTCAGGGGCAGATGGGAGTCATCCGCATCGCGGCGCGCAGGATCGGAGGCACTGACAGCTTCGTCTCCCAAGCCATCTCGCTGCGCGGCAGTTCAGCCGTCCGCTTTACAATCGAGAGCAGCTTGAGCCGATCGAGCGTCGGGGTCTGGTAGGGGCGCTACTTCCCGGGAGGAAGGGGGCCGCCGGTTCTTCCGCCCGTTTTTGACAGCGCGAGCTGCTATAGAGTTGCGAGCGCCGGGAGCTGGTCACGCTGGCGAACGCCTTCCGCGAACGGGCCGAGCAAATGGCTGATGCTGTTCGCGTAGTAGCTGACGAGCGGCCGGTTGCCGGGCAGCACCGAGTATCCCGCTCCAATTCTCACCAGGATCCGTCGCATCTGTAGCATCCGCCATGCGCGGTCGAAGGTCTCTCCGATGCTGCCTTCATGATGTATCACGCGAGCGTTGAGCTCGGTGAGGACGTCCCGCATCTCCGACATGCGGCCGAGGAGGTGTTCGTGTGAGATGAAATCTCCGTCGAAGCTCTGTATCGCGGCGCATGCCAGCGTCACAGGAGTCACGGGGACGATCGCGGCGATTCGCTCGAGCACGGAGTCGGACAGCAGTTGAACGCGCGCGAGCCGCTCGGAGCGCTCGAGGCCGAACAACCCGCCTGTATCCCGATCCTCACGGTCGAACCACGGCGCTAGGGGAAACGGATCTCCGACCACCACCGCCGCGCGCCCGTAGCGCTTCCACCTCCGCGCCACGAGGCGCGCCATGTTCCACCACACGTAGCGAAGCACTTCCCCGAGCTGAATGTAGCGAGGTGGTCGCCTCCGTCCTTCGCGCGCATCCAGCTCGCGCAGCAGCGACCGGTCTTCCAGCACGCGGTCGTAGTTGATCGCTACCGGAACCACGTAAAGCCGGGCTCGCATCTCAGGATCGCGAGCGACGCCAAGCACGTAATCGAGCAAGCCTATCTTCGCTTTGCCCAGCTTGCCGTCGCGGCTGAGCCCTCCCTCGAGGAAGATTCCCTGCGTTACGCCATTGCGCGTGATGAGCTGCACGTACTGCTCGAGGACAGTGTGGTACAGCTTCTCGCGATACTTCCTCCGTATGAAGTAGGCGCCGAAGGACTTGAAGATGTACTCGAGTGGGAATGTGCGGGCCCACTCTCCGACCGCGTATGAAATAGCCACGCGTCCGGAGAGTACATAGCCCACCAGCACGTAGTCGGCGTTGGATCGGTGATTCATGAGGTAGATCACGATCGCGTCGCGCGGCACGGTGACTGCCGACGGACCCGTCGCATGCTCCGCTGAAACCTTGTAGAAGAAGTTCAGCAGCGTCCGGCTTACGACGAGGCCGATTTTGTAATACGTCAGGATGTTGAAGAAGGGGACGATCTCATCGATGTAGTCGTCGACGCGCTTCCACGTTGCGGCTTCGTCCACCGAATGCTCGAGAGCGTGCTCCTTCACCGCCAGGGCAATCGTTTCATCGGCGAGAAGTGTCGCCCTGATGAATGGCTTCTTGGTGAGCTTGAACCGATCGATTCGCGAACGAGACCGATGCACGGCGCGGAGCGCTGCTTGATTGGCGCGGCTCCGCACATAAATGAGCCCAGCCGCCGACAGAAGGCCTGCAATTAGCCAGATCACGTTGACCGAAGGTACGGACATCGGCTCATCCTCGGCAACGTTGATGTTGTGCATCGCTGGCACCGGCCATAGCTTGAATCTGCGCCTGATGGCGTGGCGCAGCTGCGGGATGCGAATCCCGCGCAGGAGGTCACGATGGCCACGATTCTCCCATCGCAGCGTCTAGTCGAGACGCCCCTGGCCGCGCGCCACCGGACACCGGGAAGAGCGCTCACCCACCGACTTCCGTTCACTCTCATGGCCGTTCTCTTCGCCGTAACGCTTTTCAGCGGTGAGCTCGTTTCACAATCCGGGGGAACCGTCAGTGGCACCGTAACCGCCGCAGGCAAGATTCCCCTCTCGCAGGCCCGAGTGCGAGTGGTGGGTAGCTCTCTGACGACGGTCACTCGGGTGGACGGCGTCTTCGAAGTCGCCCAAATCCCCCCCGGCCGGCAGACGATCGAAATCACCATGCTCGGTTACACGCCGAAGGCGATCGCGATCGTCATCGCGTCGGGAGAGACGCTTCATTTGAGCTTTGTCCTCGAGCCGTTGGCTCTCGAAACGGTGACCGTAGTGGCGGACGCGAACTTTTTCCCGGGAATGGGAGGATTCGAGGAGAGAAAAGCGCGGGGCTCGGGGAGATACTTTACCCGCGAGGACATCAACCTGATGCAGCCTCGCCAACTCACCGACGTGTTGCGCCGCGTGCCCGGAATGCAGATCGGATCCGGGCGCGAGGCTTTTAGTGGTGGTAGCCCGACGGCACAGACCGGTAGAAGCATCAGCGGCTCGGGTTCGCACCCGTGTGCGATGATATACTACGTCAACGGGAGCCCGTTCCCTCTGTCCGGCGATGTCTCGATAAATCACTATGTCGCGCCCGACGACGTCGCGGCGATCGAAGTCTATACCGGCTCCTCACAGATCCCGCCGCAGTTCAATTCGAGCATTTACGGTTCTCGCTGCGGCGTTGTGGCCATCTGGACCCGTAGCAACCTCGGCGCCGCGGTCTCCCGCTAGAATTCAGCGCGGACCTGGTCCGGGGCCGGGGCGATCGCCGCCAAATGCGCCTCCCGGACCCCAAATGATTCTTCGTGCGACGACGATGGCTCCGATCACACCCGCAGTCAGGACCCCGGTGCGCGTCCGCGAGAACTGCCGCTGCTGGATGTTGGCGACAAGCGACTTGGAAATAGAGACCTGTTCTCCCCGCCAGTCGATCTCCACCCCATTTCGCTTGCGACTCTCCGAGAGCGCCAGCACGTACGACTCGCCAGAGTCGTTGAGCAACCTGCCACCAACAGCTTCGACTGAAGGCCCGAGCTCCGCAGCCAGGTTCGCAGTCCCGGCATCGGTAAGCGTGAGGCGAACCGGTAGACCAGTCGGCGATCTGGCCGTGTTGACTGGGCTGTATACGTAACAGCCCGCACTTAGCGCGACGAGAATTGAGATGTATCGAATGCGCATGGAAACCACCCGCAAAGTTCGGAAGAATTTCGTACGTCGCAAAGCCGGAAAAATCTCGTAAGGGTAGATCTCGAGCGAAAACGGGAGGGCACCTTACAGGGCGCCCCCCCGATTCTTGCTCCAGCCCTCTCCCGCCCAGGCTATATCAGCAGCCGGCCGGGTCATTCGGGTTGCGCACCGTAAACAGGTTCTGGTCCGAGCTCGGTGGCGTGTTGTCGTTGGTCTGCTCCTCTGTCTGCCCGTAGTACAGGCGACCGGGGATCGTCGTTTCTCCAAACGCGGCCGTGAGTGCGGGAATGCATGTGCGCTTCCAATCGTTCCACACCTCAATGTTCTGGAACAGTGCAATATACTTCTCTTCCATAATCGTCTGGAGACTCGCCAACACAAACCCCTTTCCGCGCGCTGTTCTGACGGCGTTTAAGAAGGGTTGCGCTGCAAGAGCGCCGCTGAGCCTGAAGTTTGTCTCCGCCAGAATCAGTTGGTTTTCTTCCCAGGTGACGATCGGCTGGCGGAAGTCGTCGCGGTGGCGCAGCGAACCGGCTAGCGGCGAAATCTCCGCGCCCGGGGTAGTCTTCGTCGTCACATCAAAACCGCCGTAGCCGCCATTCTCGTTCAGTCCAAAATACTCCGGCAGACGCGGGTCGTTCTGCGCCCTCATGATGTCAACAAGACGCTTCCCGGCCACCAGGTCGAGGCCAAATCCGGACGTGTTCTGAAACTGTGTCCACATGTTGCGCTCGGACGTGACGCCGGTGTGAGCGGTGAGGAGGTCGTTCGCCGGTGCGCTGATACCCTGCAGAGCCGCCGCACGCGCCGCCGTATAGGCCGCCGCACCTGCAACTTCCGCGGTATGCAGGTAAAACCGGGCCTTGAGTGTGTTAGCGGCCTGCACCCAGGGTGTCTTGGCACCACCGTGGAACAGGTCTACGGCACCCGGACCGGCGCCCGCTCCATTGATGTTCGTGATCGCCTGATCCAGCAGCGTCTGGAGAGCGGCGTAAACCTGCATTTGGCCGTCAAACGCGGGCGTCGGATCTGTCCCGACGGCCTCGCTGTACGGGATGTTGCCCCAGATGCTCGCCGTTGTGCCTATGAGCAAAGCTTCGAGCACCTGAGCGATCCCCTCGTACACTTTGTCTCCGCCGGCCGACGCGCTGGCTTGGACCGTCCGCAGGCTGAGCAACCCGCCTGCGGAGTAAACTTCCTGGAACGGCCCGTCAAAGGTACCGGCGTTGACGCTGTACGAGTCCTGCTGCTCCACGAAACGGCCGTTAATGCCGGAGCATTGCTGCATCCACTGGCACACGATCATCGCCAGCGGGCCTTCCTGCTGGCCGAACATGTTCGCCTGCGCGCCAACGAACAACTGGTCTCGTGTTGCCGCAGACGGCAGGTTCGGATCTGCTTTGGCCCTTTCGGCGTCTAGAAAATTGGAGCACCCGGCCAGCAACCCTCCGAAGCAAAGCGCGGCCGCGGTGCGATAAAGAAGTTTCGGCATTTTTATTTTCTCTCGCGCGTTAGCGGTTTAGACCGAAGGAAACGACGAAGGAACGCGTGAGCGGAAGATTGAAGTAATCGTAGCCGTTTACGCGGTTGATGTTGCCACCAGCGCCGGAGATCTCGGGATCGAGGCCTTTGTATTTGGCCCATGTCTTCAGATTTCGGCCGGCGATCCGCAAATCGAGGCTCCTGAACCCGAAAAGCCGATTGACAATGGGGCCGTCGAACGTATACGCCAGGCTCAGCTCACGGAACTTGACGTAGCTCGCGTCCTCGACGCAGGGCTCGTCGTAACCAGTGAACGGGCAGGCCGCGACTCCGCTGGTGCGATACCAGTTCTCGCCGATCGGGATCTGCGTTCCCGCACCGGGACCGACAACCGGCCCAGGGTAAAAGCCGGCACTGCCGAACGCCTGGAGGTTCCCCGTGCAGTTGGCGTTTGCCGGCCCCGTGCAAACCGCACGATTCTCGGTATCCCGGTGAGTCCCGTAGCTGTAGAGCGCGCCACGGGTGCCGTTGACTATGCTGCCGCCGCGCTTGATATCGAGCAGGCCCGAGACCGTTGCCTTACCAAAGCGGAAGCTGCTGCGAAGGTTTCCGGTCCACTTGGGATTCGGATCCGTCATTACACGGATGACATCGTCCGCGCAGGGCATGCCGGGCTGAGGGCTGCAATTAGTGCCGTCATCGATGAACACAGCTCCCCGCGGCTGACCCGCGCACAATGTCGCCAGATTTACTCCGGGAATGGAATTGTCGGGGCTCAATCCGCAACGTACCCAACCGTTACCGCGGAGCACGCCAAGCGGGAATCCCACCTGCGCGACCGAAGAGACGAGGTTGTTGTCGGTGAGGAGGAATTCTGCTCCCGCGATGTCGACTACATTGGACCGGTTCTGACCCCAACCCGCGTTGATCTCCCAGGAATAGTTGGGACGTGTCAAGGGGCGCAGGTTGAGGGACAGTTCCGTGCCTTTGTTATCGATGATGCCCGCGTTCTTTGCCTCGAACTGGTATCCAGTCGATGGCGACACCGGCGTAATCAGGATGACGTCGATGGTCCGCGAGCTGTACCACGTAGCGCTCACGTCGACGATGTTGTTGAAGAACCCGATGTCGAACCCGCCTTCCAATTCCTTGGTGCGCTCCGGCCGCAGTTCCGTCGCCGGCTTGGTGACGCTGAAGTACAGTCCACCGATGCCGCTCTGTGTTGGCGCAAAGCCGGTACCTTGCGAGATCGCACCGGTGAGTGCAGACCCGCTGAACGTGTTGGTGGTCAGGTAGGGTTGCGGTTCCTGGCCGGCTTCGCCGTAACCCAGACGAAGCTTGCCAAACGTCAGGAAGTTCGCCGGGTTCACGATGTTCGTGAACGTCCACGCCGCGCTCGCCTTGGGGAAGTTTGCGTAGCGGTTGTCGGCATCGAACGTCGAAGACCCGTCCCGGCGAAGAGCACCGGTGAGGAAAAGCTGTTTGAACAGGTCGACACTGACCTGGCCAAAGTACGAATCGCCACGCACCTCAGTCTGGAAGTCGCTCGGCGGGTCGCGGGTGAGAGTGTTGAGAATATTGAACGGCCTCGGAGAGATCAGGGTCCGGCCTACGACCGAGAAAGTCCGGAAGGCGCGGTAGCTGAGGTTGTGGCCGAGGGTGAGCGTTCCGGAGAAGTTGTCGTTAAAGGTGTGCCGAGCCGTCCCGGTAAGGTTATGGTCGATGTTATGTGTGACGACCTTGCCCTCAGTGACGCGCCCACCAACCACGCCGCTGGTGCACTGTTGCGGACATGCTTCCAGGCGCTCGTCCGCCGAATAATCGCTGCCGAGGATGAAGTTGAACCTGAGCCAGTCGTTAGCGGTGTATTCCGCGTTCACGTTACCGAACACGCGTCCGACCTGAGTGTCGTTCAACTCCTCAAAAAGAGTGTAGAACGGGTTGTTGAAGACCCGATCTTCGCCATAGTTGGCCGCCGTCGGAGTCTGCAAGTTGTAAGAGCGGTGCGACCCGTCGACGAGGTACGGCATGTTGTTGAAGTTCGGCGGGGTGCGGAGCAGGCCGAGCAGGAGACCGTTGGTATTGTTGCCGCGCTGCGTCAGGTGGCCACGGGCGTCGGTATAGGAGAAATTGCCGCCAACGACGAGTCTGTCCACAAGCCTGTGTGTAGCTGAAAGGCGCGCCGTAGCGCGGTTGTAGTAGTTGTTGGGCCCAACCATGACTCCATTGTGACGGTTGTAGCCGGTTGAGAGGAGGAAGGTCGTGCGATCGTTGCCGCCGGACATGCTGAGGACGTTGTCCGACATCGTCCCGGTTTGGAACGCCTCGTCGGCGTGATCAAAGGTCGGCCCAGTCACACGCGGTCCCCAACTGCGAAGACATGTGGCCTTGAACCCTTCACAAGGAAGCGGATCCAGGTTGAACCTCCCCTGCCCCCAGCTCCGCTGCAGGGGATACAGTCGCGTGACCTTGTCGAACGACAGGGTACTGGCAACCCGGTACTGTGTCGGGCCCGACCGCCCATGTTTGGTCGTGATCAGGACGACGCCGTTCCCGGCGCGCGCGCCGGAAATGGCAGCCGCAGCGGCACCCTTCAGGATCTCTACGTTCTCAATGTCGTTCGGATTGATGTCAGAAACACGATTGGGCGTCGAAGTTCCCTCGAGCTGACCCCCGTTGTCCTGCCCGGCAAGGTTCGCCCCGCCGGCGTCGACCGGATTGAAGTTGGTTGTGGAAACCGACGAGTTATCGACCGGCACGCCATCTACAATGAACAGCGGCTCAACCGAGCCGTTGAGCGTGCGCATGCCGCGGATTCGGATCGAGGAGCCAGCGCCCGGATCACCAGAAGATTGGGAGACATTCACATTTGGCGCTTTTCCCGCCAGTGCCTGCACAATGTTCGGTTCATTCGCCTTGAGTATGAGCTCTGCCGAAACGGTGTTCCTAACGGTTCCCAGCTTCTGAACCTCCGTGCTTGTCCCGGCTCCCGTCACCACCACTTCTCCTAGCTGTAGCGGGTTGGAGGCGAGAAGGAAGTCCTGCCGGATTTCGCCGGGACTAAGTGTCACGGTCGCGGTACGGGCCGTGTAGCCTATGCGCCGAGCCGTGATTCTCGCGGGCTGGCCGGATACGCGCGCACTCGGAACCTGGAACGAGTAGCGCCCGTCTTCGTCGGTCGCTGAGCCGACGTTGACGCCCTCGATGAAGACACTCGCGCCAGCGAGCGGCCGGCCCAGCTCGCCCGTAACCCGTCCGGAGATTGTGGTGGCTTGCTGCGCCGGTGCCAATGCTGGCAGGAACGCCAGGGCCAAGGCCGCTAAAACGAACGTTCGCAGTCTTTTCATTGTCCTCCTCCTTTTTGGGCAGGTACCCAACGACGTGTGAGCTACCTTAGGGAACAAAACGCTCCGCGCGACCGATGAAATACGGTGAACGCGGACTGCCACACGGTCACTCCCAGTCAGGAGAGAGACTATGAACAGTTATGATGATGCCGCAGAAGGTAGCGATGGGACGACATCTCCGCCACAAAGACCTTGTAAGCCTGAACCGGTCGATGCGAGGTGGAATTTGGTCCGCGAAATGAAGACGGGCAATCGGCACCACCTGAGTGTCAGAAACTCCGGCGCGACTGAACGACGATGGCCCCCGCGATTACGCTGGACCCTAGTCCCGGTAGTCTGGCCGTTGCGCTAGCCGCGTCCATGAACCGCAACGACTCGATTCCACTGGTGTTCAGCTGACGAAGCGCATCGACCCCTCCCATCCGGGCGTTATCGAGGTACACCACGAGCCCCGAGCCCGACGTACCCATTCTCCTTGCCGCGGAGCTCCCGCTCTTCCTGGTAAACCAGTTTGGCCTCAGCCGCTGGACGACATCATACGCGTCCCGAAATCCCTGGGCGTCGAATTCCGCGGCGACGATCAGATCCGGATCGACCTTCGGCCCGGTTGAAGTCTTTGGCGCAGCCCCGGACGATGAACAGCCAAAGGTGACACCAATGATGGCGAGAGCGAATAGCGACTGACGCAAAACCGTCATGTCCGACCTCCGATTGACAGAACCCTGCTCGTGCGGATGCAGACTCTTCGTGATCCGCCTATCGCGGGATCATTCCCTTCGTCCAGATCACGATCGTCCCGCATCCATCCTCAGCGGTCATGCCAAGGAACTGCGCCGGAAGCCCGCGATTCCGAGGGTACACCTCGATGGCATAGAGCTCGGTTGCCGACACGGCATCGTCCGGCGTCGTCGTGCGTACGCGAGAACCCGGTTGTCCAACACGGATCCTGTCCACAACGAGCGCGTACTCGCACTGCTGACTCGCGGTCGTGATGCGCGTACGCGAACCGCGACGGTGCACTACGACGTTGGGTATGCTGTTGAGAGCATCAGAAGCACGCGCCGGCCGCATCGCCGCCAGCATCTCCGGCGTCACAAAGAGGCCGTGACCCGCGGCCATCCGATCGTAGAATCCTTCCTTCTGTAGCGGAGTGCGAACCTCATCCCTGATCTCCACGGTGGTGAGGATCGGAACGTTCTGTCGCATCCGCACCTCCACTTCCACCGTTGCCGCAACGGGAACGTCCACATCAAAATAGACGGGCGCATACCCGATCCGTCGCACGGCAACCCGGGTTCGCGCGATTGGCAGGGGCTCGAGACGGAAGTGGCCATCGTCGTCCGCCACTGTACCCTGCTCGGTGTCGAACACGAATACCTGAGCGAACGGCACGCCGACGCCGAGAGTGTCGGTTACGGTTCCGGTTAGCGCGAAGCTGGCCGCAGCCTGCGACTGGCTATGCGACGCCGACGGCACGCCAAGAAAGGCTGCGGCCACGAAAACTATGTAACGCATCCAGAGGACGCGCATTCGTTCCTCCCGGAGGAGAGGATCATCAACAAACTACTACCTGCACTTGGACACGCCAGTACGAAAAAAAGATCGGCCCGCCGGTGGATTGGCGGGCCGCCTTAACAATCCTCCCGCCATCAGCTCAAGGGCTGATGCGCGGTGGATGCCTGTCGAGCAGAACTGTAACGCTACCAGTGGTTCCCGCGGCAATTACGGAGGTGCCACCCGTAGGAGTTGTCAACGTGTAGGAAACCCGCGGGCCGAAAACAACGGCCGTCAGTGCAGACAATGCCTGCTGCGTTCCGGCGATTGCGTCCAGCGGTTGGCTTACGACGCCGGCGACAGTGGTCGACGGGACACCGGCAGCGCCAACAGGTGCAAGTGCATCCGCGAGCGCGGCTGTTGAAGCCGGAGCTGTCGCGGCAACTCGGTAGCTACCGGTCGTTACTGCGGACAGGCCGATCCACGGAGCAATAGCTCCTGGCGCGAGAGCTGGGAAGGTCGCTCCGCCGCTAGTGGCTCCGCCCGTTGCTGCGGCGGGCATCGCATAAAGGTCTATGGTGCCGAGTGCTGGCGCCGCATTGATCGCGCGCAAGGCGATCTGCCCAGCTGACGGCGTCGGAGGAACGTCCTCGATGACTACCAGACGCTGCCTCGGCGTTGCGGCGGCTTTCGCGAAGCCGTAGTGCAGAATCGTGTACTTCTTTCCTTCCTCAAAGGTCAGAGTCGTATCCACGAACACTTGCGACACAACCGAAACGTTATTCCCGGCGGCCGTCGTGTTGGTGAAGAAGACCTTGATGCGGTGCGCACCAGGAGGAAGGTTGCGCCACTTGCCGCTCGAGGCGCCGAACGCAAGATTCGGCTCCGACGCGTTCGACGGATAATCCACGATCCGATAGTCCATCGCGACGGTGTCGGCCACCCCATTGACCCATCGAATCGAAGAGAAAGGGGCCGGTGTGACCAGTGTCGAAATCGGGTCATCGCTGCACGCCGCAACGGCGACAACAGAGCAGATTGCCAGCAACATACGGTTGAATTGCATCAGATCACTCCTCATAGAGAAACTGTGTCTCACTGATCCGGGGGCGGACCACCGCCTTTTCCGTCCGTACTAGGATCGCCGCTGAAAATATTCGTGAAGCCCTTGGTAGCGACCGTGAGCCCGATCAAACCACCTATCGCGATCATGGCGAGCACGGTGCGCTGCCTTGAATAAATGCGCTGCGATAGCGTCTTGACATCCAGCGGTCGGATCGTGACTTCCTGCCCCTGCCACTTGTTCGATGTTCCGTTCAGGAAGCTGACCTCGGTCACCATCAAGCGAATGGCCGAATCGGACCGCTGAACAACTTGTCCTTCGATCCGCTTTACTTCCGTTCCCATCTGATCAGAGAGTCCCACCCGTCCGGCATCTGTGATGTCAACCGTTACGAGCGCCGGCGGATTCACATCGGACGCGGTACGTGCGGGATAGGTATAGCAACCAGTGCTCGAAACCAGCACCGACGCTATGCCTAGCGCCGCGAGAAACCGATACGCGCTCACAACCGCAGTCCGGCCCACCGCGCGAGTCGCGCGATGGATCGTGAACGAGTCGAAACGTCTCAAAGCTCCCAACGAACCAAACCTCAGAATCCGTACGTGCCGCGCGCGGCCCCACCGGTGCCGCCTACTCCGCCGAGGTTGTACGACGGCTTGGCGCGCGCATCCATCTCCTGGAACGGTACAGGGAAGTGCAACGGCGTCCCTTCGGGCAGATCGCCCCACCCACGGCTATCGATGAACCACGCGCCGAGGTGCGTCAGGATGGTCTCCATCCGCTTCTCCCACTTCATCGCTTCCATGATGTTTCCGCATCCCGCGGTAGTGAATGCGGGCGGCTGGGGAACGCGCGGAACGCACGAGCCCAGGGTGCTGATCGGAGCAGTTGCCGAAGTAATACCTGTCAGCGGCGGGAGGTTACCCCTCGCTACGCGAGTGAGGTTGATTCTCGCCATCGCGTTCGCAAAATCGCCGGTCCGGATATAGCCCTCCGCCATCAGGAGATCCATTTCGGCCCGCGTCATTACAGGCATTGGGCCGTTGAAAGTGTTCCAGAAATCCTGGTAACGATAGAAATCGTAGAACGAGACAGCAAACGCCTCACCCGTCGGATCGGTCGGACGGCGGTTCCTGAAGTACAGGTTCGCTCGCGGAGGCGATGGAAAGTTTCCCGCACCCGAACTGGTCCGTTGTGCGTCTCTGGTTTCACCCGGAGGGAAACGCTGATCAGCGGTCCTGATTGTGATGCGGTACCGCGAGTTGAGTGGCGTAGCAAGCCAGGCGTCGTAGCAATCCCCTGCGGCGCACGCGGCCCCACCGGCGCGCACGCTATCCGCCATCCCGACGATCATCGGGGTCTGCTGTGTCCAGGTGTCGTATACCTCGTGCTGCGCAGTGGCAATGGTCCACACCGAGCCAGCGGCGGCCGACATTGTGATGTTGAGATCCCCTGGCAGAGCAGCACCCGCATCCGCAATCACCGCGTTCCAATCGACCGCGGCACGTTCAACCGGAGAGCGGGCGACTCCCGCGCGGAGACGCGCCTTCCATCCGCGCGCAATCTGGCTGACCTGCGCGGAGGTGAACAAAGTTCCGTTGATGGCAGTGACGGGGAGCGTGTAGCCGGGCGCACGCCCCGAGATCGCGATAGCCGAGTCGAGCTGCTGAAGCGCGATCACCATGCCCTCCGCGTATCCGAGCAGATTTGCCGGCGCGCCCTGCGAGATGTCGTCTTCAGGGGTGACGACGGACACAGAATCGTAGACGAGCGCAAGGTTGCCGTTCGCGGTGCCCATTACGAGGTAGGCGAAGGCCATAGCTCGCTGATCCGATGCAACTGAGCCGATCGTGAATCCGGGCTTGCGAAGCGCGACAACACCATTCGCCGCTACACGCGCCGCGCGCGGCAGCCTCGCGTACTGAACGAGGTTCTCGGCTTCGTAGGGGTTGCCGCGACTGTTGGCGATCGCGGCGCGCGGCATGGCGCTACGCGGGCCCATCCCCCAGTTCGCGAGACCCGACGCGTTCTCGAACGACATGGTCAGCAAGGAAGGCATGATCGAGCCGTTCACGCCAAACGACGCCTGTTGCATCTGGCCGTATGAGCCCAAAATGAACGACTCGACGTCACCGGGCCGCGCCAGAGCGCGGTCGATATCCGGATTGTTGATGTTGGGAACGCCGAGGTCTGCTTTGCAGGCAGCGAGACTAAAGGCGATACCGACCGTCAAAAAACTGAGCTTTCGCATTTGAAATCCTCAGGTAGCAGCGCCATTGGCGCGGAGATTATTCTCCGCGCCAATGACACATGCTGATTAGAAGCTTGTTGAAAGCGAGAAGGTAAAAGTACGCGTGTTCGGGAACGTGAATGCATCAACCGCGTTGATCACGGCCGAGCCGGACGAGTTGGATCCCGAGCCGCCGGCACCGCTGACGGCACCGAAGCCAACCTCTGGGTCGAAGCCCGTGTACTTCGTCCACGTCTTCAGGTTGCGTCCCACGAGGCTGATGGTCCAGTCACCATTCAAGCCGGGGAAATTGCCAATGTGATAAGCAACGCTGGCTTCCCTCAGCTTCTTGTAACTGGCGTCCTCCACCATTCTGGAGTTCGGACCCAGAATGTCGTACAAGCCGCCGATTCCAGTGTTGTCGGGCTGACCGGCGCGATAGTAGTAGCCGAGCGGCTTCGCTTCCTCGACGGTCTTTCCGGTTTGATCATCATCCTTGGATAGGAAATCGAGGAATGCCCAGCCACGGCCCTGGTTGTAGACGCTCCGACCAATTGCCGCATCGAGCAACGCGTATGCAGAGAAATTCTTGAACCTGAGCGTCTGCGAGATGCCCCAACGGTACTTGGGCAACGCGTTGCCCATTGGGAGAAGCCGCGCGATCCCGACGCTATCGCGGATAACCATAGGCATGCCCCAGTTTACGTCCACACTGGGGTGGTACTTGGTGGCGTCGCCCGCGTTGCTCGTCGTATAGAACGGCGAGTTCCCCGGGAGCTTGGCCTGCCACAGGTTCTTCGTGATGCCGTCACCGGCCGTATTGCCGGCTCCGATCCACACGATGTACCCGTCGCCGTTCTTCTGGAAATCAAGTCCCGGACCGCAGGCAGACGCCAACCCAGCCGGAAGGTCGCTGCAGCTGGTGGCGTATTTCCGGCCATAGAACGTTCCGTACCGCTCACCCTCCTTCGCGAGGAAGAGCTTGTCGGTGCCCTGAGCCGCCGACCCGAAGGTAAATGGCGGTACGTTCAGCTTGGTGATCGTAGCGTACGAGCGATCGTAGCTTCCGCGAACTGAATACGTGACGTCGCGGCGGTTGATGATCGGGACGTTGAGCGACAGCTCGACGGTCTGGCCGTCAAGCTGACCTGCGTTCGAATACTGCAGCGATGGTCCGAAGAAAGCGGCCACCGGCACCGCCAGAATTTGGTCCTTGGCCTGGGTCTTCGACACCGTGAAGCCAAGACCGACCCGGTTGAACAGCTCGGCGTCGATGCCAAACTCGGTTTCGCGGACCGTTTCAGGCTTGAGCTGTCTGTTGCCGAACGTCGCCTGGCCTCCGATCGTGCCCGACGTCAGTGAGAACGTCTCATACTGCGCAAAGAACGGCGGCCTGTTTCCCGCCGTACCAACCGCGGCGCGGAGCTTGAGCTCGTTCACTTTCGGTGCAAACCACCAGGGTTCCTGGGACAACCGCCACGCACCAGCCGCGCGGCCAAAGGTGCTCCAACGGTTTGCGCGGCCAAAAAGTGAGCTTCCGTCGCGCCGAATAAGGCCGTCGAAGATGTAGCGATCCTTCCAGTCGAAGCCGACGCCGCCGAAGTATCCGATGCTCTTGGTTTCCTGCACCGTCGACGTAAGCGAGAAGTCGGTGCTCGGATTGTTCAGGTTCGGTATGCCGACCGCCGCCAGCGTTCCGCCCTGAGAGCGGCGGTAATCGTACTTGGACTGCTCGTACAGGTAACGGAACGTCGTCCGGGCGTTGAAGTCTCCGAAAAACGTCTTCTGCAGTGTGAGGTTTGTGCTGGTGTTGTACTGCTGCTGGTCCTCGTTCTGCTTGCGCAGGAATCCTCTGTTCAGCGCCGCCTCGGCGCCCGCCGTGTTGCGGAAGCCCTTGTCACGGAACAAATCAGCCGCCGTGTTTGCACCATCATAAGAGAAGTTGAAATCCATCTGCGCCCATTCGATCGGCCGCCACTGTGCAGTAGCGCCGCCGATGAACCGGCTCGTCTTGTCGGTCAGACGTTGATTCTCGAGGTAGTACAGCGGATTGTAGTTCTGCGAGCCGCCACCCTGCAGGTTGGTGCGGATGAACAGCCGGCCGAACTGGTCCCGCTGCTCGAGGTTGGCAATCGGCGGCGCACGGGTGAGGCGGAAGAAGGCCCCACCGCCATCCTCCTGGTCGAACCCATCCTTTCTGTCGCGAGCAAAGTAGGTGCTCAATGCGAACGTCCAATCGTGGATGGTGTGATCGACGTTCAGGCGGGCGCTTTGACGCTGGAACCCGTCCAGCGATCTGATCGAGCCACCCTGATTGAACACGTTGCCGCTGGCATAGTAAGACGTGTTGCCGGCCCGGCCGCGAAGATCGAGGTTCTGCTGCCAGAACGGTTTTGGCTGGGCAAACTGTTCGACGGCGTCCCAGTTCATTCCCGGCCAACGCTCGTTCTGGAACATGTTCCGGAGGGGATCACCCGCGGTCGTCCTGGATAGCGTGGAGCCGGGATCTATCGGGAATGTGGACGGGGAAAGTGCGTTGACGCCCGGATTGTTGTTGATGCGCGTGACTTCCGAGCCGTAATCGATGGTGCGCACGCACGAGTTCTGGGCGAATCCGGTGACGTTGATGCAGAACCGGGTGCCGCTATCGTCGAGCCGGAGGGCGTGGGTCTGCGCGATCGGGACGTTGTGTTCGATATTGCTCGTCCCGTACTCGCTCCGGGTTCCCCACCGGAAGCCTTCACCCATGCTCTTCCCACGCTTGGTCGTGATCGTGATCACGCCGCGGGCTGCTCTGGCGCCGTAAATCGAGGATGCCGCCGCACCCTTCACGACTTCGATGCTTTCGATGTCGTTGACGTTGATGCTGGGGAGACCTCCTCCGCCGGTGTTGGCGAGCTGATCACTGAGGGTGACGCCGTCAATGATGTAAACCGGCGAGGCGCCTACCGAGTTAGTGGAAATGGACGTCGGCGCGCGCAGCATTACCGATGGACTGGCGCCGGGTCGTCCCGATTCCGACAGAATGTTCGCTCCAGGCACTTTTCCGGCGAGCGCCGCCAGAGGACTACTCGAGGGCACCTTCGCCAGATCCTCGGCGTTCACCGTGCTCACGGAGAAGGGGACCTTGGTCTGCTCGGTCGCTCCAGTAACTCCCGTGATGACGACTTCGGCGAGGCGGTTGATGTCTTCCCGAAGCGAGAAGTCCGCGGCCTGGGCTCCGTCACTCACTACGATGGCCTTGGAGTCGGGAAGAAAGCCGATGTGACGCGCGCGTAAGGTCACCGACTGGCCGTTCGCGCGGCCGGCTGGGACCACTATGGTATATCGGCCGTCGCTATTGGTTCCGACGGAGATGTTCAACTCCGGGATCACAATGTTGCTGTTCCCCAGGGGCCGTCCATCCGCCGATACCACTCTACCCGTTATGGTTGCCTGCGCCCATGCGGAAAGGGGGGCCAGCACGACGAGCGAGCTAAGGACTGCGAACGCGATGTTGAGAGTACGCTTCATACGCATGTTGTGTTGCTCCAATGCAAGATTGTCTGGACTTGCAGCCGTTTTCCTGGCGGATGCCTTGCTACAGTTTCTCCGACCTTCTGGTGCGTTCGCCTCCCACGATTAGGTCAAGGTGAGCTGAGAAATACTTCAAAAGAGAAATCGACCAGTCCTGACAGTCTCTCAGGCTGGCAATCCCTCGAATAGACAATTTTTTAACTAATGGAGCCTAAGAAATGCGTCACGATCTGCTTGATCGGGCTGGACGGGTGTTCAGGCACGATGCAGGATTCGTCGCTAAGGTATAACCCGTGCTGTCAACTGCGCAAGAGTTTCTGGTGTCCAATGTCAAACGGCCCGGTGAACGACCGGTTTGGGCCGGTGACGCAGGAAGGGGCAGCCTTGAGCTGCCCCTTCCTCGCTTATCTCCGGGCTGCAACGTTCCTGCAGACCTCGGGCGACCTCCGCTGCTACCGGAAGCCGGTCTTCGCTGGGGGCGCCGGAATCGGCGGAGATGGCGGCGTAGCCGCCGGCAACTGCCTTCCGTTGTCCTTCCCCGAATCCCTTGCCGGCTCTCCCTGCCCCAGCATCCCGCTGCTCGAGACGAGCTGAGCCGCCAGCACCGTCTGAATCACGCTGGTGATGTTGCTCGTCGCCGACTGGGCGGCGCCTCCTTCGGCCGAATCACCCGAGATCGTGATCAGTCTGGCTTTCGCCAGCGCGTCGGCGATCACCGGAGCAATCTGCGGAATCATCTCGATCTGCCGGTAGCGGAAGTAGCTCTCTCCACCGGCCTTGATCGCCTCGTTCACCTTCTGGATGCTTTCCGCAGTCGCCTGAGCGACCGTCGTGATGCGAATCGCTTCGGCCCGTGCACGCGCTTCGGCGTCGATAGTGAGACGCTCCGCATCGGCGCGCGCCTGAGCGATCTGCGTCGCCTCGAGCTCGGCCACGCGCTGGATGCCGAGCGCGGTCTGCATCTTCGCTTCCGCCTCGGCGACGAGCGCAGCGTTCGAGGCCTTCGTCTGCTCCAGCTCCCGCTGCTTGTCGGAGATCGCACGCTCCGCCTCGAGCTGCGCATCCTTGGCGCGTCGCGCCTGCTGCGCGGTGACAATGTCGGCGTTTGCCTGTGCTTCCGCCGCCGACTGTCGGCGCCGCGATTCCGCGACTTCGGATTGCACGACCTTGATGTTGAGCGAGTTGAAGATCAGTCCCAGGTCGGTCAGCTCACGCGAGCAAGCCTTGCGAATGATCACCGCGAGCGGATCGTCGTCGTCTTCCATTCCCTGGAGCGCGGCCTCCGCTCCTCGAGTCATTGCATTGGACTCATCCGCGGCTATCTGAAGGGCGGTCCGCTGACTCGCGCCGGCCGTGAGCTCGGGACGCTGGCCTGTGCCCGAGTAGAGCTGCGGAGCGCTCTTGGCGGAAAAGAGCTGGTCGTGGGTGAGAAGGTTGATCGCGCGGCGCGCGGAGCTGGAGAGAAGATCGATGAGGATGTTCTCCTGATCCGCCGTTTCCTTGGAGAAGAAGCGGTTCGCCGCCGTCTTGATCAGCGTGTCGGTGTCGCCGACGGAAACGATCGCGCTCGCAAGGATCCGCACCTTGATCGGCTGCGGAGTCCCGTTGCGATCGAGGTCCGCCGTCTGGTCCGTGATGTCGAGATCGACGTTGATCGCTTTGCTGGAAAGCGTGGTGCCGGTCGTCAGAAGCGGAACCTCCTTCGACTTCCCGGGTCCGCGATAGATGATCGTGCTGCCCTGAAGCCAGCTCACCATCCTGATCGTTCCGGCGTCGACGTTTCGCAGAAAGGACGAGACGATGAGTGGTATTACGACGAGCACGCCGACCAGCACGGCGCCGACGGTGATAAGCATTTCAGTCATGTGAGTGTGATCCTTTTTATAAACGGTCGGCGTCGCGCGATTCTGCCTCACCGAGGCCGATCCGCGACACCTTGCAGCGATTTCGCTTGCTATCCACTTCCTCAATACGGACGCTGTCACCCGACCGGATTCGAACTCCAGCCGCGCGCTCCTCGCTCAGCTGAGTTCCGAGGACCTGGACGACCTCGCCGCCCAGCTCCAGCGAGATCAATCCATTGCCGCCCGCATCGAAACCTGTCACGGCCCGGCCTTCCGACATCAACGCCGACTCGAGCGTCTGGGCGGGGCTGGACTCGAAGCGAAAGAGCGAATTGAAGATCGGTCGAACGACAAGAGTCTCGAAGGCGATTCCACCGACGATCGCGATCGGCAGCGCGAGCACGGGTCCAACCAGCCGCTCTACAATCAAGCCGGTAGCGCCGAAGCCCACGAGGAAATTGAACATCACGCGCGGGGACAGCCACGACCAGAGACTGGTCTTCCATCCATCCGGATGAACGTGCGGCGCGGCGTGGGTGTGTGGCGCGGCGTGGGTGTGCGGCGTGGCGTGCGCGTGCGCGGTCAAATCGTGCGCGTGTACGGTCATCTCGTGACCGGCCGTATCATGGCCGTGATGTCCACCGCCGTGGCTACTGGCAAAGCCGAGGAACGCCATGGCGGCCATGCCGGCGGCTCCGAGAACCACGGTGAAGATGTAGAGATCCATCTCTCTATAGTAGGTGAACGATGCTGAACATCCCCGGACGGATCGATTCCGTCACGGGGATGTTGTCAGTCTTGCATCTGCTACGCAATCCGCTGGCGAGTTGGGCCGTCAGATCAGCCCTCAACCCTCCTCAAAGCGCTGGCACGATTCCGCTAAATCTCCTCGGGAACCGGCACAGCTTCCGGCAGCGCGAAGTCCGACTCGGTATCGCTCGCCAGGATCTCGGCGATTGTCGGCTCCGCGGGCAGCTCCGGCGCGGGTGGCACCGGCGCTCCCTCGATCTCCACTTCCTGGTAGCGGTACATACCTGTACCGGCCGGGATGAGGTGACCGATGATGATGTTCTCCTTGAGTCCGAGCAGCTCGTCCCTCGCGCCGCGGATCGCCGCGTCGGTGAGAACTCGAGTCGTCTCCTGGAAGCTCGCCGCAGAGATGAACGACTGCGTCGTGAGACTGGCCTTCGTGATGCCGAGCAGAAGAGGCTCAGAGACTGCTGGAGCCTCCTTTTTCTTCTTGGCCTTGTCGTTGGCTTCCCTGAAGGTCTGCTTGTCGACGTGCTCGCCCTCGAGGAACTCGGTCTCGCCACTCTCGAGCACGCGCACCTTCTGCAGCATCTGCCGTACAATCACGCCAATGTGCTTGTCGTTGATCTTCACGCCCTGCAGGCGGTAAACCTCCTGCACTTCGTTGAGCAGATACTCCTGAACCGCGCGCGGTCCCTTGATGCGGAGAATGTCGTGCGGATTCACCGGACCTTCGGAGAGGCGGTCTCCCGC
>JANMMF010000357.1:0-7179 GCA_031372985.1 Gemmatimonadota bacterium
CTAACAACTATGAGTTGTCTGTCGCCATTGTTGCATGGTCACGCCGCTTCCGTCCCAATAGTGCGAGGCGCGGAGGTCAGGAACGACGCGCGTCGCGACGCCGACGTCCTTTTCTGTCCCACCCTTCTTCGGCACCCACACTACGTACGCACGCAGCGCGGTGTCGGCCTGCTTTGACAGCAGCGATTTCTCGACTCCGAGGACCCCCCGGAGACATGTTCCTCACGTTGGCGCGGCCGACATCACGACGCGCACCCTGCCACTGTCGGCGTTGAACGCCGCACGCAGCTCCTGCGCTTGTGATCCCAACGCCGTGTGAGGGCGATCGGACCCCGCGGGTTGGCATGCGATCAGTGCAGTGCCCAACACGATTGGGAAAAGATGTGACCCGCGGTTCATTGATTATGCTCCTATGAAGGCCAGCGCTACCGCCGCGATCCAAACCATTGCCGCCAACCAGAGTGCGCTCCGAGCGAACCGGCCCGCACGATTTGGGCATGCCGCTCCTATTCGACTGGTCGCCCTGCTCCCGTAAGCGCTCCAGAATCCGTAAAGGATCATGGCCAGCGAGCCAAGTAACAGATATGGCCGGTAGGGGTTGAGGGATGCCGCGGCAAGCGCTCCACCCACACCCAACAGAGCAACCGTCGAGGGTCCAACGCAGCAGAGGGCCGCAAAAAAAAGCTGCGACCGCTGCGCCCAAACCGCCGGTGGCCGAGCCGAGAAGCGCGAGCGACTTATCGCCGGCGCCGGCGTTTGGCTCAGGCATTCTTTCCGGACCGCTCATCACTTTTCAGTCATGACCGTCAGTGAGAGCCTCGATGATCGGACACTCGTGATTCGCGTCGCCGTTCCTGCACGCGCTCGCGAGCTCGGCCAGAGTCTTTCGCATGGCGCTGAGTCTCCTGACGCGCCGATCGATCTCTTCTATCTTGGACAGAGCCAGCGTGGCGGCCCTCGAGCAATTCTTCGGGTTCTTGCGCAACCCGATCAGCTCCGAGATGTCGCGCAGCGTGAAGCCCAGTTCCTGAGCGTTCTTGATGAAGTGCACCAGCCGTACGGTATCAGTACCGTACTGGCGATAACCCGAGGGCTTGCGAGTCGCTTTCGGCAGGAGGCCGGTACGCTCGTAGTAGCGCAGGGTTTGAACGTTGACCCCCGCCTGCTCGGCGGCTTCGCCAATCCTCATCTCAGAAGCACGGGATTCATTCACAATCGAATCTAACCCTACACTTAGGTATAGGGTCAAGTCCAACCGCGTCTCACTCGAACGGCTACTCCCACTCGATATCACGAGCGTCCTGTTGGCTTTACCGGCGCGAAAACGATGCTCGAGGAAGGCGCCTCGCAGGCGATCGTGCGGAATGCCCCACTTCAGGGTCCACAACGGGAAGTCTTGCGGGACTTCTGCTATGATACTAGATTTGATATCATGAACAGTCGCAGCCGGCAAACGCTCCGGGCGCTGTTCACGCGACCCGTCGCCGCCGATATCCGGTGGAGCTCGATCGAATCTCTGATTCGAACTCTTGGCGGCGAGGTCTCCGAAGGAGCGGGGTCGCGGGTCCGGTTTCAGCTGAATGGAAGAAAGGCCGTCTTTCACCGGCCGCATCCAAAACCCGAAGCGAACAGATCGACGGTCCGTGACGTACGTGACTTTCTCGAGGCGGCGGGCGTATCACCCCAGGACGCGGATCACTCAGGGGTTGGGAGGTAACGTGGCGACGATCGAACACGAGGGCTACGTAGCCCGAATCGAACTGGACGAAGATGAGAAGGTCCTGCACGGTCGGGTAATCAATATCGGCGATGTAGTGACATTCGAGGCATCAAGCGCGCCGCAACTGCTGAGGGAATTCAGGCGCTCGATGGAAGACTACTTCGCTTTCTGCAAGAAACGCGGAGAGGAGCCGGAGAAGCCATTTTCCGGGAAGTTCGTCCTCCGCGTCGACCCCGCTGTCCACCGCGCAATTGCCGTCGCCGCTGATCGTGAAGCCAAGAGCATCAACAAGTGGGCTGAAGAAACATTGGCAAGAGCCGCGGCGGGTTAGCGAGCTACCCTCGAAGGCGGATCATCGTCCGCCGAAGACACAAGAATGCCTGAATACTTAGCAGTTGCCAGTAGTGTAACGCTGATTGCCAATGATCTGAATTGTGGAACTGCAACCGTTTGAGCCAGTGATGTAAATGAAATTGCCGATTTTCTGCTCGGTGTAGCTGACTCCCGACGAGTTTTGCCTGTAGGTCTGATTTCCGATCTTCTGCGAGCTGCCGGAAGAGCCATCTGGCCCGCTGCGATAGGTCGTTTGGCCGACTGCCTGTTCGGTCCAATTCTTTTGAACGCCACCGACAACGAGGTTGTAATAGACGGTGGTCCCGATGCGCTGAGCCGTGCCAGATACCGGTTTCCCGTCGTATGTCCCGCCGTAATAGATGAAGTCCCCGATTTTCTGCTGCGTAATGTTGTTTTGCGCAGTCATGGGCGTCGCAATTATGGCCGACGTGACAAGAATGATCGCGAACGCGCCAAGCACGGTGATCGTTTTCATGGAGTCCCGAGAGAAGTTGAGAAGGCAGCAGGCTCATTATAAGGACGACCTCGCGGACCCTATAGCACGCTCTCGTCGTCTCTCTGCTGTTAAGGGAGCGCCGGGACGCGCGGCTGTTAGACCCGAATTGAGCGGCCTGGGTCAGATGTCGCGCCTGAACCCGTCGTGCGAGGCCTCAGTGAACAATCGCGTGTCAGAGGGATAAACCGACGTGGCGAGGAACGGTCTTACCCGTCCACCTCATAGAGCCTGTTCAGCCCACCATTTCCGCGGGTCGCAATCCGATGCGTGCTACCGTCTTGGCCTTGCTCTTTTTGGCAATCACTCACAGATCCGCAGTTGGCCAAAACTCGGACCTCAGCGTATCTGACATCGTTGCGCAATCAGCCGCTGCTGTCGTCACGATCAAGACATTCGATGCGACCGGTCGCCCGACGGGATTGGGAAGCGGGTTTCGTGTAGCGTCGGGCAGGGTCGTCACTAACGCGCACGTGATTGCAGGTGCCTCACGGATCGAAATGTTCGACAACACTGAGCAGCTGCTCGGAAGCGCGGGTTTCGCAGAAGTCGTCAGTACCACTGTGGACCTGGCCATTCTGCCGCGCCTGGGAACGCGTTCCGCGCAGCTTCGCATGGCGGCAACTCTCCCCCGAGTTGGTGAGCGCGTGGTCGTGATAGGCGCTCCCGAAGGTCTTACAAACACCGTTTCCGACGGTCTCGTGAGCGCGATACGCTCGATCGACGGGAGAGTCCTTCTGCAAATCAGCGCGCCAATCTCGCCGGGAAGCTCGGGTGGGCCAGTACTGAATACCAGGGGCGAAGTCATTGGGGTCAGCGTGTCGATACTCAGGGAGGGTCAGAACCTGAACTTCGCCGTGCCGCTAGCTGACGTACTCGCAATGTTGGCGAGCCCAGCGGGTCGGGTTGCGTTCCCACGGCAGTCGGTTGCAGGCGGAAGGCGTGAGAGGGAGCGCCCGGAGAGACCTGCTTCTGTAGTTCGTCTTGGCGAGTCAATTGACGGAAGTCTGACCGCTGACGATAAGACTCTTCAGAGCGGTAAGAAATACGATGTGTACAGAATGCAGGTGGCGAGCGGAACGCGTGTTACGGTGACCGTCCAGTCTCGTGATTTTGACTCTTACGTGCTTGTGTTTCGCTGGGTCGGTGACTCGCTGGTAAGAGTTGCTTCTGACGATGACAGCGGAGGCGGTCTAGATGCCAAGGCGAGCTTCCGCGCGCCGGGCAGCGGTGAATATCTGATCGATGTGCTTTCGGCGGCGGAACGTGGAGGAACTGGCGAGTACCGGCTGACCGTCAACGGCGGTGCGCAAAGGTCATCTTCAGGAGCGCCGTCAGGCTCTGCGGGGACTGGATCAGACCGATGGGTTAAGACCGCTCAATCCGAGGGAACTGGTCTGTTTTATGATCGTACACGCATCTCCGGATTGGGAAATGGGATGTACCGTGTCTGGACCCTGAGGGTTGAAGGCCCGCCTGTGACCGACTCTGAAGGACTTACCTACGACAGTGCCATCAGCATGGAGGAGGTCGATTGCCGGGGGACAAGGACTAGAATCGTTGAACTGATCCAGTATATGAGAGGGAAAGTCGTCTATTCATCTGACTGGGATGAACCTGCAAATTGGTCCTCGCTCATCCCCGAGAGCGTCGGCGAGCGTCATTTTCTTTCTCTCTGTCGCTACGCCGCATCGCGAGGATTGTAATTTCAGCGATGTTGCCCAACGACAGCGGCCCGAAGATGGCCAACACAGTGGGCAGTCATGTTGGGCGGTTGCCGCAGTCTCTATTTGTGCGTCACTCTCGGCAGCTCCTACCACATCCCAGACATCCAATGACAACCCGCCTCATTTGTTGCGTCTTAATTACCATGACGCTCGGCCTTGCTCTGCCAGCTCACGGCCAGACTTCCCCCGCCCAACCGATGAACCCGCTGGCCGCGTACCCTCAGCGATACGCACTCATTAATCGCGAGCTACCCGCTTACCGGACCGTAGACGTCGATATGGAAAGCCTGGGCATTGAAGCCCGATCAACCGACGGTGGGAGGGTGGAAGCGTCGTGCAAGGGGTCGGAGACTCGGCGGATCGTGGCGACCGATTTTGGCGAGCACGGTAGCACCGTTACCAATTTCTACTTCTGGAACAACTCACTCTTCCTCGTACAGATTCTTAGTCAGCGGAGCGACGAGTTGTATGGTCCGCCTGTCGAGAGCAGTGACGACCGGTTGTACTATCTCAACGGCAAACTTGTGAAATGGGTTGACGGTCGCAATTCCTCAGTGCCATTTAATACCCGCGCTGCTCGGAAGACAGATCAATTCGTCAGAAAGGATGCAGCTGCATTTTCATCTCGTCTCGGAGGATGTCCGGCGAATCTAATTGCCGTGGCAGATACTGCTGCTCCGGCCATGGCCCCCGCACCTGCGGACTACGATACCGGAATGAAAGTGGTCGATGATGTTCGAGAGAAAGGCTATGTCGCCGCGATGAAGCAGGACCTTCGGAACCTGGCCACCTATGAAGAGCAGTTCGCGGCGGACAATGGTGGCGGGTATTTCTCCGGGCAGGCTAGCCCCAGATCACCGGTGCACGGCTTTAGTCCGTCCAACTATGTGACGATCCGCATTGCCGCGACTCGTGGGAACCCTCCGAATTGGACTGCAGCCGCGACACACGCCAAGTCTTCGAAAACGTGTGTTGTTGAAGACGGGGTGATCAAGTGTGGGTGACGAGAGGACTAGACCAGTGAGGGCATGCCCGTTTTGCGCCGAGGAAATTCAGGACGCCGCGGTAGTGTGCAAACACTGCAAGCGCGATCTTCCAGCGGCGACGCATCAGCGTCCAGCGGAGGAGCCGGCACGAGCAGCCACTCGGCCAACAATCCCTGAACCTCAAGCCTCCTCCAACAGGAAAAGAAACGCCATTGGAGCGCTTCTCCTGGTCCTGCTCGTATTGGTTGCCGTAGGGGTAGCATACAGCGACGACAGTGGTGCCGATCCCAGTGCCAGCGACATTGTGTCGCGCACACCTGCCGTCTTCCGACTCGCCTCAGATCAGGAGCTTGCGATACCCGCCGGCTCCTATCTGCACTTCAAATGGGAGGCGCCTCCGGATCAGCCTAACTGCCATATCTCGGGTCACATAGAAGTCACTGGTGGGGGCAGCAAGGACGTAGAAGTCGTGGTAATGCCGGGAGATGATTTCCAGAACTACGTCAACGGACACGCTGCCAAACAGTATTTCCAGGTGCAGCGCGCCAGTGCGGTGACGTTGGACGTGAACACCGGGCAGGCGGGACCTTTGGTCCTTGCGATCTCCAATGTCTTTTCGGTTCTCTCGGAAAAGACGGTGAGACTCTCGGGGCTAGAGGCGGTTTGTAGTTAGTTCGTCGGCCGTCGTAGTGGGGCAAGCGACCTCAGACGGATCCGAGATCACATCTGCTCCAGCGACTACGACACAGACTCCTCGAAGCTGGGGAATGCGCCTCAAAGCGGTGATGCGCATCCATTGGTGGACGACGGCCGTGCCGATCCGAAAAAAGGCGCCCTTACGGGCAGTCGACCTTCCCGCTGACGCCGGCACCGTGATTCATTTGCGCCGCGAATCGCCGCAAGCCCGATACGATTCCCTCATTGAGATCGAATTCCAACCCGGCCACCGTGCCGTGAACGCTCCTGACGTTGACGAGAGCCAGGAAATCGCAGATCGGAATCGTAGCAGTTGCCGTGCGCTCGATGTGAATCTCATGCCAGAGCTGCGACATGTATACAGTCGAGGCGTTATCTACAGATGCGCGTGAAACGCGTGAGCCGTTGTTTGCCGCGAACTCTTCCACTTTTTGCGCAATTCCCATACGGTAACGGAGGACGCTGTCTCCGAGAGATGCCACCAGAATCGGTTGCTCTTCGTGCAATGGGGAATACTGCGAAGTCATCCGCCTGTACTCGTCCGAGATGAGCGTGAGGCGAACGAAATCGGGAGAAGTGACAGGGACTCGGCCGTCAAACTCGTAAGTCGCAATGAGGGTGTGCACAGGCGACGCAGGAAGGAAAAGCTTGACGAGGAATTTGCGGGATCCGAGCGAGCCCTTGAAGCGCGCCTGTGTTCGGTTGAGCACGTGGTCAAAATCGTACTCTATCTCGCCGGCAAATGGGGCGGGGTCGGAGATTGATGGCCAAACGCGCCGTTCGCTATTGGTTGCCTGCGGGACTACGGTCGCGAACGCCGAGGCAAAGGGTAGCGCGAGCGCCAGTCCGGCAAGGCCGGTCCGAGTAAAGCAGAACATTGTGCACCCCCCGGGTGGTAGAGGTGGCCAACGGCTTCATCTTTATATCGGAAGCGTGATTCTGTCAACTTGATTGACGCGTCAGCACGGCGAAGATAGTGCGGACCGCCTAGACGCCAGGCGCTGAAGCAGGGCACGTGACCTCGGACGGATCCGAGATCATGTTCCGGTAGTTATCCGGAGAGACGCTGGTACCGGCGGCTTCGAGGTACTTGTTCCAGAAATCCCGGATAGCCGCGCCCCGCGCACTGCTCACATCTGCTCCAGCGACTACGACACAGACTCCGCGGAGCTGAGGAATGCGCCTCGCGGCGGCGAGCTCCCG
>JANMMF010000371.1:0-2441 GCA_031372985.1 Gemmatimonadota bacterium
TGCAACCTGGCGATCATCTGACACTGATCGAGGTATACCAGGGCGGGCGAGAGTCGGCGAAACAATGGACCGATAGCATCCGCACTCCCCGGAAACCCGGCGAGCTGACGGCGTCGGAGCGGCGGCGTCTCGAGGATTTCAAGGATATCGCGCGGATGCAGACGTCCATCCTGTTCGACTCGGTGCGCGCCAGGGAGATCCAGTCGACCGACATATTCGGCACGCTTGCCCGCGCCGCGGATTATGCCAAGGCGACGAGAAATGGTGGGACGACGCTGCTCCTGCTTTCGGACATGGTCAACGAAACGCCCGAAGTGCGGATGACCAGTCTGCAGGAGATTCCGGGAAGGACCTGGATCCGTGAGCGCGTCGACGCGAAGCGGATTCCTCAGCTCCGCAGTGTGTGTGTCGTCGTCGCCGGAGCAGATGTGAGCAGCGCGCGTGGCGCGGCGATCCGGGACTTCTGGAACAAGTACTTCGTGGCTGCCGGGACCAGCGTCTCCCCGGATAACTACCGGAACATGATCTCGAATCCGTCCGAGGTCGCTTGCCCTAATCTCGTTTCGGCCGAGGAGACTTCGTGACGAGAGCTTCAACGGTCTTCATCGTTATGAACAATCGTCCAGGAGAAGCCGGAAGCTCTTTGAACCCGTAACGCACATAGAATCGTGAGGCATCGGCGTCGATTGCGCGGACGATCACGAAAGCGGACGCCACCACCCTCGTCGCAAGATACGATCGCTCGAGAGCATTGAGCAGCAATGCCTCTCCCCAGCCCTTTCCACGGTACCCGCTGTCGACCGCCAGTCGTCCAAGCAGCGTGGCAGGAATTCCCTCGGCGTAGCGGGGATACCGCTTCACCAAGGCCGGAGGGAGCTGGCCGAGGTCGAGCCGCGCGCTCGAAAGAGTATGGTATCCCGCGATTCGGGCGGCATCATCGACCAGCAGCACAGTAGTGATCGAAATATTCTTCCTGCTGTGCTGAGATGCGATGGTCCTCAGGTACCCGTCCAATTCGGGGACGCCGCATGAAAAAGCCGCGCGGTCGTGTTGCGGACCGAGCGGCTCGAAACGCGGAAACTCAGTGCGCGGTGCGGTCAACTAACCGAACTTCTCCTTATAGATCCCGTAGGCGCGACGCAGCGCCTTGTTCGGGCGGGGCGGGCTGGACAGCGCGTCGATCAAGGCTAGTCGGTCCTTTTCGGCCAGCCTGAACAGATTGTCGTCATGGAGAATCATATTCGCGCGCTCCTCGGCCGCGCGCAGAACGAACTGCGTGACGGTCTCGCCGAAGAGATCGGCGGCATCCGACAAAAGTCGCTTCTGCCGGGGGGTGATCCTGGCTTCCAGTCGTTCGGTTTTCGCGCGCTGCGGCATCCTGCACCCTATAAAAGCGTTGGTCCCAATGTACGGCAAATGGCCGTACAGATCAAGGGCGAGTTCACGATGCGTATCGGCACGAGGCTGATTACGGTTCGCCTTGCGCGTCGGAAGCCGAGGGACAAAGCTGAAACCGAAGCGTTCTGAGACCTGCGAGTGGCAAGAAACCGGTGTCACTCGCGCACAATCGAGGTTGCGAAGCACGCACGTTGCGCGTATCTACATTGTAGATACACACGCCAAACGGAGGGCTTGAACCGTGACCACGACCATACAGCGCTGGGGGAACAGCCTTGCCATCAGGATTCCGAAAGCGTTCGCTCTGGAGGCTGGGCTGGAAGAAAATACCAGGGTAGAGATAGGCGTCCGCGGAGGCGCCTTAGTCGTGCGTCCGGCACGAAAGGATTGGAGACTCGATGAGCTTCTGGCTGGCGTCACTTCTTCCAATGTTCCCGGCGAGATGAGTTGGGGCCGGCGAGCCGGGCGTGAGGTGTGGTGAGATCTCGCCCGTCGCGGCGAGGGTATGTCCCTGATCGCGGCGAGGCGGTGTGGCTCACATTCGATCCTCAGGCCGGGCATGAACAATCCGGCCGGCGTCCCGCAGTCATCCTATCCCCACGCGCCTACAACGGAGTCACGGGGTTGGCGATTCTCTGCCCAGTCACTAGTCAGATCAAAGGCTACCCCTTCGAGGTGATCCTTCCCGAGGGGCTTCCGGTGGCTGGCGCTGTACTGAGCGACCAGGTCCGAAGCCTTGACTGGCGCGCTCGCAAGGCATCGCCGATATGCCGACTGCCGGACGAGATCACCGCCGACGTTCTCGGAAAGTTGGAGTCACTCCTCGCGCGTCATCCGTAGGGCGGTTGCCGAACATCAGGTCGCGGATGAACACGCCTTCGCGGCGGCGTGGCGGAACGGTCGCGAACCCCGACGACACCGGCGTGACTACAATGTCACTTTTATGGGCCCAACCATGGCCGGTGGCGTTCGGGCTTGAATTAGTGTAACTAGAGCTCCACTTTAGTGTAAATATAACAACACTCAAGAGTCCTATTAATACG
>JANMMF010000380.1:0-24180 GCA_031372985.1 Gemmatimonadota bacterium
GCTTCTGCTTGATCACGCTCGCCCGCTCGCCATGCACGGCGAACCGCGCGCTACCGCCGGACACGAGCGAGCCGGCCTTGAGCGTCGCGACCATTTCGCCGTAGCGCAGCACGATCTGGAAGAAGTCATCGGTTCTCGCGCCGCGGCGCTGCTTGGCGAGCGTCGCCTGCACGGTGTCCGGAATTCCGAACAGCACCAACGCCTGGTCGATGAGATGCGGGCCCAGATCATATAGTAGTCCCGCACCCGGACCCGGAACTTCGCGCCAGCGGTCGCGGACGTCGGGGCGATAACGATCGATGCGGGATTCGAACAGAACGACGCGTCCGGTGAGATCCTGGCGTATGGCATCCTGGACGGTGAGAAAGTCACTGTCCCACCGTCTGTTCTGGAACACGGAGAGCAGGATCTCCTTCTCCTTGGCGACGGCCGCGAGCTGTCTCGCCTCCTCGACGGTAATGGTGAACGGCTTGTCAACCACGACATTGCGACCGGCGCGCATCGCCAGCTGCGCAAGCGGTGCGTGCGTTTCATTGGGGCTCGCGATCACGACGACGTCAAGATCCGGATGCGTCGCCAGCGCCGCGGGATCGGACACGACTTCGGCATCAGGGAGGACGGCCTTTACATCCGCGGGATGGCTGGACGACACCGCGGCGATTCGGTAGCCGTCTGTCGCCTTGAGCAGTGGCACGTGAAAGGTCTTCGACACGAAGCCGAAGCCGATCAGTCCGACTCGAATTGCTGAGTCTTCACGCATACGAGATGATGGCGCGCTAGGTGCAGGGTTGCCAGAAGCGATCACAAACTCTCCTCTCCGAGCCGTATCATGAAGACCGTCGTGTTTGGTGCCACCGGGAACGTTGGCCAGCGTGTCGTCGCCGAGGCACTCCGCCGCGGCCACGAAGTCGTCGGTGTCGTCCGCGACCCAGATGCCGTCCAGTCGCCCGACAAGCGCGTCCGTTTGGTGAAGGGTGACGCTACTAACGCTGATAGCGTCGCGAAGGTAACGCGTGGTGCGGACGCAGTGGTGAGCGCCATCTCGCCGCGTCCCAACGCGCGCGGTCTCCCCGCACCATCACTCGCCGAGAACTCCCGCGCACTGATCAAGGGGATGCGCGATTCGGGCGTTAGGCGCGTGCTCTATGTCGGCGGGGCGAGCAGTCTGGAGGTCGCACCGGGCAAAGCGCTCGCCGACCTGCCGGAGTTCCCCGAGGCTTATCGGGAGGAAGCGCGTGAGGGACGCGAAGCGCTCAGCATTTGGCGCACCGAGGCCAAGGGGCTGGACTGGACCTATCTGAGTCCCGCGGCGGAGTTCGGGCCGGGAAAACGCACCGGGAGGTACCGGACAACGGGCGACAAGTTCCTCGTAGACGACAAAGGAAAGAGCTCTATCACGTTCGAGGACTACGCCGTCGCCGTGCTCGACGAGCTGGAACGACCGCAGCACGTGGCGAAGAGGTTCGGCGTCGCGTACTGAGCACTCACGCAGCTCAGCGCAGCCTTGATGGAATCGTCCGCGCCAATTAGGAAATAGATTATCCGCATGAGCAGACCGGTCGGCGTCACCGCGAGCGCGGTAGTGGCGATTCTCGGCAGCATCTTGGCGCTGCTGTTCGCGGTGGTCGCGCTCGCATCCCCGTTCATCGAGACGACAAAGCCCAAGCCGCCTGACACGACTCAGTTTGTTATTGTGGGCGCAGCGATGTTCATGGCACTCGCCGGCAGTGGCATTTGGACTGCCATCGGACTTTTCCGCCTCCGCCCCTGGGCGCGCACATCGATCCTGGTCTTCGCGGTTTTCGTTGCGGTGAGTTCCATCTTCACTCTGCTGGTGGCCATCGCTGTGCCCATGCCTCCGGACATATCCGCCGGCACGGAGCGAACCCTTCGCCAAACCATGGCGGCGGCATTCGGAATTCCATTGGCAATCGCAGTCTGGTGGCTCATTCAGTTCAACAGGCCATCGACGAAAGCCGCCTTTGCCTCGCCGATAGCGGACGTCGCGTCTTCGAGGCCGCTGAGCATCACAGTCATCGCCTGGATGAGCATCGTCGGAGGCGCGTCCTGCGTCCTCGGGCTCCTGACAGGCACGCCGCTGTTTTTGTTCGGGGTGAATTTCAACGGTTGGACCGCGGGCGTCATCTACGCGTTCCTCGGAGCGCTTTCGCTGTACATCGGGAAGGGTTTGCTCGATCTGCGTGACCGGGCCCGGGTTTTAGCGATCGTATGGTTCGCGTTTTCGTTTGTTCATTCGAGCCTGATCGCACTCGTGCCGTCGTTGCAGAAGGGAATGCTCGAGTTGCACCGAGGGCTCGACCAAAATCAGCCGAACCCGATTGCATTCGATGAAGGCGGGATGTTAAGCCTGATCTTCGCCTTCGGTGCGATAGTGGCAGCTGGCGCCATCTGGTTTCTGATACGAAATCGCGGTTCGTTCGTGCGGGCATAGTGCGACTTGTCGTCATCGGCGGGACCGGTCACATTGGCACATTTCTCATCCCGCGGCTTGTTAACGCCGGCCACGATGTAATCGTCGCCAGCCGTGGAAACCGCCAGCCGTATGTACCGCATCCTGCATGGACCGCAGTACGGCGCATCGAGATCGACCGCGCAGCCGAGGACGCCGCATCGACGTTCGGAGCGCGCATCGCAGCGCTCGAGGCGGATGCAGTCGTTGACCTCCTCTGCTTTACTCCTGCCAGCGCGCAGCAGCTGCTGGACGCGTTACAGGAGCGCCAAACGCTGCTACTCCACTGTGGCACAATGTGGGTGCACGGACGCCCAGCGACTGTGCCTACGACTGAAGACGTGCCTCGCCATCCGTTCGGCGACTACGGAATCCAGAAGGCCGCAATTGAACAGCTTCTTCTCGACGGCACTCGGCGAGGCGTGGCTCGTGCGGTGATTCTGCATCCGGGACACATGGTGGGTCCGGGTTGGAATCCGCTGAATCCTGCCGGGCATTTCAATCCGGATGTGTTCGCCCGCATTGCTCACGGCGAGCTGCTGCAGCTCCCGAACGAGGGGATGGAGACCGTGCACCATGTGCACGCGGACGATGTCGCGCAGGCGTTCGAGCTTGCGATCAGTCAGCCTGATGATGCGGTCGGTGAAAGTTTCCATGTCGTCTCACCAGCCCCGCTGACTCTGCGCGCTTACGCGGAAGCAATGTTCGCGCACTTCGGGCAGCCGGCGCAGCTGGGGTTCCTGCCATGGGATAAGTGGCGCCACACCGTGACCGAAGACGAGGCGGAAGCGACGTGGGATCATATCGCCCACTCACCGCATGGCAGCATCGCGAAAGCGCGGCAGCGCCTTGGCTACGCGCCGCGGTACACATCGCTGGAGGCGGTGGTCGAGTCGGTCAATTCACTCATTGCAACCGGCGTGGTGCAAGGCTGAGAAAAAATCCCGCAAGGGACGTGCGTCGATGATTCCCGTCTCCCCGAGCGAAGGGCTCGTGGGTGCATGCTGTTGATCTGTCCAGTGCGCTTCCTTGCGCGTGATCGTACCGAAAGGTGCGGGATGTCCTGGCCCGCATTTCAGGTCGCGTCGACGAGGAAGTTGGTTTGAGGCGGAAGGAAATCTACGTGCACTACGGCCCAAACATGGCTCGGTCGAAGCTGAAGATCCCTGCTGCGAACAATGGCACTGCTCGACACATGAACACAGTTGCGAAGCTAGTCGCGATGGCTGCGGCGGATCTTACTCGAACCGAATGATTTGCCGACCCTCGCGCAATGGCCGGCGCTGCCCCTGCCATTCGAGTACACCCGATAGCCCGCGCGGGAGCGTGATCTCGGCGCGCAGCCCGCGCTGACCTTCGCGCACGAGATGGACTTCGATGTCACCCAACGGATGCGGCACGCGTCCCTCAGCGCGTCGCAGAGGGCCGAGCGCCGGAGCGATGTGCACCGTCCGAAACCCGGGACTCGATGGGCGCACGCCGAGCACGGTGGCGAGCAGGCCATAGTTCGGGTGTGCAGCCCACGCATGCGTGTCGGAGCGCGTGGGCTCCGGATTCTCTGGAGCCGACGTCAGGCCGAGACGCAGCATCGTCTGCCACGGCGCGAGCCGTTCGATGTAGCGGTTGCTGAGCCCCGCTTTTCGTAGCGCCTCGAATACGTAGAAGCTGAAGTAATAGGACGCCGGGGTAAGCGTCGTGTCGGCGAGGACGCGCTCCATCACCCCTCTCTGCGCCGCGCTGGGCACCGCATCGACGAGGACGGCGAGCACGTTGGTCTGCTGGCTATACGCACTGGTGTCGGGCGCGTCGCGAAACAATCCCCGTGCCGAGTCCCAGGCACGCGCGCGTAACGCCGCACGCACCGCTTCAGCCCGAGTGCGATAGGCGGCACCCGCACCGCGCATACCCACGCCCTCCTCGAGCTCCGCGGCGCGTTGCAGCGCGTACACGTACAACAGGCTGATGGTAGTCGAGTGACCATCGTCGGCGCCCGGCGGAACGCCGCGGTCCCACCGAGGCGTCCAATCGACGTAGTTCCAGTATGGCATCGCGCCGAGCATCCCGGTGCTGTCTACGTGTCGGCCGAACCAGTCGAGGATTCCGCGCACACCAGCGAGGCGCTCGCGCACGAACGCGCGGTCATCCCGGTGCAGGAAATAGTCGTGCACCATTGCGACGTAGATCAGCGAGAAGGGAGGAATGATCTGCGTCAACGCCGAGGGATAGCGGCTTGCCGTGAGCCCTTCCGGGATGCGCGACAGATCGAAATGCTCGATGGCCTGACGCAGGAGCCGATCGTCGCCGGCGACATACAGCGAGATGAGTCCCTGTATGCGCGTATCGCCGACGTACTGCAGCTGTTCCCAATACGGCGTGTCCATGTACGTCTCGAACGCGCCGATTCGCGTGCCGTTCCAGTTCATGCGCCACATCTCGGCGAGCCACGGAAGATCGCTCGTGAAGCGACCACGCTCGGCAAATGGGTAGGCGGTGAAGATCCCGTACAGGGATACGCCGAGTGGGTTGTCCCCCGTCGTTACATCCATCTGGATGTAACGGAACGAGCGCCAGTACAAAGTCTGGAAGTCCCGATGCTCACCACCGTCGGGCAAGAACACATCGCGCACGCCGTGCACCGTGCGCCCCTCGATGTCGTTACGATTGCCTTTCTGTCCTTTCGCGTCGACAAGCGCCTCGGCGTAGGTCAGACGTACTGTGCTGCCGGCGCCGCCGTGTGTCATGAGCACCGGATACGCATTCGTCGTGACCGACTGATCATACAGAATCGTAGCGGTCGTCCGCGCGGGGATCCACTGATATTCGCCGCGCAGAAGGTTTTGTTCATCATCGATTTTGATACCGGTCGCGTGCCGGACTCGCGCAAGGAACTGCGGCCTTTCTTCCATCGGTGGTATCGATCGCGGCTCGAGCTGCCACCCCGATATTTCGCCATACCCACCGGGTCTCATTGCGCGCAGCTGCACGCGTCCGACGACGGCAGCGTCGCTCCATGCCTCGTCCACATAGTCCGCGCGGTCCCATCCCCACGGATAACGCGACCCGTCGATGGAATCGCCGGGCGCTGCTGCGTAATAGTTCCCCATCGTGGCGGTGGTGATGACGATCGGTGCGTACGCCTGATCGCGGAGCACTTTCCATTCGGTTCCCGTATTCACGAGTGCTGCCTCGACCTGGCTGTCACCCTGAAGCAGAAATCCGGTGCGATGGCTGAATTGCGCGACCGGACGCGCCGCGCCCCAGTTCCACACGAGTGCAGCGATGACGTTGCGGCCCCGACGAAGACGCGGCGCGAGATCGACGGTCTCGTAGCGCCAGTGCGTGACGTCCGACCGCTGTGGACCAGAGGACACCCGGTCGTAGAGGTAGGGCACCTCGTCGCCGTTGACGTACAGCCTGTACCGATTGTCCGCCGACACATGCGCCACGAATCGCGCGGGCACCGCTTTCAGCTCGAAGGTCCGCCGCGCGTGGAACACAGTGAAGCTGTCGCCCGGCACGCCAGGAGGCGCGATCCAGTTGGCTGGCGTAGCGCCATCGAACACGCGCGCCTCTTGCGCGCCTAGGGACACGGAGGCCATCGCGATCGCGGCAATCGCGCCGGCGAGGATCAATGCGCGTGGAACTGCAGGCAGACGGGACTCGGTATCGAGATCCGTTGCTGCGTCGGCGTCAACCGGCCGCTCTCCTCATCGCGGCCGAACACGACGATGGAATCGGTCCGCTGATTTGCGACGAGCAGCCACCGGCCCGTCGGATCGATGGTGAAATTGCGCGGCCAGTCGCCCCCGGTGGAGATCACCTGGTCGAGCGTGAGCGCGCCCGAATTCGCCACGGAGAACACGGCGAGACTGTTGTGGCCACGGTTAGACACGTACAACGTGCGGCCAGATGGTGCGACGTGGATGTCGGCCGGGTAATTCGTGCCGATCAACCCGGGCGGGATGGTCGAGCGGATGTCGAGGGGGGACAACGCCCCGCGCTCGGCGTCGAAGCGAAGCGTGGCCACCGTGGAATCGAGCTCGTTGGCGACGAACACGAGCGGCAGCGTTGGATGGAAGGCTATGTGCCGCGGGCCCGCCCCGGGTCGCATGACGGCGTCGCCCCCCTCGACGTGGCGCAGGGATTTGGCGTCCAGGTCGAGTCGGTAGACGAACACGCGGTCGGCGCCGAGATCCGCGGCGAGCACGAAGCGGTTAGACGGGTCGGCAACGATGCAGTGGGCATGCGGCGCTCCCTGGCGCACGGAATTTGGGCCAGCGCCTGTGTGCTTGACGAGCTGCGCCGCCGGCGCGAGTGATCCATCCGATTCTATAGGCAGCAGCGCGACACTGCCCCCGACGTAGTTGGCGACCAGCACGACGCGGCCACTTCGGTCAACGCTTACGAAGCAAGGCGCGCCACCTTCTGATGGCTGCTCGTTGCGCCGGGTGACCGCGCCTGTCCTCGGAGCGATCGCGAAGGCGCTGACCGCACCGGTCGGCCTCCCGTTGAGCGTCTCGAGCTCGTTCACGGCGTAGAGAAAGCGGCCGGTGGGGTGGATGGTGAGGAACGATGGGTTCGCGCCGGCGTTGACCGAGGCAACCTGCCGCAGCTTCCCCGAACGGTGGTCCATACGGAGCAGATAGATTCCGTCGCTTCGGGTGCCTTCGGTATATGTCCCGACGTAGAGCAGCACATCGTCCGGCTGCGACTCCTCGCCCCGCATGAGACTCTGAGAGCCACGCGCGCAAGCGACGAGACTGACCGCAGCGGCGGCCAGGAACTCGCGCCGTGACAGAGCGCGCGGGTTGGTCATCTGGCAGGCGTCAAACCGAAGACCGCGCCATGCGGAATCCCCGGATATCTCCCTCCGTGCGGCCACGATTTGTTGTCCATTCTCATTCCGGACTCTGTCGCGCCGTCGTCACGGAATCGCTCATCGACCGTCAAGCGGCCGGTAGTTTCGTCGAAATCCGCGAGCACCAGGCGGTGCATGAGCTTGCCATACCCGGTGATCACCACGCGTCGATGGTTCGGCTCGAGCGCTATCCAGTGCGGGACATCTTCCTCGCCCAACACGACGCGCGAAACTTCGCGGGGCTTCCCCGGGTCGGAGATGTCCAGACTGACAACGGCATGCCAGGCGGGGACCGTCACCAGATAGTGGTGTCCGGCGATGACGGGGATGGCGCAATAAGTGTCCTTCTTTCGAGGGAAAGACGACACGAGCTGCCCAGCGGGCGACGGGCCGTCGAGTCCTGTGAGCAAGTAGAGCCCACAGGCAAAAGTCGAAACCAGTACAGTTCTTCCGTCGGCGAGCAGCCTCGGCTCCGCTGTCAGCGTCGCTTCGTCGCCTCGTGGACCTCTAGGCAGATCGAAGGTCTGAAGCAGCTTCAAGTCGGAAAGCCGCCACAACTGCACCGACGGAATCTCGGCCGTACCGGCCATGTCCGTGGTGGTGGTAACGATGCGATCGAGCTTCGGAATTATCACCGCCGAGTACGGCCGGATGCGCCGATCGACGCCAACGCCGTTGGCAGAGACGTGCCGCACCAAACTGCCGCGATTTGTCAGCTCGGCGAGACCGCCCGGTGCAACTCCCGCTGAATCGTGTTGCATCTGAAAGGTGGCAAGCACGTTGCCGTTGGGCAGGCGCAGGAAGCTGTGCGGATGCATCATGCCGGCGAGGTCTCCGAACTGGCCGTCGAGCCGCGGGCGCGCGGGATCGCGCGTGTCGAAGATGAAAGTCTGTCCGCTGCCGAAACCATTGGCGAAGAGTCGAGCGTCCGCTGGCATCTCATGCTCGGTGTGGTGAGGCCGGTTCTTGCGGCCCGGCACGGGGACCGTCGTAACCAGTCGACCGTAGCGACGGGAGGCGGGTCGGACATCAAACACCGCGAGGAAATCAGGCTGCGTCGTGTCTAACGAGGCGGTCCAGACGTACAGAAAGTCGCTCGAGCTCTTCGCCTGTGCAGCGAGCGCGCTCGCGCCAACAGTGACCAAGAAGACCGCTCTGATCAAAAGCCTGGCGGACATTTGCATGAGCATAATCAGCCAAATGTGGGTTCAACCGCCTGAGGCGGGAAGGGCCGCACGATTAGCGTCGAAACCTGAAGAAGATTGTGCCTGCGGTTACCTGATCAGGACATCTCTGGCGCGGAGGTCGCCATCACCGGAACTGAAACACGAACAGCGGGAGTCCGCTCGGGAGTTTTTCAGGGATAAGCCGGCGCAGTCGTGTCGGCCGGGCGTCGGGATCGAGCAGTCCGTTGCCTACGAAAGCCACCAGGTCGGCGACTTCGGCATCCGATAGCAGGAGCGGTGTCCGCAGGAGGGGATCGAGGCGTTCGAGCACTGGGTCGATCGGGCCGGTTGGTCCCCGCAGGTCCGGTGCAAGGCCGGCCGGAGAGTAGCCCCGCGCCGAGGCATAAACGTCCAGGTGGTGGCGAATCGCATCTTCCAATCGAACGAACGCGCCGTTGTGCATGAACGTGGGCTGGAGGGCGACGTTCCGCAGCGGAGACGAGCGGAAGCCGTAGCGATCGGCCGCGCGACCCGTCACCTGCTCGAGTCCGAAGTCTTCGTTGCGGCCAGGTCCGTCGAAGACGACGTTTCCGAACGATGGCGCGACTTGCGGTACGCCGATGACGTGCTCTCTGAAGTCGCTGAACATCTCGTTCGACGAGCCCGACACCGCATGGCAGCGCACGCATCCGGCTCGCCCGAAGAAGAGCACCGCGCCGCTCTTTTCCGCGTCACTCAGCGCGTTTGCGATCCCGCCCGCGTATCGGTCAATCGGCGCGTCCGCGTACACCTGCGTGAACTCAAACTCGGCGATCGCGCGCCCAAAGTGCTCGAACGTGATCGGCGTGCCGCGGCGTATCTCGGGGAAGACATGCCCGAAAAGCTGGCGATAGGGACTCGCGTCCAGCCGCCGCAGCACCTCGTTCCGGATAGCATCGTTGTCGCCGGGAAATTCGAACCCCGCCACCTCGACGCGCTCAGTGGGTGGAATGAACGCCTGCGCAACGAGGAGATGCGCCACAGATGACAGCGAGCGCTCCTCCGGCGGAGGGAACTGGAAGCCGGAGCGGTTGTTGAACGGGTCGCCGGAGAGTGAGCGGAAGCGGGAGTTCCACATCAGCGTCGGAAAGAACGCTGTGTTGAGCATCATCGGAGACCGGCGCTGGTTCCGCGGGCCGCGCCGACTCGGGCCGACGATTCCATTGTTCTCGATGCCTATTGCGATCGACTGCGTATCGCCGAAGCCGTCGGTCGGTGAATGACAACCAGCGCACGCGTTGTCGCCGCGGAGTCCCGTGATCGGATCGAACCAGAGCATGCGCCCGACCTCGGCGAGCTGGCGGTCGATCTTGCGGCCGAGGCGCGCTTCGAGAGTCGAAGCGATACGCCCGGTGAAGCCGAGCTGATCGAGATAGCTTCGCAGCGCGGCGTCGAGGTCGTCCGGCCTCTTTGCGACAGCGGCGTTTGTTGTCGCGGAAGGTGCCGGTGCCGTGATACGGCCCACGTCGGAGTCCGTGCACGCCCCAAGGAGCGTGCACGCGGCTGCGACGGTGAAGATCCTTCGCGTACTCAACTCCTGGGGCTCAGATCGGATCGCAGAAGATGCCCGGCCCACGGATCACGGCGTTGCCGATCGGCTCGAAGGCAGGGTATGTGAATGTGCCCTTCAAAAAGATCTTCATGTCCGGCGTCTTGCCCTCGCCGAGCAGATTGAAGTGGTCGACGAGGTCGATGACGACGATGTCGTCCGGACCGGTGGGGTCAACCGCCTTCGCATTGATCGCATAGTTGAACCGGTAGCTCGATCCATCCGCACCCGTGGCCGTACCGTGCGCGCTCCAGCTGAAGCTGACGTGCCAGGAGCCGTTTCCGCTCTGAGTTGATCGTGCAACGATGTGGAAGACCCCGTTGCCGGTGACGGTTGACGCGAGTCCGCAGGTGCCCCCAGGAATCGTGAACGAGACCGCGACCCAGAGATTGTCGGATGCTCCCGCTGCCTTCGCCAGACTGGGTGAGTTGGGGGCGTCCGGGCGCGCCGCGTTTGGCGCGACTGGGCCTGGATCCGCGCAGGCCGTCAGTGTGAGGGCCGTAAACAGTAGCAGGGCGCTGGACAGCCGTAAGACAGACATGGCGACTCCGGGTGCGGGTTGAGGGCTCCACCCTGTAAAACGAAATTGCGAGTCGAAACGGCTCATCCAGCTTGCCGCGAGTGCGTCCAAGGCGTATCGTGGATTCCGAAGCTACCGGGAAGGAACGGGTGGTATCTTCCTTGTCTGAGATCACAGTTCTCTTGCGGCGATGGAGCGCGGGGGACGAATGCGCCCGCGATCAGCTCATTCCCCTCGTGTACGACGGGCTCCGCGAGTTGGCACACCGCCGGTTGGGGGGCGCCCGGGTTGAGAGCTCGCTCAACACGACCGAATTGGTCCATGAGGCGTACCTCCGACTCGTTGACGCACGCCCCCTCGATTTGCCAGACCGCGCCAATTTCCTGGCACTTGCCTCCGAGGTTATGCGCAACCTGCTCGTCGACCGAGCGCGCGCCCGTCTCACTGAGAAACGGGGAAGCGGCGTGATACCGTTGCACCTCGACGAGATCGAGTGGGTCTCCGACGAGAATCTCGAGACGGTCGCCGATCTGGACGAAGCGCTCAAGCGTCTCGCCAAGCTCAAACCCCGCCAGGGACAGCTGTTGCAACATCGCTACTTTGGTGGTTTGACCCTCGAGGAAAGCGCAACGGCAACAGGAGTGTCGCTCGCCACCGCCAAGCGCGAGCTACGCTTCGCTCGAGCATGGCTTGCGCTCGAGATCAAGGGTGATCCCCTCGCGTGAACACGCAGCGCTGGGAAGAAGTTCAGGCTTGCTTCGAGGAGCTCGTAGAGCTGGATGCGACCGAGCGCGTTGGCCGGCTCGCGAAGTTGGCGATCACGGATCCCGAGCTGCATCGAGCGCTCGAGTCGTTGCTGGAGGCCGACGCGGCGGCGGACACGCGCCTCGCGTCAGTTGACGCAGCTTTACGGGTTGCTGTTGGACATTACCCGCTTGCCGCTTCTCGCCGCCGCATAAGGACGCGGTTATTCCCCGCACTCGCCGACCGTTATCGCATCGAGCGCGAAATCGGCTCGGGCGGAATGGCAACAGTCTATCTCGCGCGCGACCTCAAGCACGACCGCGACGTCGCCCTCAAGGTGCTGCGCCCCGATCTCGCCGCGATGCTCGGCAGCGACGGATTCCTCAATGAGATAAAGATCAGCGCGCGGCTCGATCATCCGCACATTCTCACGCTGATCGACTCCGGTGCAGCGGACGGGTTCGTCTACTACGTCATGCCGTTCGTTCGCGGCGAATCGCTGCGGAGTAGGCTCAAGCGACAGAAGCAGATCCCACTTGACGAGGCACTGGAGATCACTCAACAGATCACGTCCGCGTTGGACTACGCGCACCGGCACGGGATTGTTCACCGCGACATCAAGCCGGAGAACATTCTGCTACATGAAGGCGAGGCGGTTCTCACCGACTTCGGGATCGCGACGGCGGTCGAGGGAGCCGGGGGAACGCACTTGACCGAAAGCGGAGTCTCGCCGGGGACACCGCGGTACATGAGCCCAGAACAGGCGACCGGCGATCGAGGTGTCGACTCTCGCAGCGATGTGTACTCGATGGCGGTCGTTCTGTACGAGATGCTTGCGGGCGAACCACCGCACACCGGGGCTTCGGCAAAGGAAGTCATTGCCAAGATCCAGACCGAAACCCCGAGACGGCTTCGAGTGATTCGCGGCATGGTGCCGGAAGGCGTCGATGCAGCGGTGAGCAAGGCGCTGGCAAAGTTTCCGGTTGACCGCTACGCGAACGCAGCTGATTTCGCGCGCGCGCTGGCGATCCCCCCATTCGAAGCGGCGCGACAACTGTCACCTCGTTCACACCCCTGGAATCCTATAGCAATCGGCGTTGCGGTCGCCACACTGGCTGCGATCGTTGCCGCCTTGAGTCTGGCTCCCAAGTCCGCCGCGACGCCAGCCCCGGACCGGGTTCAGCTGACTGTCACTGGAAATGCCGTTGCACCGTCGCTGTCCCCAGATGGAACACGGGTGGCTTTCGGTGAAAAACAGTGCCTCGCAACTGGCTACTGTACCTATCAAGTGGTCATTCAGAGCACCGACGGCAGCGGCCGGCTCGTGGTCACTCGCAACATCGGATACATCTACAAGACCCAGTGGACGAGGGACGGTCGCTTCGTCGAATTCGCCGGCTCGTATCCCCCGTTGCGCCACGGCGCGTTTGCGGTTTCGCCTCTCGGCGGAGAAACAAGGTTTCTTGGCTGCTGCATCTTTGATTTGCTGGGTGGAGATACTTCCTTCCTCCACATGGGTTCGCTGCCAGGAGGAGATCGGTCGTGGGTACGGCGAATCACTGTTCACGATGGTCACGAGCTCGATAGCATTCCGGTGCGAGACAGCCGCGCATCCTATTACATAGTTGGATTGACCATTCCGGACCGGCTCATTGTAGCGGTAGGAAAGACTTCGGAGAACGCACCCGAGCTTCGATTGACTGACTTTCGCGGTCGAGTCATAAACCGCATCACACCCCCCTTTGGTTCGCTTGGCCGCCATTTCGCAGCTCGGTGGGTGCCTTCCAGGCGAAAGCTGGTCATCGCCTCGCAACGTGATCTCGATGGCACTGAGTTCGACATTCTCGCGATGAATGTTACGGCCTCGGGCATAGAGCCAGGCGTAGACACTGTTTTTGCCGGTATCCAGCTCGGCAACGGAATATTCGACGTATCGCCAGACGCGGAGCGGCTGGTCCACTATGCGGGATCGGTTGAGACCGCGCTCTCGACGATCGATATCGGCCCGAACCCGCCGACGAGGTTGCCGGTAACCCAGGTGTTGTCGTCGACAACGCGGCTCAGGGGACGAATATCACCCGCGGGAGACAGGATTATTCTCGCGCGCGATGCTGCGCGAGGCGGGGCCCACGCGTCCCAGTTTTCTCTTATGGCACGCAACGGCGGCGCCGAGTCGCAGCTCCCGGTGGCGGCGGAGAATCTTCTGGATTTTCAATGGTCACCCGATGGAGCCAGTGTTATGTATCTCCACGGGATCGGAGGAAACAAGATCCGGCTCATGGAAGCGGACACGTCGGGACGCGGGACGCGTGAGATTGCCCGGTTCGAGCAAGCCGCCGCGACTCAATTCTTTCCGCTTGCGGATGGGGCCGTGTGTATTATGCCTGGGGAACGTCGTTCAATCTCGATAATCCGCCGGTCCGGCAAGCGAGACGTGACGTGGAATGTTCCCGACTGGATCAGCATTTTCGGCAGCATCTCGCCCTCCCCGGACGCGAAATCACTGGCTGTCGCGGGTATGAATCGCTCAGGCGACTCGGTCGTTGTCGGAGCCGTAGATATCGATACCGGCCGCTTTACCAGGATCGCAATTGTCGCCGGTTCCGATCCCCAAAAAGTCAAGTGGATCGAGGACGGCAGCATGATGTTCGTTTTGCGCGAACCGGCAGGTGCTTTTGCGCTTTACAGAATTGCCCGGGGCGCATCGGCTAGGCGAGTCGGAGTCCTGCCGCATACTCAAGCGGATTTCAGCGTGTCGAGTGATGGCAAGCACGTGGCGGCGTTCGGTTACAGCGACAAGAACGACGTATATATGATCCGAAACTTTGGTAAGATGCTGCGCCGATAACCGGCCACTCTACTGCCGCTGCACGCTCCACGTCACCGCCATCCCAACCCCCATCAATCATGAAAATAGATCGTCGCGGTTTCCTGGTAGCGTCGTCGTCGGCATTGGTGTTGGGGAAAAGTGGGCTCCCTCCCGCGGCTTCGTCCCAACCGGCCGAGGTTCCGGAGCCGCCCGAGTTCGACCGGACAATTCAGGGGAGACAGGTAGCGGTCTACACCACCGCCGACAAAACCAATTACCGACTCTCAGCTACTGAGACGCTGACATTCAAGCCGATGGGTCAGCCTCTCGAGACCCAGATATGCGTCTTCGTCGATCCTTCAAAGAGAGCTCAAACGATTTTGGGCATTGGTGGCGCACTCACGGATGCCTCCGCTGAGACTTTTGCGAAGCTGTCGGCAACCAAACAGCAGGAGTTTCTCGACGCCTATTTCGATCCACGCAAAGGCATCGGCTATAGGCTGGCGAGAACCAACATCCACAGCTGCGATTTCTCGAGCGGCAGCTACACCTATGTCAGCGACGGCGACAAGGAGCTCCGGTCGTTCAACGTCGAGCACGACAAGCGTTTTCGCATTCCATTCATCAAGCGGTGCCAGGACGCGACGGGCCGAGGGCTGACTCTCTACGCAAGCCCTTGGAGTCCACCGGCATTCATGAAGACCAACAATGACATGCTCCACGGTGGAAAACTGAAGCCGGAGTTCTATCAATCCTGGGCCAACTACTACACGAAGTTCATCAAGGCGTACGAGCGGGAGGGAATCCCCATCTGGGGCATCTCAGTCCAAAACGAGCCGATGGCGACGCAGAGATGGGAGTCGTGCATCTACTCGGCGGAAGACGAGAGAGACTTCCTGAAAAACTATCTCGGCCCGACGATGAAGAGGGAAGGGCTGGGCGACAGGAAGATCATTGCGTGGGATCACAACCGTGATCTCATCTACCAGAGAGTCAGCACCATCCTGAAGGACCCCAAGGCCGCGCAATACGTATGGGGCATTGGGTTCCACTGGTACGAGCCATGGAGCGGTGGCGACATGATGTTCGACAACGTCAGGCTCGTACGCGAGACTTACCCGAACAAGCACCTGATCTTTACCGAAGGGACCGTCGATTCCTTCAAGGCCCAGGAGATCAACAGCTGGAGATTGGGCGAGTACTACGGACGCTCGATGATCAACGACTTCAACGACGGTGCCGTCGGCTGGACGGACTGGAACGTCCTGCTGGACGAGAACGGTGGCCCGAATCACGTCGGGAACTTCTGCTTCGCACCGATCCACGCCGATACGAGAACCGGTGAGCTGATCTACACGAACTCGTACTACTACATCGGTCACTTTTCGAAGTTTGTCCGTCCGGGCGCCAGGAGAATCGCCAGCTCACCCAGCAGAAGTGCGCTGCTTTCCACCGCCTTCATCAATCCTGATGGAAAGGTGTCGGTGGTAGTAATGAACAAGGGCGATCAAAAGATTTCGTATTATCTCTGGTTGGACGGCAACGCCGCGGAAGTCACCAGCTTACCCCATTCGATTCAGACGCTGGTGTTTTGACATGGTGACCACCCGCACGCTCGGCCCTCAGGGCCTCACCGTCTCCTCCCTCGGCCTCGGCCTGATGGGGATGACCCAGTCCTACGGGACCCCGGAAGAACGCGACGAGCACGAATCCATCGCCACAATCCAGCGCGCCCTCGAGTTCGGCGTGACGTTGTTCGACACCGCCGAGGCGTACGGCCCGTACGCGAACGAGGAGCTGTTGGCTCGCGCGCTCAAGCAGCTCAACGTCTCACGTGACCGCGTCGTCATCGCCACCAAGTTCGGCTTTAAGTTCGACGCGAATGGGATCGCCGGGGTGGATAGCCGGCCTGCACACATCCGCGAGGCCGTCGAAGGGTCGCTGCGCCGGCTGCAGACCGACCACATCGATCTGTTTTATCAGCACCGGGTCGATCCCACGGTGCCGATCGAGGATGTCATCGGCGCCATGGCGGAGCTTGTGCGAGAAGGGAAGGTTCGCTTCCTCGGTCTTTCCGAGGCGGGCGAGATGACGATCCGCCGCGCGCACGCCGTGCACCCGATCTCGGCGCTCCAGAGCGAGTACTCGCTGTGGGAGCGCAACCTCGAGTCGACCATCATTCCGCTGCTCCGTGAGCTCGGGATCGGCCTGGTGCCGTTCGCGCCGCTCGGCCGTGGATTTCTCACCGGCTCCGTCAAGCGGGCCGAGGAGTATCCGGAAGGCGACTTCCGTCGCAACGATCCACGCTATCAGGGTGAGAATTTCGACGCGAACATGCGGGCCGCGTCAGCCGTGCGCGAGATCGCCAGGCGGAAGGGCGCACCCCGGGGACAGATAGCGCTTGCGTGGCTGCTGCACAAAGGTCCGGACATCGTGCCGATCCCCGGTACCAAGCATCGGCGCTATCTCGAAGAGAACGTCGGCGCGGCGGACCTGTCACTAAATGCCGAAGAGATGGCGACCCTCGACGCGACGCTTTCGCCCGAGAAGATCGCCGGCCCGCGCTACAACGAAAAGCAAATGTCGATGGTCGATCGCTGACGGCTTCAGCCTCTCGACGGTCCCGATCTCGCTTAGTTGCTTCAGGTTCGCGCTGCCAACACGATACCTAGACTGGAGGGAGCATGAAACGGATCACTGTCCTCGCCGGCGCGGCCGCGCTGCTCGTCACCGCCACTCGCGTGCTGCCCGCACAGCAAACACCAGCCGCACCACAGCCACAGAGTTTCTTCGTCGGGAATCCACTCGGACTGCCCGTCACTCCGGCGCCGGGCGCGGCCTTGGAGCCGATCTCGCCGAACGTGACAGTCTTCGGCGCGATCTACTCGGCAGAGAGCTGCTCGTACGATCCCGACCGCGGCGTGATCGTGGTACCGAACCGCGGGGTTCCGCAGAACGTTCAAGTCAACAACGCCTGGATCTCGTTCATCAACCACGATGGATCCGTGCACACGGCGCGATGGATCGGTGTGCAGAACGCGGCCGACAGAGGCAACCTGACGCCCCCGCTCGTGTTGAATGAGCCTTTCGGCAGCGACATCGCGAACGGCATGCTGTACGTCGCCGATCGTGACGGCGGTACCACCGCGAACGAGCCGAGTGTCGCCGTTGTTCGCCGGTTCAACATGCGGACGGGAGCACCGGCGGGCGAGTTCCGCGTCGAGCGTTCCACCGGGTTCAACGATCTCGAGGTCGCGGACGACGGCACCATCTACGCCACCCAGACAGGCGATCGTAGCGCCAATCCGGATCCCGCGACCTGGCAGGTCTGGAAGATCGCACCGGACGGCGCGTCGTCGATCTTCGTGCAGGGTGCGCCGCTTCGTCAACCCAACGGCATTGCCTTCGATCAGCAGGGCAACATCGTCGTCGTCAACGTCGGTAACAACGAAGTGCTCACGTTTTCCCGGTCGGGCCAGTTGCTGAAGACCGAGAACGCCGTGCAGGCGGGCAATGACGGTCTGGTCATCATGCGGGACGGAACGAAGTACGTGAGCAGCGTCCTCAACGGCGGGGTGTCCCGCATCCGTCCCGGCAAGGCCGCCGAGCTAATCGCGCGCAACATTCCGAGCGCCGCGTCAATGTGCTACGACGCTGGTGCGAATCAGCTGGTGATTCCGATGAATGCGAACAACTCGCTCGCGTTCGTGCGACTCGAGTAACACCATCGTGGAATTGCATCTTTGCACTGAAACGCAACATCGTCGACCCGATACGGGGCCGTGAACTCGGAGAGCCGGTGCTCGAGCTGTTGAGTCAGCTTGCGTATGGTGAGGCTCCTGCGCACCTGGTCCGCGCGGTGCCAATTCAATAGCTTGCCGCGAGCTACCTCAAACGTGGTCAAAGGGCGTGCCCCATTCCCGGCTCACGGCTGGAACTCGCGATCGCGGAGAGCTACGGGGAACACCCCCTGCATCTCTGGTTGCAGGACGGGCGCAGAAGATGAAGCCCGGACAACATTCACTTCACATAAGAGGGAGAAAGCCATGACCACGTTGACTGCAAAGAAGGTACAGGACCTTAAGCGCAGGCGCGAAGCTCCGCTGTTGACGCCGACCGATCTGAAGGCGGCTGCGACCAAAGACATTGCCGCGGCGATGAACGGCATTCTGGCGGATGTCTTCGCGCTCTACGTCAAGACCAAGAACTTCCACTGGCACATGAGCGGCCCGCACTTTCGCGATTACCACCTGCTCCTGGATGAACAGGCTGACCAGATCTTCGCAATGACGGACCCGGTCGCCGAACGTGTTCGGAAGCTGGGTGGTCTCACCATCAGGTCGATCGGCCAGATCTCCCGGACGCAGCGCCTGCTCGACAACGACGCAGAGTACGTCGAGCCATCGGACATGCTTGCCGAGCTGGCCGATGACAACAAGATCCTTGCGGTCAGCCTGCGGCAGGCTCACAACGTGTGCGACGAGCATGGCGATATTGCCACCGCCAGTCTCATCGAGGTATGGGTGGACGAGACCGAGCGACGCACCTGGTTCCTGTTCGAGGCAACTCGTCACGGAGACTCGAGCGGACACTGAGCCCCCGTGAGGCAAAGTTGGGCATGCTTGAACGACGGTTCACCTCATCTCACGCTGCCGAGATTACCCCACTTCTGATTGGAATTTGTAAGGTGTCATCGCTGTTGGCAGATTCGCAGTGAAGTCGAGTACGATCTCTCCGCGTCTTCACGGCCAGGCCTTGGCCGAGTCCCTGTGACGCAGCGCGTCGATGCTCCACGGCCCCGCACCAACGGCGAACAGGTGCAGGTATATGAAGCAGAACAGGACCACGGCCTCGCCGCCGTTGAGCACCGGCCAGAAGCTGCGCGGGAAGTGCGCCTGGAAGTACGCGACCGCCATCTCGCCCGAAAGGAGGAAGGCTACGGGGCGCGTTAGCAAACGTCAGGTCTTAGTACGCGAATCTGTCTTCACCTTGACCCATCCGGTGCTCCTCCTACGTTCTCCTCTTCACCACGCTGCCGGTCCACCCGCGGTTGCTGTCCGAAGTTCCAGTTGAAGCTCACGAATGCCCCACGCGCTCCGAACTGCCGCAGCGACGTCTGGTAGAACCGGCCGTCGTCAGTCACGAATCCCATCCGCATCATGTTGAACGGGTCCATCAGGCGAAGCGTGATGCTCCCCTGGTCGCCGAGCACCTTGTGGCGCAGCGCAACATTCGTCACCAGCTGCGACCGCACGCGGCCGAACTCAACGTTCATCGGCGCACGATACATCATGAAACCCTGAAGGTCGAGAGCGGGTGACAGCTTGTACGTTGCGTTGGCTCGCGCATTCCAGCCGAACGTCTTGTTGGACGCGTCGGTGGCCAGGTTGCTGCCGTCGGTCACCTGCTGGAACAGGCTCACGCCGCCGAATCCACTGAGCCGCGGGAACCGGAATGACCCGTTCACATCCGCGCCATACGAGTCGCTCGATGCCACGTTCTGGAACGTCGTGATCGAAACGCCCGCGTCGTCGATGGTGCGGATGAAGCGGATCGCGTTCACCGTGTGCCGAATGAATGGCGTGACTTGCAGCGTGCCTTGCGGGAAGAGCTGCTGGAAGCCGAGCTCGAACGCGTGCGTGTACTGCGAAAGTAGCGCGGGATTGCCCTGGAACCTGTTGAGCGCGTCTTCGCGCCACCCAAACGGGTTGAGCTGGCGAGTGTCGGGCCGCGTTACGCGCTTCGAGTAGCTCGCCTTCACTTGCTCGGTCTCCGAGAGCGCGTAGGACGCGATCGCGCTCGGATACAGGCTCGTGTAGTCGTTCGAGAAGTGCTCGCCTGTGTTCGCCAAGTCGAATGCGGTCTTCACCTGCTCCGCGCGCAGTCCACCCTGGAGCTCGAATTTGCCGACGCTCTGGCTCAGCACCCCGTACGCGGCGTTCACCCGCTCGTCGTACAGAAAACCGTTGCTGCGCGACGGGTCAGACAAGTACGTACTACCGCCGTCGCTGGATGTCGCGACGCCGAAGTCGTTGTCGAGGCGGCGAATGGTGCCCTTGTACCCCGTCTCGATCTTTGTGCCGGACGCGAAGCTGTGCGTGAAGTCCGACTGGAGGGACCACTGCGTCTCCCGCTCCTTGGTCAGGTTCGTCTCCAGCGCCGGCAGGCCCTCGGGCGCGCCGCTCGTGGTGGACAGCACCTGGTCGGTGAGTAGCACGTTGTCCGTGTCCATACCGCGGTTCACGCGAAGCTCGGTGGAGAATCCGTCGCCCTGCTGCGCCGCAACGTGCTTGTAACCCAGCGCCCAGTCGAGCGAGAGCTCGTCGCCGGTCATGAGCTTCAGGCGGCGATAGCTGGCCGTGACGTCGCGAGCGGCATCGAGCTCGTCGTAGAAGTTGTCATTGGTGCGCGTGGGACTACGGTCACTCACCACGAGGTTCGACGACAGCGCATCGCTCGCCCCGAGCTTGTAGTCGGCGCTTGCGTTCAGGCTGTGCGAGATTCCCTTTTGCCCTCCGGCGATGTCGGCCTCGAGATACGGAAGCAGGCCCGACTGAAGACCAGAGCGATCTATATATCCCGAGATCTGACGGGAATCGCGCATCAAACCGTAGTTGGCGAAGAGCGTGAGCGGGCCGGCCTGATGGCCAACGTTGGCCGACGCGTTGGCCTGTCCAGTGGTGCCGCCGCCGACAGTGAAGCCGCCGCTCGTCCCGAGATCGGTGTTTTCCTTCAGCACGATGTTGAGAATCCCCGCCATGCCTTCCGGGTCGTTCTTCGCGGACGGGTTTGGGACAACCTCGATTCGCGCCACCAGGTTCGCCGGAAGCTGCGCGAGAAAATTGCCGAGTGCCTCGCCGCGCATCGGTGAGAGGCGGCCGTTGATCTGCACCACGACGTTCTCATTTCCGCGCAGGCTCACCTTGTTGTCGCCATCCACTTCTACGGACGGCACGTTGCGCAGCACGTCGACAGCGCTCCCGCCGGAGGCGGCGGGCATGTCCTTCACCGTATAGCTGGTGCGGTCCGGCGCCACGATTACGTCGGCGCGATCCGCAGTCACCGCGACGGACGCCAGCTGCGTTGCCACTGGTGATAGCGCGATGCGACCGAGGTCCACCGTCGTGCCGGAGGGTGTCACGCTTACCTCAGTCTTCACGACCGGCGCGAAGCCCATGACGCGAACGCGAACGGTATAACGGCCCGGAGCCACGCCCTCAATATGAAACGCGCCCTCGGCGTTCGCGAAACCGCCGCCGACGAGCGTGGAATCATTCGTGTTTCGCACGGCTATCGATGCGCCGCCGATAGGCTCGTCCGTTCCACCGGTTACCACCACTCCGGTGATGCGCCCGGCGATAGGCGCCCCCTCCTGGGCGGGGGCATTGAGAGCTAAGCTGGCGCTGGCCAGCAGGACGAGAATTGCGCTTGAACGACTCATGACAGGATTCCTCGGTTTCCGACTGAGGGGCATAGTCGATCGCGCCCCGTGACTATGCTGACTATACGGGCGCTTGCCGCGCTCAAGCCTGCCGATGTCACGAGTGACCGCTACATGTCATGAGTTGCGCGCACCGCGGCATGGCCGCGTGGTTAGCGGGCGCTACCAAGCCACCTTTCGAGGGCCTCATGACGCGACCGGCTGACGGGCAGACGCACGCCGCTGCGCAGCTGCAGCTGATAGTCGCCCCCGGGGGTGCGATGGAGCAACTCCACCAGATCGAGGCGCACGATCACCGAGCGATGCACACGCAGGAACATCGACGGATCGAGCCGCTCCTCGAGCACCTGCATTCGCTCGCGAATGCTGTAGCGTTTATCCGTCACGTACAGATCCGCGTAGGGGCCGCTGGCGACGATGTAGTCGATTTCGGTAACGGGCACCACGCGGACCTTCCCGTGCATCTCGACAGCGATTCGCTCGAGATACGATGCATTGGGGGTCGCTGTCGCGGACTCCTGCGCGGACGCCGGCATCGTTGGCGCTACTGACGACTCAATGCCCGAAGGTCGGTTTGGATCCAGACTGTTCAACGCCGCGAGAAGCTGTCGCCGCTGTCGCTCGATCCCTTCGAGCGTCAGCTTCCGGCGAGCGCGCTGGAATGCCTGCTCGAAACGCTCATCGGTGAACGGCTTGACGAGGTAGTCGATGGCGGCGACGTCGAACGCCTGTAGCGCGTATTGATCGAACGCGGTTACGAAGATGGTCGCGGGCATGGAGTCGGCTCCAACTTCGCGGACGACATCGAGCCCGTTCATCACGGGCATTTGCACGTCGAGGAATACGAGATCGGGATTCAGCGTGCGGATCGACTCGACGCCGAGCGCACCATTGCGCGCCGAGCCAACGATCTCGACCCCCGACTGCCGGCGCAGCAGGTCTTCGAGCCGAAGTCGCGCCGGCCGCTCGTCGTCCACCACCAGTACGCGCAATGAAAGCGGCACGACTCGCTGATCATCCGCCACGCGCCACCCCATCCACATGGTAGGGAAGTCGGACCTCGGCAAGTGTGCCGTCCGCGGAATTCGGTCCAACGGTGAATCTATAGTTGTCGCCATAGAGCTCGGCGAGACGCGCTGCGGTGTTACGCAGTCCGACGCTGCGCCGGCCGCTGCCGGAAGACTCCGCGGGCGCATCCATCGATGCGGCCGACCACGGCGACATGCCGGGCCCATTATCGCGCACGCGGAGCACGACGCTATCACCATCGAGTACCGCTTCGACCTCGACGCGCCCACCCTCACACCGTTGCTCCACGCCATGCTTGATCGCGTTCTCCACCAGCGGTTGGAGAATCAGATTCGGCACGAGCGCGTCGAGCGTGGTCGGGTCCGCCCGCACCGTGATCTCGAGCTGATCCTCGAACCGCACGCGCATGATGTCTACATAACGCTCGAGCAGCTCGAGCTCGAGCCGCAGTGGAATTTCCGGCGACGATGCGGAGTCGATGCTGTGTCGCAGGAGGTCACTGAGCTGCCCGATCATCCGGCGCACACCGCGTGGATCGCGCTCGACAAGCGCCGAGACAGTGTTGAGGGTGTTGAACAGGAAGTGCGGATCGAGCTGGCGCCGCAACGCGTCCAGGCGAGCTTCGGCGAGCTGCGCTTGGAGTTGCGACGCGTGGGCCTGGATGCGAACGGATCGAGCCTCGCTATCGACGGCGCGCCGCCGCGCCTCTCTGCGACGTGCTTGCTCACGCAGGATGAAACCGCGCGCCGCGGCGACGCCGAGCGCGCCCAAAAACACTCCGAGGTCGTCGAGCCACGACAGATTGTCGAACCCCGGGTTGAACCGCCTGAAGCCCGGACCTGCACCAGCGCCTTGCGTTACCGCGAGCGCATCCCACAGGGCATCGGCGGCCAGGTCGAAGACGTTCGCAACGAGAATTCCTGCGATCACCACGAGCAGCCCACGACGGCGCCAAAACGTCTGGTCGAGCGTTACAAAGCGGCTCACCCACAGAATGAGCGCTGTGAGCGCAGCCCACACCAACGGGTTTACGAAAAGTTGAAGCGCGGTGGGACCCTTCCCGTCGAAGGGAGGTCCGCCACCGCGATCGACCAACAGGGTCGCGACCGTCATCGCGCCATAGAACGCCCACACTCCGGCGATGAGCACCCATTCCACGGTGCGCAGCGGCGCGGCTTCGGGCCGCTCGTTCATATTCAAAGGTCGTGGCATCGTGACGCGTGAAAGTACCTCGAAGACCCCGCAGGCGCCGCGCGCACGTTACGGTCGGCAATCCAACGTCATGAAATGCAGGTTGCGCGACACGAGCGGGGGCGTCATCGGAGTGGCCGCAACGCTCGCGCCTCGGTATTGGACCAGGCGTCGGGTCCCCGCGCTGGGTTGGTGCCTATGTACGTGGGAAAATGCCAACGGGGATCGAATGCGATCTGAACCGCACCATCCCCATCGGCCGCGCGTTCGAGGTTGTCGTACAGACCGTCGACGCTGAGCGTGTTCCAATCGGTGAGTGCAGCAGATCGACCCGTCCTGTCCCACGCTCGCAGCGGCTCGCCGC
>JANMMF010000425.1:0-3197 GCA_031372985.1 Gemmatimonadota bacterium
GCAGAAGGTCGCCGAGATGATCCTGAAGGAGGCGCGCGATCGCGTCACCTTTCTGTGCGACGTCGGGCTCGGTTATCTCTCGATGAATCGCGCCACGCGCACGCTCTCGGGCGGCGAAGCGCAGCGTATCGGGCTCGCCAACTCACTTGGATCACAGCTGGTGGACACGCTGTACGTTCTGGACGAGCCATCGATAGGACTGCATTCGCGCGACATGGACAGGCTGCTCAAGCTGTTGCAGCGTCTGCGCGACGCGGGGAACAGCGTGCTCGTGGTGGAGCACGATCTGGCCGCGATCGAGATGGCGGACTACATGGTGGAGCTCGGCCCGGGAAGTGGCGAAGCGGGTGGCGACGTGGTCTTTTCGGGGCCGATGTCACGCATCAGCGAGAGTCCGCTCACTGGGCAATACGTGACCGGAGCGCGGTCGATTCCACTGCCCGAGGAGCGCCGCCGTCTCGGTCCGCGCTGGATCACGCTCACCGGCGCGCGCGAGCACAATCTCCAGGACGTCGACGTTCGCATCCCGCTCGGTGCGCTAACTGTTGTTACCGGCGTGTCGGGCTCTGGGAAAAGCACTCTCGTCCATGACGTTCTCTATCGCGCGCTGGAGACCCATCTCGAGGGCGAGCATTCCGCGAAGCTTCATCTCGGAGAAAAGGTCGGAGAGTACGAGACGATCACCGGTTTCGACGCGCTCGAGGCGGTGGTCATGATCGATCAGAGCCCGATTGGAAAGTCACCGCGGTCGAATCCGGTGACGTACGTGAAGGCGTTCGACGAGATCCGCGCCATCTTCGCCGACACTCCACTCGCGCGCCAGCGCAAATACACGCCGGGCACGTTCAGCTTCAACGTCGAGGGGGGCCGCTGCGAGGCGTGCGAGGGAGCCGGCGCGCTCCAGGTGGAGATGGTCTTCATGGCCGACGTGTACGTGCCCTGCGACGATTGCGGCGGAAAGCGCTACAAGCCCGAAGTTCTGGACGTGACTGTGCGCGGCAAGAACGTTCACGAGGTGCTGAACCTCACTGTTGACCAGGCGATCCGATTCTTCCCGCGCGAGGAAAAGCTCGGCCAGGCGCTGTGGCAGTTACAGCAGGTCGGACTCGGCTATCTTCGGCTCGGACAGCCGGCTACCACGCTCTCGGGTGGAGAAGCGCAGCGCATCAAGATCGCGCGCGAGCTCACGATGGCCGGAAAGAAATCGGGAAAGAAGATGTACGTCATGGACGAGCCGACCACCGGACTCCATCTCGAGGACATCAGGAAGCTGGCGAAGGTATTCGACCGGCTGCTCGAGCAGGGTCACTCGCTCGTACTGATCGAGCACAATCTCGATGTGATCAAGCTCGCGGACTGGATCATCGATCTCGGGCCGGAGGGCGGAGTGGGCGGTGGACGGGTGGTCGCAATGGGCCGTCCCGAAGATGTCGCGCGGGTGGAGGAGTCACACACCGGGCGCTGGCTGGCGCCGCTGCTCGAGCGTCGTGTCGATCGCGCCGAGATATCGCCGCGGCTCGGCCTGGGCCTGGCCGATGTGGAGCCGATGTCGAGGCAGCTCGCGCTCTAGCGAGACTCCTGCGCGATGCGCGCAAGCCTGGCGGACAGCGCGCGCGGAGCGAGTCGGTTGGCCTGCGCGAGGATCTTGTTCTTGATGCCGGGAATCGCGAGGCGCTTTCCGCTCATCATCGCGTCGAAGCCGTACTTCGCGACATCAGCGGCGTCGGCGATTCCGAACGTATTGAACAGGCGTGAGCTGCCCATCTCGGCGGTGTCGGCGAAGTCGGTGTCGGTGGGCCCGGGGCATAGCGCCGTGACCGTTATCTCGGTGTTGCGGAGCTCCTCAGAGAGGGCTTCCGAAAAGCTCAGGACGTAGGCCTTGGTTGCGTAGTACACCGCCATCAGCGGTCCCGGCTGAAACGCGGCAGTCGACGCAACGTTGAGCACGCGGCCCGACCTGCGCTTGATCATCGGAGCGAGGAACAGCTTGGTGAGATGCGTCAACGCGGCAATGTTGACCTGAATCATATCCAGCTCGCGCTGAACCGCGGTCTCCGAGAACTCCCCTCCCAGACCGAACCCGGCGTTGTTGACGAGCACCTCGATCGGAATGTTCTCGTTCTGCAGGAAATCGAAGATTTCCTGGGGCGCTTCCCGGCGTCGGAGGTCCGCCGCGAATACATGCACCCGAACATCGAATTTCCCCTCGAGCTGCCCCGCCGCCGCTTCGAGCGTGTCTCGTTTGCGCGCGACGAGCACCAGGTCGAAGCCGTTGCGGGCGAGTACCTTTGCGAGCTCGAGCCCAATGCCACCGGAGCCGCCAGTGACGAGTGCGGTGGGGCGGTGAATGCCGTTTCGTTTTGGGGGCATGTCTGGAAGTTAGCGAAAACGCATTACAGCTGAATTACATCTGGAAAACGGGAGTGGGATCGGTTGATTCGGGCGCCGTGAATCGCTAATTTGCGTAGCTATTCCCGAGTAGCTCAGGTGGTAGAGCAGGTGACTGTTAATCACCGGGTCGGGGGTTCGAGTCCCTCCTCGGGAGCTGTATACAGCGGTTCTCATTTGAAAAAATGCAACGGGTCGGCCCTCGGGCCGGCCCGTTTTGCTTTCTAGCGACGCCCTCGCGTTCGGTCGAGCGCGGCTCGCAGCCCGCGGGCCAGCTTCGGAACGTCGTCGTTCGCCCAGAAATGCATGAAGAACAAGCGTGGGTTCTCCACGATCATATGGCTGTGGATCGCGGTAACCGCGATGCCATTCTCGCTCAGCGCCCAGATCACCGGGTTCACTTCCCGACCCAGCAGCACGAAGTCTCCGGTGATCGCGGCCTTGCCCGCACCCGTCGACTGAAAATTGATCGCGGTGGCCAATCCCATCGACGATGGGATCTCCATCTTGTCTTCCTTGATCTTTTCGCGTCGTGGGATGCTCAGCTGATAGACACCACCGTTAGTCCTCCCGCGGACCCCGATGATCCCGGCGATCGCAGCCGTGTCCAGATCGTTCGGGATTGCGGCGGTCGACGTCGTAGTCGCGGCAGTCGTGGTCGGCGGCCCGAGCGGAGTCTCCGTGAACTCGAGCGCCGCCCGCACCGCTTTGGCAATCCTCTCGGCGTTACCGATGGCTCGAATGTGCATATACATCACGTGCGGTGTCTCGTTCAGGAGGTGATTGTGCAGGGCCGTCTGCTCGACCCC
>JANMMF010000432.1:0-1524 GCA_031372985.1 Gemmatimonadota bacterium
CGCGCTCTTCATCCCGGTAAAGCCCAAGAAGACTGTGGCGACCGCGGACGCGCAGGAGGCGGTGACGGTTGCCCTCCGCGAAATGCGACGGCTCCGTCCGGTCGACAAGAACAACTTCGACATGATCACGCAGGACCAGATCCTGGACACCTTCAACAAGATCACCGGGGTGTTTTTCCTCGTGATGATCGTCCTCTCGAGCGTTGGACTGCTTGTCGGCGGCATCGGTGTGATGGCGATCATGATGGTGTCGGTAACGAGCCGCACGCGGGAGATCGGTATTCGAAAGGCCCTCGGTGCCACCAAGCGCGAGATCCTCTTTCAATTTCTCGTCGAGGCAGCAACGCTTACCGGATTCGGCGGCGTGCTCGGCATCCTCATTGGGTTGGCCTTCGGTAGGCTGGCGACTCTGGCAATGAAGATCGACGCCGCGGTGCCTGTCGGCCTCACGGTCATCGCGGTAATGGTCTCGGTAAGCATCGGACTCATATTCGGGATTCTTCCCGCGCAGAGAGCGGCAAAGCTCAACCCGATCGATGCGCTCCGGTACGAGTAGCCGCGGTTGACGGCTATGTATCCCCGGCGGCCGGGCGCGGGTAGCTTTCGCCCATGAAAAAGGTCGACATCCTCGCGATCGCAGCCCATCCCGACGACATCGAGCTGATTTGCGGCGGTACACTTATCCGCGCGCAGATGCTCGGGAGATCGACGGGAATTCTCGATCTCGCCGCGGGAGAGCTGGCGACTCGCGGAACGCCGGAGCTCCGCGCGAAGGAAGCCGCAAAGGCAGCGAAGGTGATGGGTGTCTCTGTGCGCGAGAACCTGGGGTTTCCCGACGGCGGGATTCAAAACACCCCGGAGACGCGCGCCAAGGTTGCCGTAATGATCAGGAAGCTTCAGCCACGGGTCGTCATCACCCACTCTCTCCACGGGCGGCATCCAGACCACCCAATCGTAGCCCAACTAGTACGTGATGCCTGCTTCGTCGCCGGACTGAAAAAGATCGAGCCGAAAGTGCCCGCTCATCGGCCGCGCAAGGTCATTCATGCGCTGTCGTTTCGCGAGGACAACCAGAAGCCGACGTTCGTGGTCGACATCAGCGATGCGTTCGAGAAGAAGCTGGAGGCGATCGGGTGCTACGAGTCGCAGTTCGGTGAGGCCGTTCAGGCTGGCGAGGTTTACCCAAATGGCGAGCCTCTACGCGATCTGATCCGCCACCACGCCGCGCACTATGGCTCACTCATCCGCTGTCGCTACGGCGAGCCGTTCTACACGACGGAGACGATGCAAGTGGATGATGTGGCGACGCTCGAGGTAGCAACGTTTTGACGGAGAAGAATCGGAAGGGACAGCCCCCGGCTCCCGCGACGAAACCAGCCGGCCACGAGGTGAATTACCCGTCCTATCTGGCTCTCGACGAGCTGCTCCAACTCCAGCGCCCGCGCTCGAAACCAGAGCACCCCGACGAGCTCCTCTTCATCATCGTTCATCAGGCGAGCGAGCTCTGGTTCAAGCTCATTCTTC
>JANMMF010000030.1:0-2014 GCA_031372985.1 Gemmatimonadota bacterium
CGCAACCAAACGCGGATCCGCCGAAGCGATGAGACGCTCCAGCATCAGCTCAGCGCCGCCGGTGCCCAAGCCGGAGGTAACGTGCAGCACGTGCAGCGGGCGGGCTTCGCGATCGCTTACCGTTTGAGCAACAGACGACAATCTCAGACTGACGCCAGATTCTCTGGAAACGCCGGCACCAGCTCCGGAGGCGCCGCACTGCGCTCTGCTTCGAGCCACGCCTGGAACATGAGAACGGCCCAGAGGTGGCGATGCCAGTTCCGATTCCCTGTCTGGTGCTCATTCCATTTTCGTGTGATCGCTTCAGGACGGAAGTAGCCTTCGCGCTTAAGCCTGTCTGGCGCGAGGAGATCGCCCGCCCACGCCTTCAGCGGTCCACGCAGCCATCTGTCGATCGGAATCCCAAAACCCATCTTCGGCCGGTCGATGAGCTTCGATGGGACGTATTTCTCCAGGACGCGACGAAGGATCCATTTCGATTCGCCGTCCCTGATCTTCAAGCCGAGCGGCAGGCCGAGTGCGAATTCGACGATTCTGCGGTCGAGAAATGGCGCTCGTGATTCCAGGCTCACCGCCATTGTGGCCCTGTCGACCTTTACGAGAATGTCGTCGGGCAGATACGAAATCAGGTCCAGATACATCAGCCGGGTGAGGAGATTCCAGCTGTCCCGGCCGGAGGTGTCCGACGTGAGGAGAGTTGGAAGCTCGGTGCCCCCGATCACAACGTCCTCTGGCGAGTGCCACTGGGAAACAAGCCCGACGTACATCTCGTCCGTGCTGGCTGCGCGCAGATAACCCGCCAGCTTGTGAACCCTGTCACCGGTGGCGTCTGTCCGCACTCCCTTCGGAAGCGCGGCTCGCAGTCTCTCCAGCACGGAATCCCACCGCTGGGGGGACGGAGACTCCAGGAGTCGCCCGAGCCCGCCACGCATCGGATACGGCAGCCAGCGGATGGCGTTCCACATCGCCTTGGCCAGGGGATATCGCGGGTATCCACCGAACAACTCGTCGCCACCATCGCCGGAAAGGCTGACCGTGACGTGCTGCCGCGCGAGATGGGCGACCAGGAAGGTTGGAACCTGTGAAGAGTCCGCGAATGGCTCGTCGTAGAGGCCCGGAAGATTGGGGATTACATCCAACGCTTCTCTGGGCGTTACGTATAGCTCGGTGTGATCGGTGCCGATATGCCGGGCCACTTGTTTCGCATAGACTGCTTCGTTGAATTCAGTCTCCTCGAAGCCGATCGTGAAAGTGCGAACAGGGCGAGGGCTCACTGACTGCATGATCCCCACGATCAGGGAGGAGTCGATGCCGCCAGACAGGAATGCGCCCAACGGCACATCCGAGATCATCTGCTGCGTGATCACCGTGCGAAGAACGCTGTCCAGTCCGGACACAGCCTCCCCGTCGGACGGAGAGATTTCCGCGCTCGGCTCCCTGATGTAGTCGAGCGCTCTCCAGTAAGGCGTCTCAACTCCTTCACGATGATCTTTGTCGAAAGTCATCATCGTGCCGGGACGCAGCTTCCGAATGCCCTGGTAAATCGAGTATGGGGCCGGCACATACCCGTAGCGAAGCATCAGGGTCAGAGCGTCGCGGTCGACCGTTCCCTGCCACCGCGGGTGGGCGCGCAATGCCTTCAGCTCGGAACCGAAGAGGAACACGCCGCCGGTCCAACCATAGTACAGAGGCTTTTCTCCGATCCTGTCGCGCACGAGATGAAGCTTCGACCTCGTCTTGTCCCAGATGGCCAGCGCGAACATGCCGGACATTCGCCGCAGAGTTTCCTCGACTCCCCATTTCACGGCAGCGGTCAGCATGACCTCGGTATCGCTGGAGCCTCTGAACGAAAAGCCCGCATCACTCAGCTCACGGCGGATCTCGAGGTAGTTGTAGATCTCTCCGTTGAAGACAGTCGTGTAGCGGCCATCGACCGATGTCATGGGCTGGTGGCCTTCGCAGGACAGGTCGATGATGGAGAGTCGCCTGTGCCCAAACGCGACGCCGCTGTCCG
>JANMMF010000048.1:0-2044 GCA_031372985.1 Gemmatimonadota bacterium
ATGTGATACCGGGCCTGCTGATATTTCCGCGCGTACACATAGGTGTAGCCTAGGCTGCGGCGCACCGAGACCGAAGCCGGATCGTTCTCCTGCGCGGTATGCGCCTCGAGCAGCGCCTCGTCGAATCTCCCCTGCGAGGCGAGCATAAAGGCGTACCACTGGTGCGCCGTCGCGTAGCGCGGATCGAGCTCGATGGCACGCCGGAAAGCCTTCTCCGCACCACTCCAGTCCCAGTCGTAAATGAAGAGACTCCACGCCAGCGACGCGTGCGCTTCCGCCAGCGTATCGTCGAGCGCGATCGCCTTTCGCGCGTAGAACTTGGCGTGCTCGAAGCCCTCGTGCACCGGCACGTTCCGATAATCGATGTGCAGCGCGTAGGAGTCGGCAAGCCCGGTGTAAGCCAACGCGTAGTTCGGATCGAGCGCGATCGCTTCCTCGAAGTACTTGATGCCTTCGGTGACTCCTTCCGAAGTGCGCTTGTTCCAGGCGTAGCGGCCGCGCAGGTACAGCCCATACGCTTCCACGTTCTCGGTGTGGCGGTCGCTCGCCGGCGAGATGATATCGGCGAATGAAGTCGACCGCAGCTTGGCGACGATCGTGCGCGAGATCTCGTCCTGGATCGCAAAGACGTCGTCCAGCTTCCGGTCGTAGCGCTCCGACCACACGAGGCGACCGTCTTCCGTCGACGTCAGCTGCGCCGTGATACGAAGGTTGTCGCCGGAGCGGCGCAGAGTTCCTTCAAGCACTTCCGAAGCTTCGAGGAGCGCGCCGATGGCGCGCACATCCTGCGCCTTTCCCTTGAGCGCAAAGACCGACGTGCGCGACGCTACGCGTAGCCCGTCGACTTTCGCCAGCGCGTTTATCAATTCGTCCGTGATCCCGTCGCTGAGATATTCGTTGTCGGGATCGGGGCTGGAATTAACGAACGGAAGCACTGCGATCGTGCGCGTCGTCATCGCGAACGGGCGGTTCGGCTCCGACCTGGCGCGGTCGAGGGCGCCGCAGAATTCCATGACGGTTGCGTAGCGCTGCAGCGGATCCTTTGCCAGCGCCTTCTCCAGCACCCGCTCGAATCCCGATGGAGCGTCGGGGCGCAGGGCACGGAGCGGCCTTGCCCGCTCGGTCACCTGCTTGGCCATCGTCGCCCTGGCACTCGCTCCCCTGAAGGGTGGCTCGCCCGCCAGCATCTCGTAGACAACGCAGGCGAGTCCGTAGATGTCCCCCGGAACTCCGATCTCTGTCTCTCCGGATGCCTGCTCGGGGCTCATGTACTCGGGGGTGCCGAGTGCCAGCCCGGCCAGCGTGAGTGTCTCGCCCTCGGGCATGCACACGTGCGCGATGCCGAAATCGGCGAGCAGCGCGTGATCGTCAGCGAAGAGAATATTCTCGGGTTTGACATCACGGTGGACGAACCCGTTGCGGTGCGCATAGTCCAGCGCCGTCCCGACCTCGTGCGCGATGCGCACGGCATCATCGATCGGGAGCTTGCCCTGTGCGGTGAGCCGGTCGCGCAGCGATCCGCCATCGATGAACGGGGAAACGTAGTAGAGCGATCCGTCGGACTCGCCGGAATCGATGAGAGGAACGATGTGCGGGTGGGAGAGCTGCGCGGCGATACCGATCTCGCGCAGGAACCGCTCGGCGCCCACCGATGCGCCAAGCTCCTGCCTCAGAATCTTGATCGCGACCTTGCGCTTGTGCTTGCGCTCCTCGGCCAGGTGCACGGTTGCCATGCCGCCGTGTCCGAGTATCCGCTCGATCGTGTAGCGATCGGCGAGGGTGCTGGTGAGAGAGGTCGACGCGTCGCCCATCAACCCAATATAGTCCGCGACCCGGATTTGAGTCTCCGGATCATGATGCCCCGTTCGGCGGAGGGGTGATCCGGCTAGACGGCCGAGAGACGCCGCCCCGCCGAGCGGAATGCCCAGACCGCCAGACTCCCGGTAATCAGGAATGCGACTCCTGACGCCCAGACGGGCACGGTGAACAAATCCACCTGAACCGGCCAGCCGAGCAGCGTGCGCGCAAGCTGCGCGAGAGCGAT
>JANMMF010000076.1:0-8085 GCA_031372985.1 Gemmatimonadota bacterium
CGCGACCGTGAGGGTCGATGGGAAAGACCAGACCTTCCAGAACCGCAGCGTTCACGTCCTCGAGAAGCGCGGCGGTCGCTGGCAGGTAGTCGCCAACGCCGGCCACGCCCTCGACGACCAGGGCGTCCTGGCCTACATGGAGCGGGAGTGGAACGACGCTCTTCTCAAGCACGATGCCTCGTGGTTCGAGCGCAACTACGCCTTCGATGCGAGTGATATCAGCAGTCGCACCGGCAGGATCATGACGAAGACACAGGCGGTTGCCGATGCGCGGACCGACAAGACTGCCTTCCAATCCCTCGAGCTTTCCGAGCTGAACATTCGGACCGAAGGGAATACCGCGGTCGTCACCGGCGTCAACCACGAGGTGGGACGTGACGCTCAAGGCAAGGCGATGGATCGACGCGTGCGCTTTACCGATGTCTACATAAAGCGCGATGGTCGCTGGCAGGTCTGGGCGACGCAGGGGACTACGATTCCTTAGTGCGGAAGATTACTACGGGGGCGCTTAGGGGGGATGCAAGTTTTGAGTCATCAGTTGGTCAGTCGATCAGTTGTGAGTGGTTATCAGTCAAGGCGATGGCGGAGGTCCTGCTCACTCATTACCACTGACCAACTGACAAGTCAAAACTGTCGACTCAAAACTTGCATCCCTCCTAAGCGCCCCCGTGGTCAGAGGCTGTCTCGATTCAGACCAGCGTCGCCTCACTCGCGCCATCCATCGCATCAGTTGATGATCGTGAACCCGCCGCTCGTCCCGCCGAACCTCGGGTTCACGATGTTGTTGAAGATCGAGCCGAAGCTGTAGCTCAGACCGAGGTTGACGAAGTAGGTGTACGATGTCGCGAGCTGGCGCCGGCGGAGCAGACGCTCCTGATCGCTCAGACTGCCGCGCGGGAGATAGAGCTGGTCGCGAATGAGCGATACCTGACCGAAGGAAAAAAACGAGAATCCCTTGAACAGCCGCAGGTCCAGGCTGTTGAAGAAGACCAGATGCCGTTTGCTGAAGTCGTTGACGTATGCAGCGCCCTCGAGCGAGCTGCTGACTGATCCCCACGGTTGTTTCAGATCGATCGACGCGGTCAATGTCTGATCGGCGCGCACTTCGCTGAGCTTGTCGAAGATGGTGGTGTCCTGGTACCGGAAAAAGTTGATCCCGGGCGAGTACTGGAGCGTGAGCATCCTCCTCGTCGATTGTGAATACGGGAAGAAGTTGTACTCGACGGCCGGCGCGAAGCGAATGGCGCGGCTCTGATTCAGAAAGGTCGACGACGTCCAGGACGCGCGCTGGCCGGCAGACCAGCGAGATCCAAGGCTCTTCACCAGCAAGTCGCTGAAGCCGTAGCTGTGCGAGTAGCTGTTGAATTTGCTGCCGTCCCCGAGAATGAATCGGCTCTGACCATAGTTGCCGTTGACGCGAAAGGTGGATTTCCACATCTCGGTCGTTCGATTGGCGCTCACCGATCCATTCACCGAGACAAAATTGCTGGACTTCTCGCCGCTCCCGAATCCACTGGCGGAGGTTCTGAACACCCAGAGGTTCCAGCGATCCTTGCTCGCGCTTTTGGCGCCCGCACTACCACTATCACTGGGTGGTTTGTAGCTCACCTCAAACCGACCGGCTTGACCGAGGTGCGCGTAGTACCGAACGAGACCCAGCTTGATAGTACGCGCCAACCCGTGTCTCAGATCGTCCTTGCTCGTACTCGGCGGCGACACGTACTTGAGCGTATCGGCAATATTCGCAAGCTCGCGCTGGCCGATGAAGTGAAGGGTGTATTCCGTTCCACCGCCGCCAGTCCGCTGATCGGTTACGAGAATGTGGATCTGCGCATCCTGCCGGCTGCGCACGTAGTCCACGAAGTTGATCTCGGTCCGCATGAAATCAAAATCGCAGTCCTCGCAATCGAGAAAGACGCGGAGCTTGATCGGTGGTGCGACCGAATCCTGCGCGCCGACGCCCGCTGGCAGGCTGGCTGACAGCGCCAATGCGAAGAGAATCACTTTGAGCATAGTGTCAGACCAACATTGGCGATAACGGCGTCTGCGTCGGAGTCAGCATCTCGGCGCCGTTCTCCGTGATCGCCCTGATGTCTTCGAGGCGGATGCCGAACTTGCCGTACTGATAGATCCCGGGTTCGTCACTGAACGTCATCCCCAGTTGCAGCACCACCTGACTCCCTCGCTCGAGGTACGGCCACTCGTGGCCTTCCATGCCGATCCCGTGGCCGAGGCGCATTGCGGGCGCGGTCGCGCCACGCTGAACGAACTCTCTGCGTTCCATGTGAGCTTTACCGTAGGTGTGTGGTGGAGAAGAGGGAGGTTAGTCAAGAAGTTAACCGAGTCGCGTCCGACTCAGGCAGTCAAACAATCGTCGCCAACCTCCTGGTGAGGGATCAGACGGTCAATCCGTGGAGATAGAGGGGAACGGAAACTGAAGTTCTGCTGCAAAGGGCCGTATCGACCGATGGCCTCTGGCTGCTAGTCTTAAGAAATGAAAGTCAGTTCGTTGGCCGGTAAGCCGGCGCCCGAATCGTTGCTGGCAAACATCCCCCGGCTCGTGACGGACTATTACGCGCTCGAGCCCGATCCCGCCGCGATAACGCAGAAGGTCGCGTTCGGGACGTCGGGGCACCGCGGGACATCGCTCGAATGCTCCTTCAACGAGGAGCACATCCTGGCCATCACGCAGGCGATCTGCCTGCATCGCCGGCAGCAGGGCATCGACGGTCCGCTCTTCATCGGGATCGACACCCACGCCTTGTCCGAGCCGGCGTTCGCTTCAGCACTCGAGGTCCTGGCGGCCAATGAAATCGATGTGATGATCGACAATCACGACAGCTTCACGCCGACGCCAGTCGTCTCGCACGCGATTCTCACCTACAATCGTGGGAGGTCAGGTGGCTTGGGTGATGGGATTGTTGTGACACCATCGCACAATCCACCGGAGGACGGCGGCTTCAAGTACAATCCTCCGAGCGGCGGACCGGCGGATTCCGCCAACACCAAGTGGATTCAGGACAAGGCAAACGAGCTGATCGCCGGCGGGTTGAAGGATGTCCGCCGGATCCCGTTCGCCAGGGCGAAGTCCGCGGCGACCACGCACCGGCACGATTACATGGGCGCGTACATCGGCGACCTCGCATCGGTGATTGACTTCGATGCAATCCGGTCCGCCGGTCTCCAGCTCGGCGTCGACCCGCTCGGCGGTGCCGGCGTTTACTACTGGGGCGAGATCGCCGATGACTATAAAATTTCCCTGAAGGTTGTTAGTGAAGTTGTAGACGCGACGTTCCGATTCATGACCGTCGACTGGGATGGAAGGATCAGGATGGATTGCTCGTCCCCGCACGCGATGCAGCGGCTGATCGCGTTCAAGGACCGGTTTGACGTGGCTTGGGCGTGCGACCCGGATCACGACCGGCACGGAATCGTGGCAAAGAGCGCGGGGTTGCTGAACCCCAATCACTATCTCGCCGTGGCGATCTCCTATCTCTTCACGCACCGTCCCGACTGGCCGGCGACCGCCGCGGTCGGGAAGACCGTCGTCAGCAGCAGCATGATCGACCGCGTGGCGTCGGGACTCGGTCGCGGTCTCAAGGAAGTCCCGGTCGGCTTCAAGTGGTTTGTCGACGGCCTGGTGAGCGGCTCACTCGGTTTCGGCGGCGAAGAGAGCGCGGGCGCGTCATTCCTGCGGCGCAACGGAAGCGTGTGGACCACCGACAAGGATGGAATCATCCTTGGCCTGCTCGCGGCGGAGATGACGGCCGTCACCGGTAAGGATCCGGGTGAGCTCTATCGGGATCTCACTCGACAGTACGGCGATCCTGCGTATGAGAGGATCGATGCGCCCGCGACACTTGAGCAGAAGAAAATCCTGGCCGGCCTCACAGCGCGGGACATCGCGGCGTCAGAGCTGGCCGGCGAGAAGATTATCTCCATTATGACGAGTGCGCCGGGAAGCGACAATCCGATTGGCGGAATCAAGGTGACGGCCGAGAGCGGCTGGTTCGCCGCAAGGCCGTCGGGGACGGAGAATGTCTACAAGTTGTACGCTGAGAGCTTCAGGGGTGTCGAGCACCTGAAGCGAATCCAGTCGGAAGCGCAGGAGATCATCAAGCGCGCCCTCTCGCGCCCGAATCGTCGCTAATCCGAGCTGCGCTTTTCGGGGCTGGTCCGGGCGCTCGGCGGCACCCTGCAGATCGGACACGGGCCCATCTTCGGCTCCTTGCCGTAAACCAGCGTGACGGGCCCGAGCACTCGCGCAGTGTCGGTGAGCGAGACCGTAAGTGTCATTGATTGCCCGACGATCTGTCCGCTGAAAGTAGCCGGGTGCGTGATTCCGCGGTTCACCGGATACGCGTCGACGTTGTACGTCGCACTGACCTCGAACCGCCCATTCGCATCGGGGAGAATTGGCCCAACCGCATCGCCCAGCGTACAGCCAATGTGGACATGGACATCGGTGCCGTTCACGATCAGGCCGGCATTGTCGCCGCCCCAGGTGCCGACGACGTCGGTGATGGTTGTCGAGGTCGCGGCAGAGCACGCGATGACGGCGACACCAAGGAGGATTGCAGTGATCCTCATCATGACTGAACCGTAACCCAACCGCAGGGCGAACGCCAACAAATCCTTACCGCGCCCGCTTCATAGCGCGCTCGATCGTCGCGCGCGTTTTGTCCGGATCCTGGACCTCAACGATCAGTCGCTTGTAGCGCTCGTGATCCAGGTCCAGCACGATTGTTTGTTCGGGATCGTGGACGTCGTAGAAGACCATTCCACCTTGCTCATAAAAGGTGCCGGCGGTGAGAATGCCCGGGATATTCGATCCGATGATCTTGAGGCCGTGCCACCAGCCGCGCGCCGCCTCGGGATCGATGCGGACGGCGCGAACGTGCGACAGCGGAAATTCGAGATGACTGCGCAACGTCCAGAGCTTGTCGATGCCCTCGACCTCGAGATGAAGCCGATCGCCCTCGGTCGAGACGTTTACCATGCAACTCCCAGAGACTATCCGAGTTCGCCCAAGCAGGTCCCGGACAAATGTATGTCGCGGGTCGCGGCTGAGCCCTACATTAGAGCCGGGCTCTCCCGCCGTACATTAGACTGCCCGCGCCAAGGAAAACCTTGAACGATCTCCTCGATCAGCTCCAACAGACGTTCGGGAGCAACTATACGATGATCAGGGAGCTGCGCGCGGGTGGGATGGCCCGCGTGTTCCTCGCTCGCGACGAGTCCCTTGGCCGGGAAGTCGTCGTAAAGGTCCTGCCACCGGAGCTCACGTACGAGTTCTCGGCGGCGCGATTCGCCCGGGAGATCAAACTCGCCGCTGCGCTCCAGGAGCCACACATCGTACCGGTGCTCAGCGCCGGTCAGACAGTGGGCGGAGCCCCATACTTTACTATGCCGTTCGTGCGCGGGGAGTCGCTGCGCGAGCGCATCAGAAAGGGTCCGGTTCCGCTCGAGGAGAGCCTGGCCATTCTGCGCGATGTCGCCTCCGCTCTCGCCTACGCGCACCGGCAGGGCATCGTACACCGTGACATCAAGCCCGAGAACATTCTGCTCAGCGAGGGCACGGCGGTCGTCACGGATTTCGGAATCGCCAAGGCAGTTCAGGCAGCGAGGAAGGAAGGGGCTGAGATTACTCAGCCGGGCGACAATGTCGGAACTCCGATGTACATGTCTCCCGAGCAGGCAGCCGCCGATCCGGCCACAGACCAGCGAGCGGACATCTATGCGTGGGGTGTCGTCGCCTACGAGTTGCTCTCGGGGAAACACCCCTTCGCCGAAAAGACATCGCCGCAGGATCTGCTGGCAGCGCAGATGTCCGATACTCCACCCCCGATAACGGCTACCAAATCGAGAGTTCCACGATCCATCTCGGATCTCGTGATGCGCTGCCTGTCGAAGCGCGCCGCGATGCGTCCCGCCACGGGAACGGAGCTTCTCGCGGCGCTCGATGATCCAACGACCACGCGGTTCCCGCGTGTTTATGTGGACTCGCGACGTAAACGGGGAGTTCTCATCGCGACGCTCGTCACTGCTCTGATACTGGTTGGTGGAGCGGTCTGGCGGGCGCGAGCCGCGTCAGCCAGACCGCCATTGATCGCGGTGCTCCCTTTCGAGACCGAAGGCCCGGGCGCCGATTCGAGCTTCGCCGACGGACTCCGCGACGCCGTTACCGGAAAGCTCGCGCGCCTGGCGGGACTGAGTGTGATCGATCGGAAAAGTGTTTCGTCACTCGGGGCGTCTCCGGGTACGAGCGCGCAGCAAGCAGGCAGATCGCTCGGCGCCGATTTTGTGTTGCGGGCATCCGTGCGCTGGGCGAAGGGAGCTGACGGTCAGCCGCGAGTGCGCGTGAGCCCGGTGCTCATACGCGTGTCCGACGGCACGACGCGCTGGGCGGGTGAACAGGAGATCGTGTCGCCCGCGGACCCTTTCACCATCCAGGCAAGCGTCGCGACGAGGGTTGCCGAGGCATTGGATGTCGTGATGGTCGCTCGCGAGCGCACGACGATGGCGATGCGCGCGACGGGCGATACCGGAGCTTTCGCCGCTGTCGTCCGTGGCAAGCGCATCAATGAGGAGAATACGACGGCGTCTTATTCGGAATACGAGAAGGCATTGCGTCAGTTCGAGCGCGCGTACGGGCGAGATCCGGGTTACGCGGATGCTCTCGGGCTTGCTGCGCAGACCATGGCGACAATGTCCTATGCGCGCGGGACGAAGATGCTCGACTCGGCCTCCGTCCTGGCGCAGCGCGCTCTGGCAATAGATCCAACCCAGGCGAATGCGGTCGCGACGGTGGCGTTTCGCGGGCTCGGCCGCCCCGCCGAAGCTCTCGCGATTCTCAGGAGGGCGGTGCGAGCGAACCCCTCGAACATCGAGCTCCTGGCTTACGAACAGCGCGCACTCCAGTATGTCGGCGACTCCGCCGCCGCGTGGGAGGCCGTGAAGCGCATCCTTCCCCTTGCGCCGGCATCGAAATCGGTGCTCGCGACCAGCTTCAATACTGCGCTCGCCCTCCGGCGGTACAGCGATGCGGCGGATCTCGTGGCGCGGGAGCGAGCGCTCGATCCCGCGGCTCTTGGCCCCATCTTCGATGCGGCAACCCTCGCCGAAAAGCTCGGTGACAGCGCCGGTGTTGCGCGAGCAGTGCGAGACCTGCGCGCTCGCGGGGGCAGACTGGGTGCCTCGGATGGGGACCTCATGCGGAATGGTGACGCAGCGCTCCAGAATGAGCTCGCCACTGGTTCTCTGGCGTCGTTCGGACCCGGGTCCGCGCTTGACAGCGTGAACTTCTACGCGGAGAAGGCCGAGCTGTTCGCGGGTCGCGGAGATTACGCCCGTGCTCGGACGCTGGCGGATTCCGCCTGGCGCCTGGAGAAGCGGATGGCGGACGATCCGAATCAGTCTATCTATGTGAGGCGCACACAGTATGAAGTTCTGGCGTGGCTCGCCGCATTGCTCGGCGATCGTCCGCTCGCGCTAACCATGCTCCGGCAAGCCGGAGAGAGTCCGACTATCGCGAAGTATCCCAAGGGCGTCGAAGCGGTGCAGCTGTCGTGCACCAGGGCGGCCGTGTACGGATTTCTGGGCGACGCTGAAACGATGTTGCCCTTTGCCCGGCGCTGTTTCACCAGCGCGAACGGTTATCCCATCGCGTACCTGAAGGATGCTGAGTTCGCGTGGCGTAAGAACGATCCGCGTATGAGAGCCCTCGCCAAGGGGCAGGAAACGGCAAGGTAGGTCAACGGACGACTTCAAGGAACTCTCTTGCGAAATAACAAAAGGACTATTCCGCGCGCTCCGGTCCTTCCGCATGTTCCGCGTAAAGTCATTTCCTCAACGGAGTGCTGAACAACATGTCGAATAGGATTCTGCTCTCTCTCAGGGTGCCCGCGCTTCTCTTTGCGGTCGCTGCCTGCACGCCTGCGCTCCGTCCTCTCTCTAGTGCGACGCACGCGGACTCGGCCGCCATCCGAGCGGATATCGAGTTCCTCGCCAGTGACCGGCTAGAGGGCCGGCTCGCCGGTACGCCGGGGAATGATTCCGCCGCGGCGTATCTGACCAGACGCTACC